>CAZOUP010000069.1:0-29755 GCA_964583035.1 uncultured Akkermansia sp.
GAGCTTGTCTCAAACCATGGGACTCGGCATGGTGCAACTGACCTGAATAGTTACACTCTTTTTGTGTATGCCGCAATCGCTGAAGCAATGGAAATTTCTCTCGGTGAGTTGCTAAACGAAGTCGAAAAGATGGAATAGAATCTCTTCGCCCCACCGTTTGTAAAATTTTACAAACTGATCTCAAATTGTGGAACGCAGCAACTTCTCAGACCGGTAACTTTTCGAGAAGTTCAATCTCCTCGATCCCCCTTCCTGCCGAGCTTTTTGGGAATTGCCCATTTCTTGAATCCTCCTAGTTAGCGGCAATGATCAGATTAACAGTTTCGTCACAGCCACTTCCGGATTTCTGAATCCGACTTTCTCCGGAGTATCGGATACTGTGTGCCTGCTTTCTTCACATCTCCTTGAAAGTTCTTCATATCGTCACCGCGCCGACCGCTGCTCTCAAAGAGAAGATACCGTAGCCCGATCAGCAGAAACCTTGGGTCGCGAGTGAAGAGAACCGATCCGCAGTCTTCAGCCCCAGCAGCGATCTCTCGCATCAGTTGATCAACCTCTGCCCCTTCCCCGTGACAGATCAGCGGAGTCCTGTCCGCCGCGATATGCGCCCACTTAGGGCAGACGAAAACAACCAGACCGTCCACGTCAACATAGACGCCTTCATAGAAGGGGGTGTCACCATCAGCGAGTCTAATTTCCATGCTCGGACTATTCCTGATACAGGTGGCTCAAATCGAGGCCCTTATATTCAAGCTTCTCAATTTCGTCCTGAAGAACTTTAAGCTTATATCCCTTTCCGTAGTGCGCCTCCAAGCTACGGCCGCCAATACCCCACCCTCCGAGAGCTTCAGCCACCTCCGTGGTTGTAAGGGCTGAATTTCTAAGCCCGTCCCGATACGTGTGCCGCAGGCTATGAAACGTGGCGACCTTCATTTGAAATACAGACTCAACAAATCGGCTGAACCACTTGGTCATGTTTTCACTCAAAGAGCCACCAGCACTAATGCTGATCTCTGGAAACAATCGTTCCTCTCCCTCACCCTTCATCGAGTCCACATAATTCATGAATCCCATCCGAATAAGCTCTTTGTGAACTGGAACTTTCCGGTTTGAACTCTTCGTTTTCAGACTCTTGATCTCGCGTTCGTCTTCAGTCTCACCGAGCGTGATTGAAATATAAGGGATACCATCTTCCTCCCCGACATCATGGCTGTATAGCTGGCATGCCTCGGCAAGGCGCACACCCTGAAAGAGTGCTAGAAGCGGAAGCCAGAATCGCCCTCGCCTTGGATTGTTAACTCCCGGCTTCTTGTAATTCTGCATGTCGTCCACGCAGCCTGAATAAAGGGGAGCGCGAAAGAGCTTGTTCAGCTCCTCAACGGTGAATTGGGGAGTCTCCACGTCAGGAAGATTATCGAACCGCTTTGAAAAGTGTTTCTTCACCGGAGAGTTACCAACCCATTCGTAGTTTACCGCTGCCTCGAAAACCAGCCTGATCCGGTCGAGGTAGTGCTTCTGCGTCTTTCTTCCAATAAGTTCAACATTTTGATTACCATCACAGCGCTCTATCGCCTCGATAAAAGACAGTTTGGGGAACCGCTGCTTCGCGTTCTTGGGGCATCTCTCCAACATCTCCAAGAGGCTTCTGATGTCCTCCTGGGTTATCTGAGATACTTCTCGATCTGCGCCGAAGACCTCTTTCAAAATCCGGTAAGTGGCAGGGAAAGACTTTAACGAACCCCTCTTCGCTGTTTGTGAAAGATCAGCGTAGTGTCTCTCGCACAGTTCCGAAAGAGGATGGGCGCAGTTGCCTATCGTTGAAATCGCATGAAGCGGACTCCGGGCTGAGAGATCCCTGAAGAGAATGTTCTCGCACACAGGAATATCACCTCGTAGCCGCACAAGATTACGTTGAGCGTTTTCGAGCAGCGCCAGCCGCATCTGGTTTGTAAAATTTTGCAAACGCGGCTCATCATCGTTAACCAGAACAATTCCTTTCCTATGGAAGTATCGTTCCACGATCACTCCGTGTGATCGCTCAATCTCCATCAGATCGCCGATGTCGTGTTGCAGGTCGCTAACCACCTCGATGATTTGAGAGTCCGACGCCGTGGCAAGCGTCTCCGCGATGCTCTGCTCAGACTCTTTCTCCAGTGAAACGAAGAATGCCTGAAACTCCAATTCGACATTCACCTTACTCATAGGAACTTTCCGCAGCCATTTGTCATTCAGCGCGATCTTCGCCCGCCGCACGCCCGATCTCGATATGTCTGGATTCCGCAGCTTGAATCGCTCCAGCTCGAACTCGTTGCTGATCCTTGCTGATTCCTCATCCACACGAACCTTTGCTTCGGCATAGCTCGTTGTCTTCAGAGATCGAACGATCTGTGCCTTCTTCCTGCCGCTAGTCGTCACGTATGGCCCTTTCCCCCGCAATTCGGAAGGTATTGCGCGGACAATTTCGTAAGTGTTATTTCTCTTTCTGAGGCCTCTGATTTTTCCCATCGTTTGCATGCATTAATTTACATCAAACGCGCACTTTCCTCAAATGGGATGCATTGACCTTCAACGAGTTAGTTGACAATCAGGGATTTACAAAAATAATGGCAGAGGGAGTGGGATTCGAACCCACGGTAGCTTGCGCTACACTCGATTTCGAATCGAGCGCCTTAAACCGGGCTCAGCCATCCCTCCGTGATGCTCGATAGCAGAGCATTTTTAAACTGCTGTCCAGCGCTGGGACCTTGTCGCAACTTCTCGATGAATTCAAGAGAGTCTTTCAATTCTCTTCCAGCTCCTCAAAACGAACCATTACTCTTTTCTCGTTCGCCATTTTGCTTAACCTGGAATTCACTTCCAGTTGCTCCGTGCCACTGTGGAAGTCGATTGATATCTCCCGACGCTTCGCGTCATGAAGACTCCAATTCCTATAATGCCCCTCGACAAAACTTCCGTCCGCCTGCCACAGCAACACCCGCATCAAATCAGCGTCCACACGAAACATGTTCCGATCCCCGCCGTCTTCCTCACCCCAAACAGTGCCAATCAACGTTTCCTTCGAGAATACATCACTTACCGCCATCGCTCCTCCATCATCGATACGTATGCGGTCCAACTCTTTCTCGAAAGCGAGCGCATCATTGAGATTTCCGGCTTTTCGGGCAGCTTCAAAACGCTGCTGAACTTGCCCTCTGTAGACTTGATTGATCGGCCCCAGCACGCGCTCGATGGCAGAAGCCCGCTGTTCACTCAAGAGGACTAGACGCGGGTCCGCTTCGGGTATTTCGACGACCTCGATGGGGTCACGTTCGACCCGATTGATCTCGCTATTGACCGTTACAGCGCTTTCGAGATTGCCTGTGGTGGTGAGGAGTTTCACAAGTTTCTCTAACTCCTCAACATATTGCGTATTGATCGGAGACACCGCTCGCTCGACCGCCGCCATTTTCTGATTCGACAATTCAGAGAGTGCTTCGCTGGCCCAAGCAGCCGGAACGGAAACCAATAGGCAAATTAGTGATAAAGAAGCCGCAACCTTCATAAAATAAAGCTAGTCCGGCATCATCAAAGCGTCAATCCTCAACCACGCCCTCACGCCCGTAGAACTTGACCTTGCGCTTGATCTTGTCACGACCGTTTTGTTCACGCCAGGAATTGGTATCGCGAAGGCTGTAGACACAACCGCAGTATTCCTGCTGGTAGAATTCCTCCCGCTTCGAAATTTCGATCATGCGCTGGGCCCCGCCTTCCTTTCTCCAGTTGTAGGTCCAGTAGTGCATTCCGGAATGACGAGCAGCGGCGCGCTCTCCGCAGCCGTTGATTTGGGGCATGTTTTTCCAGCGGGAAATTCCGAGGGTACTGGAGATCAAATCGAATCCGTGCTCAGCGGCATAATCGGCGGTGACTTCAAAGCGCATGTCAAAACACTCGGTGCAGCGAATCCCCCGCTCCGGTTCGTCTTCCATCCCTTTGGTCCGGTCGAACCAGTCTTTGGCGTTGTAATCCCAGTCGATAAATTCCATCCCGAGTTTTTCGGCGTAGCGGATGTTCTCCTCTTTCCGGATCTCGTATTCGTCACGCGGATGAATGTTAGGATTGTAAAAAAAGATCGTCGTCTCGATGTCAGAAGCGGCGAGGGCATCCATGACTTCGGCAGCACAGGGAGCGCAACAGGAATGCATGAGGATTCGCTTCGAATCGTTCGGCGTGTCGAGAACAGGACGCTCGAAATTCTCCGCCGAGAGTCGTGACATGTCGTTCTTGTCCTCACCGTTTCCGTTGTTTGATCGTCTGCCCATAATCGCGATGGTTTTTATCGTGGGTAAATTAAGAAAGCTTCGCGACGTTTCAAGAAATCATTGAGTCCCTTTCCCCAGCCCTCCCGAATCTGCTGAGAATCCTGACCTTGCACAATGGCTTCAATCGTCGCCCCGTGGCGCAAAAGAACATTCCCTTTTTCGGAAAGCTCAAAAGTTGACGGATGAGAGCGATAAAGAATCCGCATCAAAGCGAGGCCTAAATCAATCGGGCGAAACTCGTCACGATCCGTAATGACAAACCTGACACCACCACAATCTTCTCCATTAAAAGTACTGGCATCCGGGGTGAACCTCGTCGGATAGAAAGCGACCCCGGGGATTTCTTCGTCCTCCAATTCGAGGGCGAGCTTACCTTCGTGAATCCAGGGAGCTCCGATATGTTCGAAAGGACTGCGGGTCCCCCGCCCCACCGAGACATTAGTGAACTCGATCAACCCGACGCCGGGGTAAAGCATCGCCTGGGTCGCGCTTCGAATGTTCGGCGAAGGATTTACCCAGGGCAGCCCGGTATCGTCGTATGACATCGAAGGTTCCCATCCAACAACTGGAACGACGGTGAGATCGGCACCCACTTTTCGCTCCTCGTTAAAGAGTCGCGCCAACTCCCCGACCGTCATGCCGTGCTGCACGGGGATGGTGTGGAAAGCAACAAAGTCATTCCCCTCGCCAGTTCGGATCGGACCATCAACGACCACCCCTCCGATGGGGTTGACTCGATCCAGGACGATGAACTTCAAATCGTTCTCGGCGGCGGCTTCCATTGCCAGTCCCATCGTCGAAATGTAAGTGTAAAAGCGGCAGCCAATATCCTGGATATCGAAGACAAGCGCGTCGAGTCCCTTAACCTGCTCAGCGGTAGGCTTTCTAAACTCTGATTTGTAAAGACTGTAAACAGGAAGGCCTGTCGCGGCGTCCCGTGTGTCATCGACGATTTCCTGATCGAGAACGCCGCGAATTCCGTGCTCCGGCGAGAAGAGCGCTTTGAGATCGACCCCTTCAGCGGAGGCGAGAAGGTCAATCGTGGACCGGCGCGTCCGGGTCACTCCGGTCTGATTGGTGATCAGCCCGATCTTCAATCCCTGTAAGACAGTGAATCCGTCCCGCTCGAGGACATCGACGCCATTGAGAACAAGGTCGGCTCCGTCGGCGGCGGTCTGCACGCGGCTGACGGGCGGAGCCTTTGAGAGAGGAACCGGATCGGTGTAACCCACCGCTTCGGCGGCAAGGGTTCCCAACTCAATGCGGAGGTCCTTGATGCGGCCGCTTTCCGAAGGATGATTCCGATTCGCTAACACGATCAGAAATGTTTCAGAAGCGGGATCAACCCAAATCGAGGTGCCGGTCCAGCCCGTGTGCCCGTAGCCACGCTTTGGAAATTTCTCTCCCCGCTGATAGGCGAAACCCGAGCCGATGTCCCAACCCAACCCGCGCTCAACCCCAAGCTCAGCCGGGAGTTGATTGGTGGTCGCGGCTTCAAGCGTGGTCTCATTCAAAATCGGAATCCCTGAGACCGGGGTTCCCCTCATCAGGACCCGGAGAAAAGTGGCGATGTCTTCGGCGGTTGAAAACAGTCCAGCGTGCCCTGCTACCCCCTGCATGCGGCGTGCCGTTGGGTCATGCACAATGCCCCGGAGGAGCCCGAAATCGACAATCTCAGTGGTCGGGGCAATTCGGGACTGCGCGAGACCGGTCGGCAGGAAGCCGGAGCTATACATTCCTAACGGACCCAGAAAATTCGCCTCAGCATATTCATCGAGTCGTTGACCCGAAACCCGGCTCACGATTTCCCCGAGAAGAATGAAGTTAACATCGCTGTATCTAAAACGGGTCCCGGGGCGCTCGATCAGGCCAATCGTCGCGGCACGGCGCACTCCTTCTTCGTGCCCCCAAAAATCAGCTTCGCTCAAAAATATTCCGGGAGGCAGCCCGCTTTGGTGGGTGAGGAGATGTTGCACCGTGATTGCTTCACGGTCAGCGGCGGTCACTTCAGGATCGTTTGGCTCGGGACGAATCCCGCCTTCGAGAAATTCAGGGATGTAGTCCGCGATCGGCGCACTGAGATCGAGTCTCCCCCCTTCGGCAAGGTGAAGAATCGCAGGCGTCGTCGCGAGGACTTTAGTCAGACTCGCCACGTCAAAGATCGTGTCTCTCGTCATTTTTTCCGATCCCGGCGAGATCATTCGCTGTCCATAGGCGCGATGATAAACTTCCCCCTTCGACTCAAGCCAGACCACCGCTCCGGGAATGTCTCCGGCCGCGATTGCGTTTTCCACCGCCGCATCAATCTCTTTGAGTTTGGCGGGAAGCATCTCGCTAGCCGGGCCGCTCATCGCGAAGGTCAAAGTGATCAGAAAAGTTGACCACCCAACCCTCTTAGATCGTTGACGTAACCCTGTTCGATTTGTTCCGCCGACACTACCCCTGCTCATTCCGGAAAGAGTGGAGCATTCCGCTTCGTCAAGCAATGGCGCTGTCGAGGCGGTCTTCAATTTCGTCCAAGGGTTCCGTAGGGATCTGTCCCGATTAGCGCCGTCGTTTTAGGCTGCACCGAAGCTTTTCGCTTCATGACCGGGGCAGAATCTTCCGGCACGGCATGAGAAAGCTGTTTCAACTCCGGAGCGGTGGCGCCTTTCTTAAACGACGCGTTTTTAAGAAGGGCCTCCGCAATCGGCCCGGCCGTTTCGCAGCCAAACGCCAGAGGGTAGATCGATTCAAAAGTGTCTTTCCCCACCCAGACACCCCAGGTGTATTGCTCGTTGAACCCAAAGTGCCATCCGTCGGTAAACGCGGAGGTCGTTCCTGACTGCTCGTTTCCAATGATGCCTGAAACTAGAGCGGCGGTCTTTTCTGAAATTGCCCGCTCTCTCTTCTCTCCTCGAGGGGAAGTGAAAAGGGTCTTATCTCCCTGACTGATTGATTCAATCAAACCGATCGGCGGGGCCGACACGCCGCCGTTTGGAAAAATGGTGTAAGCGCGGACCAGTTCAGTAAGCGTCATTTCACTCGCGCCGAGAAGACTTCCGGAAAGCTCCCGCAGGGGACTCTGAATCCCCGCTTTCATGAGAAGGTCAGAAACAGGGCCGAGACCGATCGCCAGACCGAGACGGGCCGTCGGGGAATTTTTTGAAAGTTGCAGGGCGCGGGAGGCTGTGATCGCCCCCTCCCACCGGTTATCCGGATTTTCGGTGCTCCACTCGCCGAGAACTCCTGACATTCCGCCCAAACCCATCTCACGATTGTCAAAAGGGGCATCGGTCAGGATCGACATCGGGCCGTAGTCTCCGCTCTCAAAAGCGGCGGCATAAACAAAGGGAATAAAGGCAGATCCCGACGGTCGCTTCATTTCCCGGGAGCGGTCGTACTCGCTTCCCTGAAAGTCGCGACTCCCGACGGTCAGGAGGAGTCTCCCTGTCTCGTTCTCGACGACGACGGCGGCGCCTTCGAGCTCGTCGAGTCCTGAAATTTCAGGTTTCTCCGCCTGGAGGCGCTTGAGATGCTTGTCGATTTCGAACGCTGCAGACTGCTGAAAGGCAAGATCAACGGAGCTGCGAATCTTCAATCCTTCGAGAGAGCGGTCGCCGAGAATTTCGCGGGTCTCCTTTTCCATTCTCGCGAGAAGAAAGGAAGCCTGGCCCCGGGAGATCCGTTGATCCCGATTATTGGCGACCTCGGTTGGCTGAGCGATCAAACGGTCTAACTCCTCTTGTGAAAGCCGACCAATTGAGAGCATGCGCTTTAGGGTCTGGTTTCGATTTTCGGTAGCGAGCCTCTGACTCACAAACGGGGAAAATCGACTCGGGGAACGAATGAGCCCGCAGAGCATCGCGGACTCATCGACGGTGAGATCGCTGAGCGCCTTATTAAAATAGCCCTTTGCAGCAGCGCCGACCCCATAAAAGCCGCTCCCAAAATAGATGCGATTAAGGTAGTGGACGAGGATTTCGTCCTTCGAGTATTCCTGCTCGATCCAAAAGGCGAGAGCGATCTCATTCAGCTTTCGCTCAATATGACGCCCTTCAAGCCCATAGACGTCGCGGGCGAGTTGTTGTGTCAGGGTGCTGCCACCTTCCTGGATCGATTCGGCCCGGTAGTTAGCGATCGCCGCGCGCAGGGTTCCGGCTGGATCGAACCCGGGGTGAAAAAAGAAACGCTGATCTTCGGCGGCAAGGAGGGCATCGGTGAACACCACCGGGATATCGTCCCTCGCAATTAACTTCCGGTCCGTCGCCCCGATTCTGCCGATCTCTCTCCCGCTTGCATCGACTACTTCCGCCCCGGCGGCCAACTCCCTGACTTTACTCAAGTCATAGCCGGAGTTCGCATCGAGATAGTGCCACCCGACTCCTCCGCCGACCGCCGCAACTCCCGCGACGAAATAAAGGCTGAGAAAGAAAGATCCTTTGAGCAGTCCCACGAAAAACCGGGAAGCTCCGGAGCGTTTCTGCGGCGACTTCTCTTCTCCCTCTTCGGAAGCTTCGTCTTTCGACTCTGTCGGTTTCTCTTCCACGTCAGGGTGCCGTTAATTCCATGATGTAACTCGATTCCGCAGGCAGCGGCTGTTCCTCAATCGGCCCGGAACGTCCCTGACCGAAGAGTATTTTAAAGAAACCTCCGACTCTGCCCCGCAGACGGGTCTCCTCGGGCGTGATCTCGACCAGGACGGGAAGAGGCATCGACAGCCGGGGGTTCGGTCGGGATCGGTCTTCAGGAAGGGTCACTGCATATTGATCCGGATTCTGATAGGCGGCACGGAGAACGGTTGCCGCAATCGGAGCGGCACTGCGCCCCCCGCTGAGCGTCTCCCAGCGCCTTCCATGAGTGATCGCGGCAAAAGCGATCCTCGGTTTTGCCGTGTCAACCCAACCGGTGAACCAGGCGAGCGAACGCTTCTCCGAATCCTCCGCCCATTCTGAGGTGCCGGTTTTTCCAAACACGACCGGCGTCGACATCGCAGCGCGCCCTGCCGTTCCGCGTCCATGATTGACGACTCCCCACATGCCTTCGCGAACCAACTCGAGGTCCGCCGGATCGAGGTGGAGAGGATGCGCCACTTCAGGAGAGACCCGGTTAATCAGTTCGTTCGTGATCGGGTCGAGTGATTCCACGATGAGGCGTGGCTTCGGAACATGGGTTCCATTCGCGAGCGCCGCCATCGCGAGGGCCATTTGCAGGGGCGACGCCAGAACCCGCCCCTGACCGATCGAAAAATTAGCGAGACTCTTGAGGTCGCCGTAGACATCAGGATTGGGAATGTGTCCCGAAGCAACTGCCGGGAGAGGAATTTGAGGCTTTTCCCCGAGACCAAAACGACGACTCACATCGGCCATCGCATACGGTCCCATCTGAATTGCCGCCTGGTAAAACCAGGTATTGCAGGAGCGCGTCAAGGCATAGCGGAGATCCATCATCCCTTCGCTCGAATCACTCCAGTTTTTAAACGGGCGCCCCGCGATCATAACCACGGAGGGACCGGAATACTTTGTCTCCAATCCATCGACAGTGCCCCATTCCATCCCGGCGAGGGCCACGAACGGTTTGAAGGTCGAGCCTGGAGGGTATTCACCGATGACAGCCCGGTCGAAAAAAGGAGCATCCTCACGATCTGCCAACTCACGGTAAGTGGTCTCAGGTATTCCCCCGATGAAGAGGTTGGGATCAAAAGATGGATAGGACACCATCGCCAAAATATCACCAGTGTCGGCATCGACGGCGACAAACGCTCCGGGCCGCCCTGTTTTGACGAGAGCCTCTTCCGCTTTTCTCTGCATCGCCAAATTGATGGAGAGGACCATGGTGTTTCCGGGACGCGGAGGGCGCGCTATTTCCTGATTGAGGAGGTTGCCTTTTGTGTCGTAGAGACGCTCCACGATGCCATCGACGCCGGAGAGATCATCGTGCAGTGTCTTTTCCATTCCGGCCCGCCCAATCAGGGGAGGCCAGGCATACTCGACCTCTCCAATCGGACCATGCTGGTCGGGAAGAGAGTCCCCGATGTATCCAATCAGGTGTGCCAACAACTCTTTCTGCGGGTAGGCCCGCTCGTAAACCGGATCGAGTGACATCCCTTTCGGAAGCTGATCATGAATAAGCGCCAGTTCATCTTTCTTCAGGGTCGGCGTGACTGGTAAGGGCACCCAGGCACGATGCTCAAAGTGCCGCGTCATTTCATTTTCAGAAATATTCAGCCAGGGGATTTCGATTCCCTCAGTGAGCCCCTTCAAGGCAGGGATCGCCTCTTTTGCATTCGCGGCAATGACAGGCAGCTGCACGACGACCCGGAATTTAACCTCATTAATCGCCAGTGGCTCGCCTTCGCTGGAAACGATCAATCCTCGTGGTGCCGGGATGTGGAAGGATTTGGCGTGGCCTTCCGGGATTGACGCCATCGGAGTCGGCCCATAATCAATTTTGTCCGCCGGCTCCACCTTGATTTCAACGGTTAACTCCTGAACCGGCGCAACTTCCTCAGCCAGCAACACCTGCGGAGTCAGCACGACGATGCCAAGACAGCTGGAAACAGCGATCATGAAATGCTTTGTCTTTGCTGGAAATTGGAAATCCACGATAAAGGAGAGAGGTCGAAATCTGACGCTTCAGAGTAAAACTTCAATGCCCTCAATTCAAGGCATGTTCCTGCGGGTAAAACAGTTTCAGAAGGAAGGGCGGAAAGAGACTCAGTTGACCGCAGGAGAAGCGACTTCTACATTCTCCGTCATGCTGCTCGTCATCGACAACTACGATTCCTTCACCTACAACCTCGTCCAGTACTTCGGAGAACTGGGAGCGGAGATGGAAGTGCATCGCAACGACAAGATCACGCTGGATGAAATCCGTGAAAAAGCTCCAGAGCGAATCTGTGTCTCTCCGGGTCCGCGCACGCCCACGGAGGCAGGGATCAGCTGCGATGTGATTCGTGAATTCGGCGAGAAGATACCGCTTTTCGGCGTGTGTCTGGGTCATCAGAGCATCGGTCAGGTTTTCGGAGGCGACGTTGTCAGGGCCGAACGGCTCATGCACGGGAAGACTTCCCCCGTGCTGCACGATGGAACAGGACTTTTCAAAGGCCTTCCCTCCCCATTCGAAGCGACGCGATATCATTCGCTGATTGTCAAAAGAGAGACTTTCCCGGATTGCCTGGAAATAACCGCTGAAACCGAGGAGGGCGAAATCATGGGGCTTCGCCATAAAGAATTCCCCATTTGTGGCGTCCAATTTCATCCGGAATCTATCTTAACCGCTGAGGGTAAGAAACTTCTGAAAAACTTTCTTGAGATGTGAGGAGGGTGCATAACTGTCTTTTTTATAATTTTTATATTTTACATAATTAAAAAGACGCCGAAATTGTCGGTGTGAGTCGATTATCCACATCACCAAAGCAACTTGATCATCCTGCTCCGATGGATGGCTACCTGCATCCTTCGCTTTTAGAGGATGAGGAAACGCTGCGTCGGGGCCGACTTCAGATCCGCTTTGGACTTCTCGGAGGCTTCATGGCGATCGTCTACTCGGGCTTGTTTCTGCTCCTCGGACACCATTGGGGCGGCCTCATTCTAGGCGCCTCCGGTTTAGTGATTGCGCAAGCACCCTGGATCGTTAGAAAGACGGGGAATTTGTCAATAACGGGCCATCTCTACGGAGGGGCGCTCATGCTCGGAGTCACCTCACTCTGTGTGATCGATGGGGGTCGCGAAAGCATCATGTTTGCCTGGCTCGCAGCCGTGCCGATCACTGTTCTACTTCTGATGCGGCTTCGTGAAGCCATTTGGTGGTGCGCTGTTTGCACCGCGACTGCGGCAACGTTTGTCTACCTTGATCTCAAAGGAATCCAATTTCTCAACGCTTCTGAGCTCTACCAAAACTCAGCCCTGAGTTCGGTCAGTTACCTGGGACTCATTCTCTTCCTCACTTTTCTCGCTCTCCTTTTCGAAAAGGGGCGCCTTGAAGCGTCAGACCACTTTCATCGCGCGAGCGAAAAACTTGAAATCGCCAATCAGCAACTCACGGACCTCAATCACCAAAAAAACGAGTTTCTCAACATCGCCGCTCATGACTTAAAAAATCCGCTCTCGATCATTTGCGGCTACGCGGATTTGCTTCGCGAAATCGATGAACCCACGCCTGAGGAAATCCACGTTCAGGCCGGGGAGATTCTCCGATCAGGCAATCACATGCTCGATATCATCCGGAATATCCTCGACGTGCGGGCCATTGAAGACGGACAGCGAAATCTCAGCCGTGAGCAATGCCTCGTCCCCCAAATTGTGGAAGACATCGTTTCCGGCTACCGGAAGTTTGCTTTTCGAAAAGAGATCCAAATCATCAACGAAATTTCACCGGAGTCCCCGGATGCCTAGGCTGACCCCGGAGCGACGCGGCAGATTCTCGACAACCTGATTTCCAATGCCATCAAATACACTCCCCATGGCGGCCTCGTGAAAGTGTCGGCGACGTCTTTGCGAAATGAAATCTCGATCAGCGTTTCCGATACCGGCCCCGGTCTTTCTGAAGAGGATCAGGAGAAACTCTGGGGCAAATTCACCCGTTTGACGCCGCGCCCCACAGGGAAAGAACATTCGACCGGGCTCGGACTCTGGATCGTGCGAAGACTGGCCACTGACATGGGTGGCCACACCTTCTGCATCAGCACTGAAGGAGAAGGCTCTACCTTCGGTGTTCATCTACCTCTTTGGACCAGCTCCAGCAGAGCGCTACGGAAGCAGGATGATTCGGGAAAAGCCACCTTCGACCGACTTCTTGCCGAGATCGAAGAAAAGTCTAAAAGCGCAGTCGCCCTGCCGGGCTAAGCCGAAGCCCCTCACCTCAGAGGATTCTCATACCAGGCGACGTTCCCGGTGCCCCGTCCTGCGTTGAGCAAATCGAGGTCACCGTCGCCATCCATATCGATCGACCGAAGATCGTAGGACTCCTGAGCAAGATCGATATCCAGACGGGTAAAATTTGCGGCTCCGTCATTGAGATAAATCGAAACGCGCCCGGACTCAAACCCACAGCTTGCTCCGTCAAGATCACCATCCTCGTCGAGATCATCGAGGACGAGGGTGTGCGGCGATTTGATTTCCGCATCGATCTCGCGCTCCTTCCAATCAGGCCCTTCAAACCAGAGCACTCCCGCGCTGTGACCGCGTGAGGCGAGAAAATCCATCTTGCCGTCTCCATTGAGATCGCCGGGAAGAATATTCGTGGCCGCCAACTGATCCTCAGCGATGACCGTCTTTTCCCAGGCTCCTTTGACTCCTTCTTTGCCTGGATTTTTCCAGTAGGCAAACCAGTTCCCGTCTTCAAAAGGAGCGCCTTTGGCTCCGATCGCGATTTCACCCCAGCCATCGCCGTCAAGATCACCAAAGCCGAAATAATGACTTCCTCCCCTCGCGTCTTTATCCGCGAAAACGTGGCGATCCCAATGCGGTGCGGCATGAACTTTTTTCGGAATGCTAAACCACGCCACGGAATCACCGAGAAGACCGTCCGGCTCGAAGTTGTTAATGATCAAATCGAGACTCCCGTCATTATCAACGTCCGCTTTGAGGATGCAGTGAATCCCCCGGATGTCGTGATCAATCGGCCTCGCCGCCCAGGAACCCGTCCCATCGCCCGGATTTTCGAGCCAGAACGGACCCGACCGCGGCTCGCTCCCCGCAAAGTCCATGTCACCATCTCCGTCGATGTCGAGCGTCTCACTGTGAATGCAGCGACCTTTCAAATTCGGGAACCGATGCAGAATCACTTCCTCCCAATCCGGAGCCAGGTAAAGACTGACCCGACCTGCGTAACTGGTGATCACATCAACGTCCCCGTCACCATCGTAGTCAGCGGCCACCGCAGAGGTGTTCTGCCCTTTTTCCATGACGACGTGTTTTTTCCATTCATCCGCCTGCAGGAGGCCGGTGAGAGAAACCGCGATCAGAACTGTCTTGATGCCTTTCATATTTTCAGAGAGTCTCTTTGTTTTATCAACAGAAGCAAAGCAGCATCTTCTCCTGCTGTCACGAGTTCGAATCGTCGCAATTCAGTCACCCCGTCATGTTTAAAATACCCTGCTCCCTATTGGCTCTTACCCTTCTCTCCCCGACCCATGCAGAAGAAATCGAAACCCGCCCTCCGATCTGGGAGCTGAAAAGCGAAACAACGACGGTTTACCTTGCCGGTTCAGTTCATCTCCTTCGTGAACAGGACCTGCCGATCCCACCCGCGTTTGACGAGGTCTACGCCTTGGCAGACCGGCTTGTCTTCGAACTCGACATGGCGGACATGATGAGCCCCGCCACGATGATGGCGATTCGCGAGCAGGGCATGCTGCCCGAGGGAGAATCGCTCAGCGATCATTTCGACGAGGAAACGATCACCGCGATCAAATCGTACGCCGGTGGGATGGGCCTCCCTGCGGCGATCCTCGAAAAGATGAAGCCAGGCACTCTTTTCATCACCCTCACCTCGATGGCTGCGACTCGCCATGGCGCACGACCTGATCTCGGCATCGAGATACAATACTACCAAAAGGCGGTTCAAGATAACCTACCCACCAGTGGCCTTGAGACGATGGCGTTCCAAATGGGGATCTTCCAAAAGATCAGGATCGAGACCCTGACCCGCATGATCCACGAAATGATCGAAGAGCAGGGCGAGTCAGCCGAGGCACTCGACAAAATCATCGCCGCCTGGAAAAGCGGCGACCCGAAAGTCATTGAAGAAATTATCGTCTCTGAACTTGCTGAAGAGGCGGAAGTGAAAAAGCTGCTCCTCGATGACAGGAATCGAAACTGGATTCCGTCGATTGAAGAGGCCCTGAAAGGCGATGAAGTTGTGCTCTTTATCGTTGGCGCTGCTCATCTTGCCGGTGAAATCAGTGTCATCGATCTGCTCGAGAAGAAGGGCTACACTCCAAAACAGCTTCCCGCCGCTCCATCAATTCCCTGAACCGAAATGCCAACACTCAAAGTCTACCTCAAACCCGGATGCCCCTGGTGCGTCGATGCCGTTGCTTATCTCGAGCGCGAGGGATTTGCCTATGAAGGTATCGATGTCATCGCCGACCGCGCCAGGTATGCCGAGATGCAGCAGCTCTCCGGTCAGACCTGTGCTCCCACCCTCACCTACGGAGAACTCATCCTTGCCGACTTCGATGTCGATGAGATGAAAGTGTTCTTTGCCGAGCACGGGATTGAACCCTGAGCACATCGCTTAGACTTCCCGGTTTGCTGCTCCCCGTAGCAAACGCCAATCGACCGGGAGGTCGATTCTACACTTCCGGCAATTCTCTACTCTTTGCCTGCCTATCCTGAGATCAGGGCAGCATTCCGATTGCGGGACCGGCCGCCTCCGCTTCTTTGAGAAAGTCCTCGATCGCCGCATCTCGCGGGACACCGAGGTGAAGTGCCTCAAAGTAATGCTTCTCAGCCGCCTTCGGATTTGGCTCATCGCGGGTCACGTAGAGCACCGCAAGATTGAAATGCGCATCGCCGTATTTTGGATTGATGGAAACCGCACTCGTGAACGCTTTCTCTGCCCGGGCAACCCAACCTTTGCGCGTTGAAATGACGCCCACCGTGTTGTGCGCCTTGGCGTTCTGGGGGTCAAAGGCGAGGCCCTCTTCAAGTTTCGTGAGCGCTTCGTCTAATTTATTCTGGAGGAAATAAGTCCGTCCAAGAAGGTAATGAGCCAGACCGGAATCACTCTCAATCGCGAGAGCCTTCTCAAGATAGTATTCTGCTTCCGAGTAATTCTTCACCGCAATCTTGAGCACGCCGAGGTTACAGAGGCAGGCCACATTACGGGGACGATAGCGCAGGTATTCAAGAAATCCGGCCTCCGCTTCGCTGTAGCGCCCTTCACTAAAGTCAAGCCGCGCTGCTTTCTCGATTTGCGAAAGCTCGACGGAAATTTTCTGTTCCTTCACGACTTCATCAGAAGCCGGCCCCGTCCCTGCCGCAACCAGCGTTGCCGACATGCTGTTGGCGGCCTCTGCCGCCGCTTCCGAAGGGCTGAAAGGCTCACCCGAAGAAGCCGCATCGACGATTTCCTGGAACTGCGGAGATTTGAAAAGAGCCTTTTCCTCTTCGGTGAGCTGAGAACCGGTCGCCATGTCCTCGACTAATCCGAGGAGCGTGTCCGAGCGGGACCCGACCTTATCGAGCTGTCGGAGAAGTAACTCTTTCGCCTGCTTCATCTGCGCCTGACGACGCAACTGCTTCAGGACGAGAGAACGCAGCAGCTCGTTCTCCTGTCGCTCTACCGGGGAGGCGGAGGCGATGGAATTTCGCTCCTCCTGGGTCAAACCGTCGGAGAGCATTTCCAGCTTCCGCTTGAGTTCCTCAATCGTTTGCTGATGACCCATGTTGTCGGAAAGCAACTTATCACGCTCAACCTTGATCCTCGTGATCTCGGTCTTCAGCATCGCAATGTCCTGATCTTTCTCTTTCGAAAGCTCAGACAGACTCGTCGCGAGCTGCTCAGCCCGGTCGAGTTTGAGTGTCAGATCGCGATTGCGATCCATCAGTTCCTTGAGAGCCTTTCCCCCATTGGCTTCGCCGCGAACGACTTCGGCGAGGTTATCCCGCTCGCGCTCGACATCGACAAGGCGACTGCGCATTTTTTTCATTTCGCCCTGAGATTGATTGAGTGCTGCAACCAGTTTTGCATTTCGATCCACCGACTCCTGCAGCTGATTGGTTGCGTCTTTCAAGAGGCTCTTCAAATCATCGACCCGCTGCTGGGTCACTCCACCCGCTGAACTTTCCGCCTCGGCGACACGCCGGTTTAGATCAAGGACATTGGTTTGCGCACGCGTCAGTTCCGCCCGGACCGCGCCAAGTTCGGACTCGCTTTGCGACAACTGGGTGCGGAGTTTGAGGTTCTCGTTGTTCAGCCAACTGATTAAAGAGTCTTTCTGTGATAAATCTTCGTGAAGCGAGTTCGCGATCGAACCGACGGAGGGTGCGCGGCGTGTTTCGACTCGTGGCATTCCGGAGCCGGTGGCGGTCGCGACCCGCGGGAGGACCTGGCTCGAGCCATCATTCCAACTTGGGAGGGAAAACTCCTGATCAGGGTCTTCGATTTCCATCGAGCGGGAGCGGGCGCCTCCATAGGATGGGATCGGCGGAGAAGGAATTGATTCGGCGTAATTCGGAGCCGTCGCAGGATTCACCGGTGGCGCCTGCGGACGGGGCGTCGGCAAGGACGGTGGCGGATTTCTCATCAGCTGTTTGATCTCATCACGAGCCTCCGCATTGAGATGTCGTCTTCCCTTCACGATTTCCGGCTGGAAGTCAGGAAACGTCTGCGCGAGATGATCGTAGAGAGGAATCGCCTCATTTAATTTCGCGAGGGCAGTTAAGTAATCCTCTCTTAATTTCGCATCCTCTGAAGCCCGAATCAGAAGGAAACCGCGATACCAAATATCGTTTGGATCAAGATTATCCTGCGCTTTCAGTGACCCGGCGACCAGCACACAACAAATCGCCACGATGGCACTTGCCGTCGCCTTCGGTCTTTGGAAAAGGCCGGTCAGGGAAGTCATGTAACTGTCTATATTCTCGTGAGTTTCGAATGTGCTTCGGTCGGAACTGTGCAACGGAATCAGGTCTCCGCCAAGTGGAAAAATCTCATTTCCCGGTCTCAAAACGGAGACTAAACGCCTTCCCCTCACTCATTTCTGAGCGGGGGAGGAATGTTTTATCAGAAAAAGCGATTTGAAGCACTCTTTTTTCGCTCTAGTCTCCCGTGGTCCAAGTCATCCATGAACTCCCTCTCAAGTCAGGTTCTGGTGCTGAATCGGCTCTGGCAGCCGGTCAATATCTGTGGCGTCAAACGCGCCATCGGGCTCCTTTTCGTGGGACACGCGCAGGTCGTCGATACGGATCCTGAAGCAGGATTTCAAACGCACGATGCCTCTTCCTGGATGGAACTTTCCACGACCTATTCCGGTGAGGATATTCTGCACTCAGTCTCACATCAAATCAGAACGCCTTCGATCATCGTCCTCAACCGCTATGACCGCCTCCCCAAGCAGGACTTAAAATTCTGTCGGCAAACCGTCTTCGAACGCGACAAGTTCACTTGCCAATACTGCGGCAAGCGCTTCGAGAATCGTGACCTGAATCTCGACCACGTTATCCCCCGGGAAAAAGGAGGTGAAACGTCCTGGGAAAATGTGGTCTGTTCCTGTATTCGCTGCAACACCCGCAAAGCCAATAAGCTCCCTGCGCAGGCGAACATGCGCTTGCTCAACGAGCCGAAGAAACCTCGCTGGCGTCCCTTTTTCTCACAGGCCGCCGTTCAGCGCATCGCGCATGTCAGCTGGAAAACATTCATCGAAGCGCCTCCCGGGGAAGTTTCTCTCTCAAGCTGAGGGCCGACTCATCTTCAGGTAAATGAACCGGAAAACGCCCCATATCACGGGCGGCAATCCGGCACTGAGGAGTAATGCCATTCCCGGGGTTTTCTCCCCGGCATCTCCGATCCAGGCGAAGACAAACCCCATCGGAATACTGCCCACACAAAGCGCCGCAAAAAACCGCCGGAACGACATTTTCGATAAGCCCGCCATGCAGGCGACGACCTCGGGGAGAACCGGCATCCAGCGGGAAAGCGCGACGAGCCAGCCGCCCGTTTCCCCGTGGAAGAGTCGCTCCCCTTCTGCAAGCCCCGACTCTCCCGCAAGCCACCCTGCGGCGCGGCGTCCCATTTTTCGGCAAAGCCAATAGGCAAGCACTCCGGAAACGATCGAACCGAACGCGGAGAGAATGCCCCCGAGAAACCATCCGTAAATCAAGCCAAGAGCCGACATCACGACCGTGCCGAGAATGGGGAGAAAAAGATCGATCACAAGGAGGCCGATTCCGACCGCCCAGGCCCACGCGCCCATCGCCTGCAGTCGCGCGACCGTGTTCTCCAGCGTCATCGACTCCTCGAAGTGGTTGCCCCAAATTAAAAACGGCACGATCACAAGAAGCGCGAGAAATAGAAAGAGGAGAAAAAGTCGCTTCATTTCGTCGAAGATTAGCGTTGAATTGCGTCAAGTTAACTATCATACCTCACCTCACTCCGAGCCTCATTTTTCATGAAACCTCGCCCCGAACCGGTTGATCCCGCCCGCCTTCACGAAATCGCACACGCCACGATCCGCGCCGCGAAGTTCCCGATGCTCGCGACAATTGAGGGCGGCTCGCAACCACGGGTCCGCCCCGTTTCGCCCGTTCAGGTCGACAGTGATTTCACGATCTACGTCGCCAACCTCGCCTCCTACCATAAAACCGCCGAAATTGCGGCGAACCCGACCGTGGAACTGGCCTACCTTGCCCCGGATCACGATCAAGTGCGCATCACCGGACGCGCCGAAGTGGTGACAGAGGCTGAAACAATCAACGCCATCTGGGAGCAAAACCCCTTGCTGAAACAATATCTCGGCACGCCGGACAATCCCGAGTTTATCCTTTATCGCATTGTCCCCGAGCTGGTCCGCTTCATGCGGGAATGGGCTCTGGAGTATCACGAAGTGCCGCGCCTCCAAGCCTGACCCAACCCTGCTGCATCACTGACCCAACCCTGTTTAGATGACTCAATCCTCCTCTGGAACTGCCGCTAAAGTCGGCCTTCTCACCGCTGTCGCAATCGTCATTGCCAACATGGTTGGCACGGGCGTTTTCGGGAGCCTCGGCTTCCAGGTCGCGGGAATTCCCTCCGGCTTCCCGATTCTTCTCCTCTGGCTTATCGGCGGAGTGATTTCTTTTTGCGGGGCGTTGTGCTACGCCGAGCTGGCCTCGATGTTTCCGCGTTCCGGCGGGGAATATCACCTCCTCTCCGAGACTTGGAATCCTTTCATCGGCTTCCTTGCAGGATGGCTCTCGGTCACGGTCGGCTTTGCTGCTCCGATTGCGCTGAATGCCACTCTCCTCGGCACTTATCTCGGCAATATTTTCGAGTGCTCCTCGTTCTGGTTCTCAATTCCGGCGGTGCTTCTCGTGACGATGATTCATCTCGGGCAGGTTTCCTTCATCGGAAAATTTCAGGAATGGTTCACCTACGGTAAAGTTGCCCTGATTATCGTTCTCGGTCTTCTCGGGTTTGTTCTCGGGACCCGGCAGCCCGTCTCATTTCTTCCCGCGGAGGGCGATCTCGACCTCATCACTTCAGGGCCATTTGCGATCTCGCTTGTCTATGTGCTATACGCCTATACCGGTTGGAACGCAGCGACTTACATGATGGATGAGGTGAAAAAGCCGGAACGTAATGTTCCGCTCGCATTGCTTATTGGAACGGCGGTCGTCACCGCTCTTTATCTGTTTATTAACGCCTCTTTCCTCTATTCGACTCCGATCGGGGACATGGCCGGCGAAGCCGAAGTCGGACTCATCGCGGCGGAAACATTTCTCGGCCCAAAAGGAGGAGTCGCGATGGGCATTCTCATTGGATTTGGACTCATCTCATCGATCAGCTCGATGGTCTGGGCCGGCCCACGAGTCTCCGCTGCAATTGGTCGCGATCACAAAGGGTTCAGCCTTTTGAGTCGGACAAATCGAAATGGCGTTCCGGGAATTGCGATCCTCGTTCAGAGCGTCATCGTCATGATTCTCCTCGTTTCAGCAACCTTCGAGCAGCTCATTAACTACGTTCAGGCACTCTTGACGATCTCCTCGCTCATGGTCGTCATCGGAGTCTTCTACCTTCGACTGAAACGACCCGACATTCCGCGTCCCTACCGGGCCTGGGGCTTCCCCTTCACCCCGGCGATTTTTGCCCTCATCAGCGGCTATGTGCTCTGGTTTCAGCTCAAAGATCGCACAACCGAGTTTCTTTTCGGCCTTCTCACCCTCGGAATCGGAGCGGTGGTCTACGCATTTCTACCTGCGTTAAAGTCAAGGAGTGACGAAAAGACTGATTAAATAACAAATCAGGGGGTGAAGGGCAACAAATCGCTTGCAGGAGTTGATTAAGTTTTCTTAACTAACTCAGCTTCCACTCCGTTCCCTGCACCGTTTTTGTCAATCCACGAACCAACCGGCGAAAAGCCTGGCTCAACGGGTCATGATTCATTGAATCGTACCCCGAATCCTTTTGGTGTACCCGGATCGATCGAACCGACTGTTTCGCACCACACCAATCCAGCCTCCCCTATTGAGGGATCTTCTACTGGATCTCTGGATTGGGAACTCATCGCAGATCAATTCCCCTTCGGACTCATCGTCCTCGGACCGGGGCAGGAGTTGAAACACGAAAACGTGATCTGCCGCGAAATGCTGGGTGCCACGGTTCGTGAATCCGGTGGGATCGAAGCGTGGCTCACCTCTCTCTGTCCAGACGGCGATCACCGGAAGCGGGTCATCGACTCATTTCGTGAGCACGTCTGGCGGAATCAGCTGACGCGGACTTTTTCTCTTCGCAGCCTCAGGGGGAAACTCAGGGAAGTGGAATTCAGGTCCTCTCTGCATCGTGACGGTGGAATCACCATCGTGCTGCAGGACGTCACCGAAACGCTCCGGGCGCAGGAAGCGCAGCGGCATGGGAAAATGAAATTCCGGGCACTGTTTGCGGGAACGGAAAACGGAGCCGTCCTTGCTGATCGCACCGGTCGGATTATCGATGCCAACCCCGCTTTCCTTGAGTTCGTCGATCTCTCGCTCCGTGAAATCCGAATGTCTGCTTTCGGGGACCTTCTTCATCCCGAAGACGCAGAACGCCTTCAATCAACCGAGAATGAATTTTTGGACTCTGACGGCAGCGGTGACTTTCCCTCACTGAAGGTCAGAATCCGTGCGCAAGAGTCGGAGAAGACGACAAGGCTATCTTATCACCCCATCGGGGAGAAACACGGGGACCCTTCCATGGCACTCTACCTCACCGGTGGTCCCGGAAGCGTGAGCGAAGTGCTCCTGACGGAGCGGCTTCAACTCGTGGCCAGAAAAGCGAAGTCGCTTCTCGATGCGGTTCCTGATCTCATCTTCCTTATCGACGACGACCTCACCGTCGCCGACTTTGCCCCGCCACCTCACCCGTGGAAAGAGCTCGACATGCTCAACTCGTGGCGGGGACAAAAGATCACTGCGGTCTGGCCTGCGCTCGGCGAACTACTTTCAGACCCGAAACAGGAATTGATCGAAGCCGGGAAAATCGTTCATGCCGATCTTCTCAGCCAGCAGGACCAACCGGTACAGTTTGCGGTCACCCTCTCGTCCGCTGGCGATGGTCAAATTCTCGCGGTGGTTCGAAATGAATCCGAACTCCGTCAAACAAGAGAGGAAAAGCTTCAGTTGAGCCGTGCTTTTGATTTCATGCGCCTCCCTGCCGTGATCGCTGATGGAAATGGAAAGATCCTTCAGGCCAACGCGGCGGTCAGAGAATTGGTCCGTGACTCAGGCAATGATCTCGTTGGCAATCCACTCACCGCGCTACTCGACGAGACCTCGTGCATGCTCGTCGCCCAGCATTTGCCGACCGGCCGGGAACCGGGGGACTCTTCGGCGTTTCATGGAAGGATCAAACGCCGCGACTCTTCGCCATTGGAAACGACCCTGGAAATTTGCTCGCTCTCCGACGCCGGCGAAGCAATCACTTTCGCCATTCTCATCAGCGGCGCTGAAAGCAGTACAACAGGCCTGCCTGCAGAGCAATCCCAGCATCATTTTCGCAATCAACTGCAAATGGTAACGAGTCTCTTCAGCATCGAATCGCACGATGCGATGAACGATGAGAGCCTTGTGAAATGGCAGCTTCGCCTGCGTGCTCTTGCCTGCGCCATCCCGACGGGAGATACTATTCTCGTGGGCTCGCTGATTCGTCAGGTATCCGACGAAGCCGCCCGCCTCCTCCAACTGGGACCAGGCGAGCGTTTCGTGTTTTTGAATGGTCCGGACAGTCTTGAGCTGAGCGCAAGCCGCATCACGCCGATGGCACTGCTAATCGGTGAGTTGATTCGACTGGTCATCGCGCATCGAAAACAGGGATCGAACCCACGAATCCAGTTTTCTTTCATCGACTCAGATGAGGGCGGACTCTTTCTTGAATTTCTCGCCGAAAATCTTCAGTCCTCCCGTTTTCCAGAGGATGAGACGGAGACAATCAAGCTTCTCGTGGCACAAATGGGCGGCCAAATGTCCGGCACAGTGAAAGATTCTCATCGCGGATGGACCTTCAATCTTCCGCACTGAAACGCTGGAATACAGAGGCTTAGTTCCTGAAATCGAAATTCACCGGCAGAGTTTGGGAATTTCGTCTGTAAATATCAGAGTTTTCACGCTAGCCTGTGCCGGCTACAAGCCACTCCTCCTCCATGGACCTTTCCTCCGATAAAAGCCTGAAAGTTCTCATCGTCGAAGACGATGGCGTCACGGCTCGTGATATCGAGGCGATCCTGCATCGTCGGGGATTTTCCGTGACCGGTATCGCGGGTAATGCTGAGGAAGCGAGGGAGTCCGTGGCGAACATTCTTCCGGAGGTCGCCCTGATCGATATCGACCTTGGTAACGCGGATTCCGGGGTCACTCTCGCCAAAGAGCTTCGCGAAAAACATCAGGTCTCCGTGATTTTTGTCACCGGCTACTCTGAAGATGCCGTTTACGACCAGGCAAGCGGAGCAAAACCGGCCGCATTCATTCGCAAGCCTTTCAGTGATGCCGAACTTGCCGCCTGTCTCGACGCCGTCGCAGAGCGGGGCAGTGCCGTCGAAGCCCTCACCGCAAAACTTCCGGGAATCGCTGCGGTTGCCGCGGAGCTGATCGAAGGAGTTTTCGTCGCTGATCGTGATGGGAAAACGGTCTACCTGAATCGAGCCGCCGCACAACTCTCCGGGTGGAACCTTGAGGAGGCGATCGAAAAACAGCAGAGCGAAGTCCTCGATTTCACGGAAACGGACGGAGCCGTGACCGGTCTCAGAAGCCGAACCGGCGAGTCGATTTCGATCAAGGAAAAATCTTCCGCGATCCGCTCGGACGAAGGTGAAGTCGTCGGCGTCATCACGATTCTAACGAAGGCAGAAACGGAAGCGGCTCACGCGGATTCGAAAGCTTTCGATCCTGAAGCTCCGCGCGAAAACCTTCCCCCGGCGCGGGCCGACGCGCTGAAGAAGATCGCCGCCCTCTCCAGTAATCCGGCTTTTCGCGAGATGATCAGTCATCGGAAACCGGCTGAAGCCGCGACAGGGTTTTCTGTTCCTCCCGCTCTGCCGACTCCTCCGACACCGGAAGAGGTGAAGTCGATAATCTCCCCGCTCATCGATGACGTCACCGATCCTCTCGTCAAGATCAGTAATTCAGGCAAGGTGAGCTACGCCAACAGCGAGGCGACTTCTCTTTTCGGGAACGGAAAAAACCTCGTTGGGCTCTCCTTCTGGGACCGGTTCTCGACCGCGGAATTTGAGGACTACGACGAACCCCTCCATCGCCCCCTTGCGACAGGGCGAAGCAACCGCTTTGAATTCAATGACTCCACTCGCGGGCTCTGGTTCGAGGTGCGCTCCTACCGTACTGATGAAGGCGTTCTCGCTCTTTTTACGGACATCACCTCCGGCAAGCAGGAAGACGCCGAATCCCTTCGTCAGCAGCGCCTCGAAGGACTCGGGCTGCTCGCTCGCGGGTTTGCCCACGATTTCAACAATCGCCTCACCGCGATCACCGGAAACATCAGCCTCGCCCGCGAACGCCAGCCCGAGGACATCGAGCTTCACCACCTCCTCGGCGAAGCGCAGGCGGCCGCCGCTCACGCGACCGGACTCGTGCACCAGTTGATGACCTTTGCCCAGGGCGGGAGACCGATTCGAAAGCAGACCCGGATCTCGGATTTGATTCGCCGAATCCTGACAGAACACCGAATTCAGCACCCGGAGATTCGTTATCAATTCCAGGGAGCCGATCCGGAATTGATTGCCAATATCGATCCCGCGCAGGTCAGTCGCCTTGTCGAAAACTTGATTGCCAACTCCGCCCTCGCGATGTCTCAGGGAGGAGTCCTCATCGTGAGAAGTGCCCGCATCACCCCGGACGAAGTCAAGGCGGTCAAAGGCTCGCATTCTCCGATGAAAGAGGACCACCTTCTCATCGAAGTGATCGATACAGGACACGGGATGAACGCAGAGGCACTCGATCAGGTGTTCGAGCCTTACTTCACAACCCGCCCCGAAAACAATGCGAGCGGAATCGGACTGACCGTCTGCGAGTCGATTGCGAAAGCGCATTCCGGATTTATCCAGCTTCAGTCAAAGGAGGGAAGAGGGACAATCGCGACCTTCTGCGCCCCGCTTGGCAAGCGACCTACCGGAGAAACCGGGGGGGAACTCGACACGACCTCGGGAGGTGAACTCCCCATGGCAAATCTCGACTTGCCGGCACTCGGGCCACTCAACGGCACCGAAGCCGACAACTTTCTCGTTGGAACCCGTATTCTCATTCTCGAAGACGATGCTCCGATCCGACGTCTCATGGCGGCAACGCTCCGCCGCGCCGGGCATGAGGTCGTCGAGACCAAGGACGGAAACGATACCATCTCAGTCTACAAGGAAGCGATGGATGAAGGGGCCCGTTTTCATCTCCTCATCTGCGACCTCACGATCGAAAACGGTCTCGGCGGAGTCGAAACGATGCGCCAACTCACGGAAATGGATCCCGCCATTCTCGCGATCGTTTCCAGCGGATATTCCGATGCCCCCGCCATGGCTAACCCTGAAGCGTTTGGCTTCCGGGCGGTCCTGCCAAAGCCTTACGCTCCGAGTGAACTGCGGGCGGCCGTGCATCGCCTCCTCACGGCGCACCACATCATTTCGTGATCAGAGACCGGCGAAACGAATATCGTTCCGCTTCGATCTGACGACTAAGCTTTCTCTTCAGGCTCTGCGTTTTCCCCGGGCGCCGGTGACTCAGGCGCGGCTTCCTCCTCAGGCGCGGCTTCAGATTCGACCGGTTCCTCCGGAATCAAGGCCTCAGCAGGCTCGACGACAGAATCTTCGACCTTCTCTTCGGCCGCCACTTCAGGCTCCGTCGCGGGGACCTCGACCGTCTCCGCCGGAGTGGTTTCGACCTTGGCTTCTGCGGACGCCGGAGCCTCCTCCTTCACCTCCGCTACTTTTTTAGAAGCCGCTTTCTTTGCGGGAGCTTTTTTCTTCGGTGCGGGAGTTGCTTCACCCTGCTTCGGCTGTTTTCCGAGAGCGAGCTTTGTGTCGGGAAATTCGATGACGTAACCTTCCGAAGTGAGCCAGCGAAGATCTTTCAGGACCGTCTTGGCTTTGTCGGTCAGCGCAAGCGATTCCGGGGCCTGATCTTTTTCCGGCTGGACAAAGTCATCGGCCAGCTCAACGAGGAGATCGATCACCTTCGTTCCCGGCTTCGCCAAAATTCGATCAAGGATCGCCTGGACATGTCCCGTCAGAGAGACTGATTCATTGATCCCTTTCGGCCTCACGCTTGAGACGTGGAGCGCCTTTTTCCCGCGCTTAAAGAAACGAAGGCCCTCTTTCTCAAAGTCACGACAGAGCGCCTGGATTAAAGGAAGTGGAAATCCACGACGAAGCTTCTCGCTCTCCTGCTTCAAATGGACGAGCAGCCCCTGAGAAAGATTGCGTCCCTGAACGTCGCCCCGAACCACCGCTTTCTTCGACTCGATCACAGCCTCTGCCGCGAAGTGTTCCCGGAAATGGCGGGCCAACTCTTCGGGCGACTTCAGAAGTGGCCCCTCCTCTTTCGCGGGGGCCGGGACTTCTTCCTCCGGCGCTTCTTCGGCGGGAGCTTCGTCGGCAGAGTCTACGGACTCAGGCTCCGCCGCTTCGGTTTCCTCATCAGCTTCCGGCGTCTCATCGGGAGCTTCCTCTGGAACTGATTCTTCCACGATTTCGACCGCTTCGGTTTCGGCTTCTTCGGCAGGAGCTTCGGCCGAAACTTCTGTCTCAGCGACCACTTCCGATGCTTCTTCCACCGGGTCAGCCGCTGCCGGAGTTTCCTCAACCTCAGCAACCGTCGCCTCTTCGGGAGCCTCAGGAGGGTCTTCAGACTTCAATCGATATTGGAGACGCTTGCTGACTTTTTCCTTCCACTTCTCCACAATCTCTTCGCCACTTTCCATGACGATGCGGGACTTGAACCGCTCAAGCGGCATGTTGGAAAACTTCTCCGCGTGGAGCTTTGCAATGTTGCGCTGATATTCGTGATGATTGGGAGGCCCGAGAATTTCCCCGCTCATGCCGCAGACGGCAATGTTGGAAAAGTTCCCCGCCGGAGCGCCCACATCGACCTCCTCGACCACGTAATACTTAGAGAGCACATCGGAACTCAGTAAATGCTTGATCGCTTCGTCGCGGCTCAGCCAGATCGATTTATCATCCTTACATTGATAAAAGGCGACGCCGTCATCAGTCGATTCGAAACAAACCTGATAACGGTCACGCCCGCCCATAATCATCTTGGCAAGGTCAGCAAGAGGAAAGGCCCGGTAGGTATCCCTGATATGCTTCGTGAGACCTTTGATCGCTAACTCGGAAGGCTCAATCGATGCCTTGACCCCCGGGGCCGGCTTATCCTCTGGCGGACGCTCCCGGCGATCTCCTCCTCGAAAGTTGTCACGACCCCCGCCACCGCGGCGGTCACCTCCACCCCGTCGATCATCACGGCCTCCGCCGCCACGACGGTCACCTCCTCCTCCGAAATTCCCTCGTCCCTGGCCCTGGCCTTGACCGCGACGATCTCCGCCGCCACCGCCACGACGATCCCCACCGAAACCTCCACGGCGATCATCACCGCCTCCGCGGGAGTCACGCCGATTCTCGCCACGCGAATCTTCGCGATCATCACGCGGGCGTTGCTTTGTCTCCTTAGGCTTCGATGATTCCTGAGCCCAGTCAGGCATCAGATCAAAGGCGGAAAATTCGAGGGGCTTGTCTTCGTCGCTCATGGTTGGCTGAGCCGGAATTGCTTCCGGCGGCTGCTACAAATTTCTAATCGTTCTAAGTGCGGAGCTTACACCCCGGATCGAATCGCGCCAGATAGCAAAATTGTCACCTTGGCATTAAATCTCTTCCAATTGTATCCCCTTAACTCAGAGCCACTTTAAGCGCATCGGCGGTGACTTCAGCCGTTTTTTCCATCTCATCCGGACCATGAGCGAGCGAGATAAATCCCGCCTCATACTGCGAAGGAGCGAAATAGACGCCGCGATCCAACGCTGCCCAGAAGAATTTCCGGAAAGCATCGAAGTCAGATTTCTTCACGTCATCCACGTTCGTGATCTCTTCTTCGGTGAAAAAGAGGCAGAACATCGAACCAATGCGGTTGAGCGTGAGGTCGCGACCGGCTTTTTTCAGGACCTCGCGAACGCCATCCTCAAACTGCTGACCGATTTCATCGAGTCTAGCCCAGCCATTGTGACGCTCCATTTCCTTTAACTGAGTGATGCCGGCAACCATCGCGAGCGGGTTCCCGGAAAGCGTACCCGCCTGATACACCGGCCCGTCGGGCGCGAGATAATCCATGATCTCAGCCTTGCCACCGAAGGCACCGACCGGAAGACCGCCACCAATCACTTTCCCCATCGCGGTGAGATCCGGGGTGATTCCAACCAGTTCCTGAACGCCACCTCGGGCGAGCCGGAAGCCGGTCATGACCTCATCAAAAATCAGGACGGCGCCGTACTTCTCGGTGATCTCACGAAGGAACTGCAAGTATCCCTCCTTCGGAAAAATGAGACCTGCATTCGCCGGGATTGGTTCGAGGATGATCGCCGCGATATTCTCTCCTTCGAGGCGAAACGCTTCCTCAACCGCTTCGGGGCGATTGAATGGCAGCGCGATCGTGAGACTCGCGAGGTCTTTTGGCACTCCGGCACTGTCCGGTTGCCCGAGCGTGAGGGCGCCACTTCCGGCGGCGACGAGGAGAGAATCGACATGTCCGTGGTAACAACCGTCGAATTTAATGATTTTATCGCGCCCCGTGTAGCCGCGGGCAAGACGGATCGCTGACATCGTCGCCTCGGTCCCACTACTGACCATGCGGACCTTTTCCACCGAGGGCACATAATCTCGAACCATCCTCGCAAGTTCGATCTCGTGGCGGTTCGGGATCCCGAAACTGATTCCCTCTTTCGCAGCATGACTCACCGCATCGATCACGGCGGAAGGCGCGTGCCCAAGGATCGCCGGCCCCCAGGTCCCGACGTAATCGATCATTTCATTCCCATCGACATCCCAAATTCGGCAGCCGCGCGCCCGTTGCACAAAAAAAGGATCACCATCCACGCTTTTGAAAGCACGGACCGGCGAATTGACGCCGCCGGGAATCACTTCCTTGGCGGCTTTGAATAATTTGGAGGAAAGATCTCGGTTCAACATGGGTAGGCACTCAATCGCGATACGCTGATTACGTCAACTCACGTCTCAAAGATCGCATCGGGATAAAAAGGGGGCTTAAACGCCCTTTTTAGTTTACACCGCCAGTCTGAATCCGCTTAGC
>CAZOUP010000070.1:0-29146 GCA_964583035.1 uncultured Akkermansia sp.
TCTTTGGTGATGTCAGGGTAATCGTCAGGCGCATTGATTAATCCGCCGAGGGGCGCTCCGTCGATGTAGTCGATGTGATATTCATCCATCGGCCATCCATTGATCATCGGCTCGGGACCGTCCTCGTCGTCGATGGGACCGGCGTAAAAGCGAAACGCTTCCGTTTGCAGGTAGGGGCGACGTGACTCGATCCATTCCGCTTTGGCAGCGGCAAAACTGGCGTCAGTGGGGTCAGCGACAAAGGCTTTGAGGACGCTTTCGAGAGACTTCGCTCCGCGCAGGGCTTCGACGTAGCTTAGGTGCACGATGTTGGCGTAGTGACGAACGACACCACGCATGACCGACTCAGGGCTTACTATTTTTTTTTAGGCTTTGGATTCACGAACTCCCAATTCGGAGAAGGGACGTGAGCTTCGGCGAAAATCTCTTTGGCCCGCTCCACAAGATCGGGACGCGAGGCGGCGAGATCGTTCTCTTCCCCAAGGTCTTGCGACAGGTCGTAAATTTCGATGGGGCTTTCGAGCGATTTGTTCACATTGAGCTGAAGAGCTTTCCAGTCCCCCCAGCGGGCCGCTTTTTTCCCGCCGCGCTCATAAAACTCCCAATAAAGATAGTCGTGCTCTTTCTGGCCTTCCTCGCCCAGCAGAGTCGGGAGAAAAGAAATCCCGCTGATGTCTTCAGGCGTTTCCGCTCCGGCGAGATCCATCGTCGTGGGGAGGACGTCCCAGTGCGCAGAGGCCAAATCAGTCATCGAACCGGGGGCGATTTTTCCGGGCCAGCGCGCGAGCATGTGGGTGCGAATCCCGCCTTCGGAGAGGTCGCGCTTGTGACCACGAAAGGGACCGTTGCTGTCGAAGAAATCCGGCTCGTGTCCGCCTTCCTGATGCGGGCCATTATCCGAAGTCAGCATGACGATGGTGTTCTCGTCGATCTCCAATTCATCGAGGAGGGCGAGGAGTTCACCGACGCCATCGTCGAGCAGGGTCATCATGCCGGCGAAGGTCGCGATGGGATTGTTGACCTCAGTGCCGGCGTACTTTCCGATCTTCTCCTCAAACTGGGGAAACTTTTCACGCCATGGCTTGGCGTAGGGCTCAGGGACCTGCATCGCGGCGTGAGGAATCGCGACGGCGAGGTAGATGAAAAAAGGATTGTCTTTGTTCTCGCGAACAAACCCGAGCGCTTCATCCATGATGAGGTCGTGGGTGTAGACCTCTTTATTCAGTTCGACCCGTTCGCGGTTTTTCCAGAGATGAGTCGGGTAATAATCATGCGCCTCACGTTGGCAGTTGTAGCCATAAAAAGCGTCAAAGTGCTCCATCGGATCACTCACTGAGCCGGGAGCACCGAGGCCCCATTTTCCGAACGCTCCTGTCGTGTAGCCCGCATCCGCCAGCAATCGAGGCATCGTGACGATGTCCGCCGGCATGGGCGACTGACCCTCAGGCTGGACTTCGCGGTTTCCGCGGACAAAAGTGCGCCCCGTGTGGAGGCCGGTGAGGAGAGAGCACCGGGTCGGCGCACACACCGTGCTCCCCGAATAGTGATCGGTGAACTTCATCCCTTCAGTCGCGAGGCGGTCGATGTTGGGTGTCGTGAACTTTTTCTGACCGTAGCAACTCAGGTCGGCGTAGCCGGCATCGTCGAGGAGGATGTAAATAATATTCGGCTTTTCGGCGGCAAGGCCGGAAGACATCGCGCCACAAAGGGCCGCGATTAAAACGAGGAGAGATTTTTTCATGCGTGAGTTGAGAAGATGAACGCAAGGCCGCGACGCGTCAATTTCGCAGACGCGCCGTTCGAAGCCGTTGGAGCGAGGCCAAATCAGCCTTCAACCGTCGCGATCATTTGCGCGGCGAGATCACGGAAGGCAGCGGAAACCGAATTTGTTTCCGGATCGCTCATCGCAATCGGAATGCCTTCGTCGGCCCCTTTGCGAGTCGGCGGATCAAGCGGGATCTGCCCCATGAGCGGCACGCCCTGCTTCTCTGCCTCGGCAGCACCACCACCTTCGCCAAAGATGAAATATTTCTCTCCGTGATCACACTCGAACCAGGCCATGTTCTCAACAATCCCGGCGATGGAGACATTTACCTTTTTGAACATTCCGATCGCTTTCCGGGCGTCGATAAGAGCCACTTCCTGCGGCGTCGTGACGATGAGAGCGGTATCGACCGCCACCGTCTGCACAATCGTGAGCTGGATGTCGCCGGTCCCGGGAGGGAGATCAAGGACGAGATAATCGAGATCACCCCAGAGACACTGACGCAAAAACTGCTGCGTGTAGCGGGTCGCGAGGGGACCCCGAACAATCACCGGAGAATCATCACTGAGGAGGAATCCCATCGAGATCGCTTTGATCCCGTGCGCTTCGATCGGGACGATCTCGTTTTGCTCAGTCGCCATCGGCTGCTCATCATCGGCTCCAAGCATCATCGCGACACTGGGGCCGTAGAGGTCGCAGTCGCAGAGACCGACTTTTGCTCCGGTCTTACTCAGCGCAATCGCGAGGTTGGTGGAAACGGTGGACTTTCCGACGCCGCCCTTGCCACTCGCGACAGCGATGATCTTCTTCACGCCGGGGATGCTGGACTGACCCGCCGCCGGATTGCCACCCGTGACCGGATCGGGTGGATCTTTGATGTCAAAATCGACGTTCACCTTGCCGACGCCATCGACCGCACTGATGACCTTTTCGATGCCTTCGTGAATGCCGCGGGGGATGTTCGGATCCTTCGTCGCGATGCTGATTTTGACGATCACATCGACACCGTGGACCTGCACTTCCTGCACCAGACCAAAGGACACAATGTCGCGGCTGAAGCCGGGGTAATTCACCTCTTTCAGTTTTTCTCGAATCAGTTCTTCAGTAATCATGTCAATTTTCCTCGCAGCCACCTCTGATAGGCCAATACGGCGAGAAGTCCAACACGGAGGCACCCCAGATTGAGAGAGAGCTTACTAATCCGCATGAGAAGGTTGCAAAACCCCGTCATTCCCATGAATGATTTCCTCGGCCTCAGCGATCGCCTCCACGCTGATCGTTGAGAGTTCGTGGGGCGAATGGGTCAGCTTGGGTGAGGTGGCGAGAAATTCGGCAGTGTAGCGGCAGCTTGGATTGTTGACGAGATCCGATGCCGCTCCGGACTCAAGGATGCCCCCCTCAAAAAACATCACGATCCGATCTGCAAACCGCTCAGCATTCCGAAGCCGCCCCATCCCGAGGACAAAAGTGATTTCCCTCTCTTCACGAATCTGCGTGATCAAGTCGATGAACTGGCTCTCTGCGACACGATCAAGACTCGCCGTCGCTTCATCGCAAACAATAACTTCAGAAGCGGACATCAGAGCTCGCATCAAAGCGAGACGCTGCAACATCATCAATGGCAAATCTCCCATCACAAGAGGAAGGACTCGCTCAGGCTCAACGATGCCGACCGCGTAGAACGCATCATTCCAGTCCATCTCCTTCGGCTGTTTTGAAAATCGCGAGAGGAGTCGGGTAAACTCTCTCAGCGAACGCTCGACTGTATGGTGAGGGTTGAAAGCGGACTCAGGCTCGCGCCCCAGAAACGAAACCTGAGGTGCAAGCCGGGCCGAACGTTTCGCGAGGGCATTCCGGTCTGCGACCCTGACGGTTCCGCTGGTGACCCTCAGGTGCCGCCTCATGATGCCACTGATGCATTCGCAAAGCAGCGACTTGCCGGAGCCGGCCTCACCGCCGAGAACAAGAATCTCGCCCTTTCCAATGGACAGAGAAATGCGGCGCAGCCGAATATTACGACTGTCGATACCCGAAGATCCCTCAACGGTGAGGTCGGCCACTTCGATCAATGGATTTTCAAGCTCTTCAGCCATCTTAGAGAAACCGCCTTACCTTTCCTGTTTTGAGTGAGCGCGATGTCAGCCAGCCTAACAAACCCATCACGACAAGCACAAGCGCGGCGAAAACACCGGGGTAAACCGCCAGCCACGGAGCCTCAATGATAACCTGTTGTCCATAGGCGACGAGCCCTCCGATGCTGAGCCGCTCACTACCGAATCCAAGATATGAAAGTCCCATTTCCAGCAACGCGATTTGGGGGATCAGTAAGGCAAAAACACCGACCATTTTCCGGATCGTGGCGGGAACAATCCGATTGGTGACGATCTCTGATCGTGACAGGCCGACGATGTAGGCTGAGACAATGTCAGGGCGATTCTCCGAGTCCTCGAACCACGATGCGAGGGTCGGCCCGAGGTGCCACGCGACAAGGATTGCTGTCGTCGCGACAAGGGCGGCGATCCCTCCACCGCTGCCGGCGAGGATGATCAGGAGGACCAAAGCGCAGGGCATCAAAGTCCCGATGCGGCCGAAAGACTTCATGAGCGAAAACCGTTTTTCCCCGGGATCGAAGGCGAAGAGCATCACTGCGAGAAAGGCGAGAGCCAGCCCGAGTCCACTCGCGAGGGCCGCCAACGCAATGGTTTGCGCCATCGCGATGCGGCAAAGATTAAAAAGATCGAGTCCAGTGCTCGTGGTGCCGAACCAGTGGTCGCGACCGGGGCCTTCCCAGGCCGGATCAGCCGGCGTCACGAGAATTTCCGAAGGGCGAATATCTTCCACGGTTCCGGCGGCGAACAACCAGGCAAAGGTGCTCAAGTAGGCGAGTGCAAGAAGGATAACCCACCGTGTTTCCCACGCCCTCGCGAGGAGGACAAGCGAGTGCCTTGAGGCTTTCGACTGCTTCCGGTTCTTCATCGTTTAATCATCTCCAAGACTGTGAACGACCATCTCCCTGATCAACGCGGCCAACCCGATTATCCCCGCCATCCAAATTCCAGTCACGAAAATCCCGGGGAAATAACTCAATTGCAGGGAGCTGATCAGAAAACTCCCCATGCCCTCATAACGAAAGGCCACCTCCACAAAAATCAGGCCGCCCAAAATTAAAGGAAGCGTCGCATCGGAGAGGCGAACTAACTCGCCGGTGAGTCGACGCAGGATGTTCTTGTAGAAAATTTCACTTTCGGAGTAACCCGCCCGGTGAAGCCCCCTCACAAAAGGCAACCCTGCCTCTTCACGGATCCGCTCACTGACGACCCGCATCTGCACAGAAATCCCGAGGACACCAAGCGGAATCGCGACGACGACCGCATTCCACCATTGCATCAAGTCAGGCCCCGACTCGACAACCACTTCATTGGCAAAGCCGGGACGCTCCCACTTAAAGTAGGAATAGATCGCTACCTGGATGACCCACCAGAACCCCGGGATCGAAGCGAGGACGAGCCAGGGCACGAGGAATAAATGATGGCCCTTAAACTGTCTCAACCGCGCCGCAAGAATACCCCAGGAATATCCAACGAGCACGGTCGCCCCCCATGCAAGACCGACGATGAGCATCGAGCTCTTGAGCAGCGGGATCATCCCCTCCCAGGTCGAAGATCCGGATAGCTCAGCAAGAGGAACAACCGGATCGGAAAAACTGACCTCCCAAACATGAACGTCGGAGTTTCCGAGGACGCCATAGCCCAGCTCGATCGCAGTGACTAACAGAATCGCCACGATGACGAGCCGAACCAGCATCACCAACAGGCGCTGACCAAAAAAGCGGATCATTCCCCTCTCCCTTCCGGAGTGGTCAGGGGAGACGTCGATATCTTTCCACTGCGCCTCCACCACGGTCGGGATCGCTCCAGCCCCGCTTTCCCGATACCGGCAGGTGATCGAATCGACTCACCACCCGCCGAAGGTCGGACGACTTCCACCGCCTCGTCACGAATCGTAATAATCCGCCCTGACTGACCAATAAAAAAACAGGGCTGGAGGCTCACAATTTCATCCTGCAACCGATGCGCCTCCACTGCGATCATGTCAGGGCGGTTTTCCTCCCGCAAGTTGATGAGTAATTCATCGACGACCTGATTTCGCAGTCCAAAAAGATTACCGCCCCCCTCTTCGACCCCGCGGGAATGGAACGCTTCGTAGCGGTCCCTCTTTAGAGGGATCTCCCAGCTCAGGAGGACCCCCTCAAACTCGCGAGTGAGGAGTCGCTGATTGAGGAGCACCTCCCACGAAACCTCTTCGATTTCAACAACGACCCCGATCGCCGCCCACTGATTCTGCAAAGCCCTCGCGAGGCGAACGTGCTCGGAGTCAGCCTCATTCACGGAAAGCTTCAAGGTGAGCACGACACCGGCTTCATCGACGCGCGCGCCCTGACTTTCATCAAATAGGTAGCCGGCTTCGTCGAGCAGATTCTCGGCTCCTTTCAAATCAAGAAGCGGAAGAGGCAGCGCCCGGTTCGCATACGGAAGTCCCGGAAAAAACAGACTCCAAACCGGCTCCTGGTAGGAGATCGCGGTCTCAGTGAGCACAGCATTCAAATCCACCGATTTAGCGAGTGCCGTCCGCACTGAATTTTGGTCGAGCGGCTCCGTATCGAGATTCCAGGCGACGAGATATTGAATCCTCGGAAGGCAGCGAATCTGGCGGACCCGTCCCGGGTTTCGCATCGACCAGTCACTGAAGCGCTCATCGGGGACGAGGCAATCAACCCGCCCGGAACGGAGTGCAAGAAGCTTGGACTCAAGCGAGTCGAAGCGGCGGTAAACGTTCCACTCCTGTTCCGGTTTCGTTCCGAAATAACCCTCGAATACCGCGAGGACGATGCCTCCATCCTCGCGACGCCGTTCGACGCGATAAGGGCCGCAACCGATGGGAGACTCCACAAATTTCAGCCAGCGTTCCTCATCCGATTGATCACTCAGCAAATGAGCGGGGAGAAGAGGGAGCGCTTCGAAACTTTCCATCATCACGGCGGGAGTATCCTGACAGACCCCCCGAAGGGAAAATTCATCGACAGCTTCGAGCGATTCGAGAAACCAGAAGGTTCCCTTCAAGGGCATCGGCGAGCCCGGTCGCGTCAGCTCCCCGTAGCTGAAAAGCAGGTCCGCCGACGTCACGGGACGACCGTCGTGCCACTTCACGTCACCGCGAAGTTGTATCGAGAGTTCCTGCGAACTGGTAAAGCTCTGCTGCCCGACCACTTCGATTTCCGGGGCAAGACTGAGATTGGAATCGTAGTAGAGTTCGAGTTCGCGAAGGAACAAATCAGTGTCGCCTTTGACAAAAAGATTCGCGACTTCATCCCCCTCAAAATCCAGCATTTTGATCTGCCCTTTTTCCACCGAAGAATTGAGGAAAGTACTGAGCGAATCCTGAATCGAATGTTTCAGACGCAGTCGAACAAGGAGATAGTCGCCGAGCAAGCCCGGATCAAAATTTCCAACGAGCCGTGTTTCAAAATCCGGAATGAAGCCTTCCAGCGCCACCGTCAAAACTGACCCCTCACGATTCAGCCCGAGGACGGTCATGTCCTCATCGAGATATTCCTCCGACATGATCATCGCCTCGGCTTCGCCGGCCGCCTCTTCGCTGAAACAGCGAATCACGATGACGGTCTGACTGTCCCAGCTCGAGATGATGTGTGGCCGCAGATTTAGATCATCGTCCCGGATCAGGAGCGGATCGAAGATCAAATCACGCACCTCCCGCGTCGGCCCACTGATCGGAGTGAAAAGATCAAGCGGACCAATCGGCTCCCGGATCGAAGTCGTCAGCGCCTCCCCCACCCCGGGAAGTTGCAGGTGACTGACTTCGCGGAAAAGGAGGACGACCGCGAACGCTATCGCCAGAGGCGACACGTAAAAGAGAGTTCGCAGCCAGAACATGGCTTTGAACCTACGCAAAGGTGAGCGCTTTGCCAATGCGAGACTGGCAAAGCGAGCGCATTCCAACCAGTCAATTCAAATTGAGGCACTTCACCATATTCTGAGCGCGCATGATGAGATGCCCGTCGCTCAGGGCCATCGGTGACCAATATTGAAAATCAGGCATTTTTTTCACGTCGCGGTTGGCCTGCTTCGCGATCTCTTCATCGACCTCGCCCTTCTTACCAAACGCATCGAAAAATCCGACTTCCTGGTAGCCTTCCGGCGAGGGGTGCACCGCGCGCAGATAGCCCACTTCGCCATCCTGAATCAGCAAATGCCCATCGACGAGAATCATGTTACCACGCCCCATGAATGGCTGATCACCCGTCTGCCATTTGATGTTACCATCGAAGTCCATGCACATGAGACCACCCGCGGTACGGGCTTCGCCTTTATGATTCGCGTTCTCGTTCGCGAGGAAATAGATGTGATCATCGATCACAAAGGGAGGGTGAATCTGAGTTCCCTGTGTCATGTCGAAGAGTTTCTCCACGTCCCAGAGCTTGCCCTCATTCTTCGTGACTTTGATCATGCAGCTTCCGTTCTCATACCCGCCCGTGAGATAGACGAGTTCCTCCGTGACCTTGTTTGGAAAGGGGATCGGGATTTTGTTGAAATACACGTCGGTCTTCCAGATCACTTCACCCGTCTCCGGAAGGACACTGATCGTCGTGCCGATGCCCTCGTCATTTTCGCCCCGCTTCGTCGCGAGAAAGACAACCTGCTCAACACCCTGCAAAGTCATCACGGTTGGCGTGGAGTGCGAGTCGCCGAAGCCTTCAGTCTCCCACTTGACCTCTCCGGTCTTCTTGTCGAATCCAACAAGACCTGCGCTGTCACTGTGAGCAGGAACGATGAGGATGTCACCGACGATAACAGGACTCTGCGCCCAACCCCACTTCGGCGTTCCCTCTTCGGCGCCGTATTTCTCCCGCATCGGCACCATCCAATCAGGCTCGTGTGTTTCGCGATTGATGCGAAAAACCTGGCCAAAACCACTGATGTAGTAGACCGCATCCTCTTCGGCGAGAGGAACCCCGCGGCTGCCGGGAAAAGAAAGCTTGCCCTCGTAGTCATAACTAAAATCCCATTTCGTTTCGCCGGTCGCACGGGAGAGGCAGAGAAGACGATCCCGCTCGCCGAGATCGCGGTCAATCATGAAAACTTCATCCCCGTGGATCGACGCGCCGCCGAATCCGTTATTGAGCTCCTTCTCCCACAGGACGGCGGGAGCCTTCGCATCCCAGCCTGAAAGATTGAGTCTCGTTTCCATGGAAACCCCGTTTCGCGTCGGCCCCTGAAATTGTGACCAGTCGTCGGCATGAACCCCTGAAAAGAACAGGGAAATGGAGAGAAGAGAAAAGCATGAAATTTTCATGCGCGGAACCTGCCAAACGCTGCGGTGATATTCAAATCGCAATTCAGTAGCAATCGCGCCAACGCGGGGAGCGTGAATTGGGTTCTGGAAGGTGTCGATTTCGCGGAGGATCCCGACCTGCATTGCTCCGGTCCCTCGTCGACGGAACACTACGTTCCCGCACGAGGCGCTCGTAAAACGTAGCGGATGGCGTCAGCCTTCCGACCTGCATTGCCCCGGCCCCCCGTTGTCGGAACACGACGTTCCCGCGCGAGGCGCTCGTAAAACGTAGCGGATGGCGTCAGCCTTCCGACCGGCATTGGCCCGGTCCTCCGTCGTTGGAACGCTGACGCGATCCGCTACTTCAATAGCTCCGCCGCATGTGGCTCGGGAGAATATTCAACTCCTCCCGATACTTCGCCACCGTTCGCCGGGCAATCTTGAGCCCCTTTTTCTCCAACTCCTCGACGAGCTTTTGATCGCTGAGCGGTTTTTTGTGATCTTCCGCCCCGATCAGCTCACCGAGGGTGCGCTTCACGCTGGTGTTACTCATCGTTTCACCGTCTTCGGTTTGATAACCGGTCGTGAAGAAGTATTTCATCTCGAAGACACCGTGAGGCGTCGAAATGTACTTGCCCGAAACCGCTCGACTCACCGTGGTTTCGTGGACTCCGACGACCTCCGCAATCTGAGCCATGTTCATCGGCTTAAGCTTAGAGGAGCCGTGCTCCAAAAATTCGATCTGCCGTTTCACGATCTCCATGGCGATGGATTTGATCGTCTCCTGGCGCTGGTGGATACTCTTGATTAGAAATTTCCCCGCCCGGATTTTGTCGCGAATGTAAGCGCGGGCCTCGCGACCGCTGCCAGACGCCATCATGTCTTTATAGGTGTTACTGATGCGAAGACGCGGGATCTGCTCATCATTCATCGTCACGACCCATTCGCCGCCGATGCGCTCCACCGCGACATCGGGGTTCACGTAGGTGTTGCTGTCAGCCCGGAACCGGCTTCCCGGCCGCGGATCCAGCGTCGAAATAAATTCTGCTGACTTCGTGATCTGCTCAGGAGCGACACTCAACTTTTTCCCGATTTGGGGATATCGCTTCCGCGCGAGGTCGTCAAGGTGGTGGTCGACGATCCGATACTCAAGACTATGATGCTTGCCTAGCCGCTCCAACTGAATGAGAAGGCAATCCCTCAGATCGACCGCCCCGACCCCGACCGGATCGAAAGATTGAACCAACGCCCTTCCCTCCTCGAGCTCTTCGTAGGGAATCCCCATGTCAAAGCTGAGCTCCTCAAGGTCCATGGAAAGAAATCCGGTTTCATCGATGTTGCCGATCAACATCTCAGCGATATCTGCAAGCCCCTTTGAGGCATCGGTAAAATGAAGCTGATTCGTGAGGTGATCCTGAAGCGTGATTGGCTCCACGATCGAATCCATCACAAACTGATAACGCTCATCCGCATCGTCACGACGAGGGGAAGCCACTCGCGACTGCTGCATGTACTCACGCCATTCCTCGTCGAGCTGAGACAGCTCCGCGAACTCCTTGTCAAATTCATCATCCTCACCGGGAGTCGAAGCCTCATCGAGAGAAACGTCGATCGACTCCTCTTCGAGGGTAGGGTTTTCCACCATCTCCTGCTGCACTAAATGGCGAAGCTCTAAGGTGGGAGTTTGCAGCAGTTGCAGACTCTGCTGCATTTGGGGTGCAATCGTCTGCGACTGAAGCAACGATTGAGACTGATCAAAACGCTGTTCGGGCATAAGTATCGCTCTCGACTTACGGGGGCGTAGGCGACGATAGCACAATCCAAGCCAAGCCAAACTATTATTTTAAAATAGCGGTAATAGCCGTTTTCCTGATTGGGTCTCAAAGCAGAATTGATCTGCCCACCTTCCTGGAATCATTTAATTAATAAGTTTAATTAATAAGTTTGATTATTATGATTTTTATAATAAATTGGAAATGCTGATCGTTTATAAAAGCGAATCATTGACCCATGAAGATCATCCTCACGACCATTTTACTCATCGCATTTCAGTGCGCACCGCTGAATGCGCAGGAGCATCGTCTTCGTGTCAACGCGCCCGTCATCCCCGGCCCTGCCGAGTATTGGGAGGAGCTCGAACCCGTCCCCATGGCCGTCGCGGAGAAAATTCAGCCCATCGAACAGCGCGTCGCTCCGACCAGCGTTCCCACGTGGCAAACGCGCTATACCCTCGGGGCCGGCGATGTCGTCAACTTTTCGATCTACAACCGTCCTGATCTCCTCCGCGAGAAAGTGCAGATCGCACCCGACGGGACGATCAGCTACCTTCAGGCCGTTGCGATCCGCGCCGAGGGGCTGACTCTTGATCAGCTTCGCCACCGCATCGAGGAGGCACTCGCCGATTACCAGGAAGCGAAAGTCATCATCACTCCAGTCGAAGTCGCGAGTAAAGATTTCGCGATCATAGGTCGGGTCAGAAAGCCGGGCACCTACACGCTCGATCGCCCCACCTCGATTCTCGAAGCCATCGCCCGGGCCGAAGGCATGCAGGTCGGCACGGTGAGGGGCTCTGCCTTCGAACTTGCCGATCTCGAACGCTCCTTTGTCGCGAGAAAAGGCAAGAAGCTCAACGTCGATCTCGGTCGTCTTTATTATGAAGGGGATTTCAGCCAAAACGCTTTCCTCGAACCCGACGACTACATCTACGTCGCCTCGGCGCTTGAAAACGAAATCTACGTGCTCGGAGAAGTGTCCGATCCGGGCCGTCGCAAGATGCCGGCGAAACTAACCCTCGCGCAGGCGATCGGCGAAGCCGGTGGTTTTGGCCAGTATGCCTTTCGCCGGAAGGTCCTCCTCATCCGCGGCAGCATCCACAATCCCGAAACACAAATCATCGACATGAACGCGATCCTCACCGGCGGAGCCAAAGACGTGAAGCTGGAAAACCGCGACATCATTTTTGTGAACAAGCGCCCCTTCGAAATCATCGAGCGCGTCCTCGACGACGCCATCTTCACCTTTGTCCAAACGGTCACGGCAGAAGCCATGAACCAGGAATATGTCCCGATCCTGCTCGGAAACTGATCCCCCTCCCTCCATGAAATTTCTTTTTCATCCCCTCCTCCGCGCCAGCGCCGCCGCCATTTTCATGGTCATGGCCTCCTCGTGCGTTCACCTCAAGCCGGCGGATCGCGAGTTCAAAACCTCCGCGACCTTCGCTGCTGAAGAATTCGCCGAGACTCCAACGGAAACGACCGAAGAAGCACTGAAGCGTCTTCCAAAAGAGCCTGACTTCGAGCAGCTCAATTTCGATAAGAAGATCAATCCCGAATATCTGCGCGCGCCTTCCGGGCCCTACCGCGTCGGTCCCGGCGATGTTCTCGACATCGAGGTCGCCGAAAAGGCTGAAACCCGCGCCCAGACAAAAGTGATGCCCGACGGAATGCTCCACTACAGTGTCGCCGACGGCGTGCGGGTCAGCGGGATGACCTTGAAAGAGATCTCGACGGTCCTCTCCAAAAAGCTGGAGGACGACTACGTCAATCCTGTCGTCACCGTGAACATCGCTCAGGCAGACAGCCAGCGCTTCTGGATGCTGGGGCAGGTGAGCCGACCCGGCACTTATCCAATTCAGAAACCGACCACCGTGATCGACGCGATCTCGCAGGGCGGCGGACTTCTTTCAAACCGTGACGGTATTGAAGTCACCAACCCGGAAGCCGCCGACCTCGAGCGGGCGATCCTGATCCGAAACGGCGACCTCATCCCCGTCGATTTCGAGGCACTGATCCGCGAAGGCGACATGTCGCAAAACGTCTACGTCAAAGGCGGCGACTACGTCTTTGTTCCGTCCCTCAATGCTCAGTCGATTTATGTGCTCGGGCATGTCAACCGACCCGGTCCGGTCTTTTACGAAAAAGGAGTCAGCCTCCTCTCTGCCGTGGCCGTGGCCGGTGGAACCCGTCCTGACGCCATTATCACGAAGGCGCTCATCATTCGCGGAGGCACTCACCGCCCGCAAGTGGCAGTGGTTGATCTCCGGGCCGTGATGCGTGGCAAAGAGCCTGACCTCGCCCTCCAGGGTGGCGACATCGTCTGGGTTCCAAAGAGTCCGTGGACGAAGCTGAAAGAATACACCGAAGCTGTCTTGATCACCGCCGCTCAGGCCGTCGCGATCCAGGAGGGACTTGGCGTCCTCGGAGTCGAAGGCGGCACCGGAGTGACGATCAACGCCGGCGGCGGACGATAGGACGCGAGGCTTTCCGGCAGACGCTGGAAAGCGCCGCCCCTTGAGTTTCCTCTTAACTTCCGTCGATCATGCGACCGATGCCGCCGAGGACGCTGCCCTCACCCTGCGACTTCCCCCCCGCACTGGGAGCCATTCGCAGGATGCGATCCGCCAATCTCGAAAACGGCAGGCTTTGCAGCCAGACCCGACCGTGACCGCTCAGCGTCGCCACGAAGAGCCCCTCTCCTCCAAAGAACATCGACTTCAGATTCCCAGCGCGCTCGATGTTATACTCAATCCCCGGAGAAAACGCGACGAGACATCCGGTATCGACCCGGAGCTTCTGCCCCTTGAGCTCGCGCTCAATGATCGTACCGCCCGCGTGCATGAACGCTTTCCCATCGCCTTTCAGCTTCTGCAAAATGAATCCCTCACCGCCGAAGAAACCGGCTCCGAGCTTCCGGTTGAAAGCGATCGTCACCTGCGTCCCCTTCGCCGCGCAAAGAAATGAGTCTTTCTGACAAGTGATCTCACCTCCGATTTTCGATAAATCGACCGGAATGATTTTCCCCGGGAACGGTGCCGCGAAGGCCACCCGCCGTTTCCCCGAAGTGCCCGCATGGGTGAAGTGCGTCATAAAAATCGACTCCCCCGTGAGCGCCCGCTTTCCCACCGAGAGGAGCTTTCCCATGACGCCTTCGTTCGGCGTGCTGCCGTCCCCCATTTTCGCCTCAAAGACGATGTCCTCCTCGACATAGTTCATCGCTCCCGCTTCCGCGACGACCGTCTCGCCCGGGTCGAGCTCGATCTCCACGATCTGCATGTCGTCGCCGAAAATCTCGTAGTCGATTTCATGTGAATGCTGTCCCACCACCGCCGGCGGACCCGACTGGATCGGAGGAGGCCCCGCCTGTGACGCGGCGCCCCCGAAGAGATGAGGCATCACTTCCGCCGCCGGCGTCCAGTTTGCCATCCCGCTGCTCCAGACGCGGGTCTGCGCAGTGATTGCTCCACTTTGGATGAGACCGGGCAGCTCCGCCTCGGTCGTCTGAAGTTGCTCGTTCGTCGCCGATGCGTAATGCCAGTTTGTCATGAGATAAGGGGTTAAAAAAAATCTACTTCCGAAGCTCGCCCGCCAGTTCAATAAGGCAGTCACGAAGCTTCCAGACTTCATCGAAGATAGCAGGATCCACTTCGCTGGAGAAAAATTTCAGGTTCTTGTTCACGCGATGGCTGCGGGCAATCTCACGCTTCACATGCGCAATGAGGAATCCCCGCTCAAAGCACCCACCATCGGAGGAAACCATGTCCGCTGCCGTCTGCGACTTCACCATGAGCGTCAAAAACTCCCCGTGCTCCGGAATTCCGATCAAGGACTCGTAGTGCGCCTCGATCAACGATTTGCAGTGTCGCTGGATCGTATTGCACAAATCCAGCGTTTCTTCGTCCGCCTCGAAAGTCTCCACCTCGACCTCCTCTTCCTCGTAAGCGGCGTCCGGATCAAAATCCTCCCCGAGATTGGAATAAGCCATCTCCGCGAGCGCCTCCATTTCCTCCGGCGTCCGCGCTTCCTCCATGAGTGCATGAAAGGCCTCGGCTCGTTTGTCGGACTCCTGGAGGCGTTTTTCCCAGGCGAACTCATCATTCGCTTTCGGGTCGATTCCCTCCTCGGCGGCGCGAATTTCTTCGTTCGTTTCCTGAAAAATCTCGACCGCAAAATTCAAATGCAGATCCATCGCCGCCTTCGCGACCCCGGCCTGCGCCACGATATCCTCGTCCGTCAGGGTCCATCGCGGCAGGTCGATCTTCCAATCGTAATCCACCGCCTCGACGACGATGCGCCCGTTGTCATGACTGAACCATTCGAGGTAAAGCGCGTTTTTCCAAACCGTGGCCGCCTCCCGCTCTGCATCGCTCGCCTGGGAAAACTCCTCCAGCGGCATCGAAAGGACCTTCCGCTTTTGCGCCGCGCTCATGTCGCCCGCAAAACCCGATTGCTCGACCTCGAGATAATCGGCGATTTCAAAATCGAGGACATCGATTTCAGGATTGGTAAATGTCAGGATACACCCCGCGATATCAGGATGCGGTGTCCCCTTGAGATTCAGCCGCATCGGACTGTCCATGCCCTCGATCAACAACTCGCCGGTGATAACGCCCTTCACCGAACAGTCTATCGTTCCTGAACGAACAAATTCTCCGAGACGAATCGCCATGAGACAATCTGCCCATGCCTTCCCGTTTGTCATCTCTGAAAATGTCCAAATCTTGAGACATTTCCGCATTGAAAGGCCACACGATCCGGCAAAGACTGTCGCGTAGATGATTTCTCCGCTTCGCGACACGGCCCGAAAGGGTTTGGACCCTCAACAGGGTTACCTCCGCGACCTAACCCTCTTAGGTCTCTGCCTGGTCATGGGATTGGGCACGTCGAGCTGCAATCGCGAAACCAAGGTTGATATCGCGACGCGCGAGAAAATCCTCCTCCTCGGCAATGGCGGCGAACCGAAAGCCCTCGACCCGCATCTCGTCTCGTCCGTGGGCGACGCCAACATCCTCCGCGCCATTTTTGAAGGGCTTGTCGCCTATGATCCCGGGGCCGATACCAAAAACGAACCGGGCGTCGCCGAACGCTGGGAAGCGAACGATGACTTTTCCGAATGGCGTTTTTTCCTGCGCAACGATGCCCGCTGGTCCAACGGCGATCCTGTCACCGCGCATGACTTCGTCTATTCCTACAACCGTATTCTCCACCCCGACTTCGCCGCGCCCTACTCGTCGATGCTCTATTTCCTGAAAAATGCGGAGCCGTTCAATAAGGGGGAAATCGAGGACTTCAGCCAAGTCGGCGTCAAAGCCGTGAACGATTTCGAACTCGTCTGCACTCTCGAAAGCCCGACTCCGTTTTTCCCCGATGTCGTCAAACACACAACCTGGCTCCCCGTGCACCGGCCGACGATTGAAAAATTCGGGACCATGACCGCGACCTTCACCGATTGGCAGAAGCCCGGTAACCATGTCAGTAACGGAGCCTTCCGCCTCACCGACTGGCGCATCAACGCGCATATCAAAGTGAGAAAAAACCCTCACTACTGGGATGCACCGAACGTGAAGCTGAACGGGCTGAACTTCTACCCGATCGATAACACCTTCACCGAGGAGAAAGCCTTTCGCGGAAATCTCCTGCACTACACCTATATCATTCCGAATAACCTCATTCCCCGCTATGAGGCAAAGAATGACCCTAATCTGCGCACCGAAACTTACGCCGGCACTTACTTCTACCGCTGCAACACGACGCAGGCTCCGACCGACAATGTCGATTTCCGCCGCGCCCTCGCTTACTCGATCAATCAGGAAACGATTGTGAAATACGTGACTCAGGGCGGGCAGGAACCGGCCTACGGATTCACCCCGCCGTCGGAAGCCGGCTATCACCCGCCCGATGTGATTCACTACGATCCTGACAAAGCCATCGAATTCCTGAAAAAAGCCGGTTACGAAAGCGGAGCCGACGTCCCGGAGTTCACGATCATCCTCAACACTTCCGACGCTCACAAGGACATCGCCGTCGCGATCCAGGACGGATGGAAAAAGGTCCTCGGGATTGAAAAGGTGAAAATCGAAAATCAGGAGTGGAAAGTCTATCAGCAGACCGTGATCGACATGAAATACGATGTCGCCCGCGCCGGCTGGATCGGTGATTACGTCGATCCCACGACCTTCCTCGGGATCTGGCGTGGCGGTGACTCTAACAATAACACCGGTTGGGAGAACGCCGACTACGACCGCCTCCTCCGCGAAAGCGCGCTCCTCAGTGAGACGAACGAACGCTACGCCAAACTCGCCGAGGCCGAGTCCATCCTTCTCGATGAGGTTCCCGTCCTCCCGATCTATTGGTACACCCGCGTCTACCTGCTCCACGAGGATGTCAAAAACTGGAACCCGCTCCTCCTCGACAACCATCCCTACAAGCACATCGATCTCCATCGTGACGGGGAGGAGACAGAATGATGGACACGATCCGCTACATTCTCTCCCGCTTCGGGCAGTCGGTATTCGCGCTACTTTGCATCGTCACGATCACCTTCTTCCTCGCCCGCCTCGCGCCGGGCGGCCCATTTCTCGATGACAAGGCCGTGCCGGAGCATCTCATCGAGCAAATGAACCGGAACTACGGGTTCGATAAGCCACTCGTCGTTCAATACGGCCTCTACCTCGGACGTCTCGTCACCGGGGATCTCGGCCCTTCGCTCGGGAACAAAGGCTTCACCGTCAATGAAGTCATCGCCGAAGGATTTCCCGTTTCCTTTATCCTCGGGATTTGCGGCCTCGTCATTGCCTTGATCATTGGCGTCCCCGTCGGTGTCTTTGCCGCCGCGAAACGGAACACGGCAGTCGACTACACGCTCATGACGATTGCGATGCTGGGGATCTGTCTCCCCACCTTTGTCATCGCCCCGCTTCTCGGTGAAATTTTTGCGCTCAAGTTAGGATGGTTCGACGTCGCGATGTGGGAAGACAGCTCGGCCTGGTTTCTCGGTGCCCTCACTCTCGGGCTCTACTACTCCGCCTACATCGCCCGGCTCACGCGGGGAAGTATGCTTGATGTGCTGAGCCAGGACTTTATTCGGACGGCCCACGCCAAAGGCGTCGCGCCACTCAAGGTGCTGTTTAAGCACGCCTTTCGGGGAGGAATCACCCCCGTCGTCGCTTATTTGGGCCCCGCCCTCGCCGGACTGATCGGCGGGTCCTTCGTCGTCGAGACCGTCTTCGGACTTCCCGGACTCGGGCAACATTTCATCAAAGCGGCCACGAACCGTGATTATTGGCTCATCAATGGAACCGTGACGGTATTCGCGGTTCTGATTTTGGTGATGAACTTCTTAGTCGATATCGTCCAGGCATGGCTGGATCCGAGGACGCGGGGGAAGTGAGTGGCAATCAGTAATCAGTAACCGATCAAGATCAGGAGCCCGAGTTCGCTATCTTTAACTTTTTACCTTTCCACTTTTTACCGCGCCTCCGGCTCTATCCCCACTCAAAGCGGCGTCAAGCCGCCGCACTCCACATTCCTTCTCTACTTCTTCACTCCTGCCGCAGAGCGGCAAAAAAAATGATTTCCACCTCCCATCGCCAGGGCGATACGATCGAGAAAGGCTCTTCTCTCGGGCGTGATGCCTGGCTGCGCTTGAAAAAGAACCATGTCGCGATGGCGAGCTTGTGGTTTTTCGTCGCGGTGGTCGTGCTGTGTTTCTTTCTCCCCTTCGTTCCCGGAATTCCCAATCCGAATGTGACCCACCCGGATCTCCAATCGATGAAACCGTTTTCCTCGGCGACTTCGGTCGAAGGGGAAGAGGTCTTCTACCTCCTTGGGAGCGATCATCTCGGACGGGATATTTTTTCCCGAATCCTCTATGGCGGTCGCGTCTCGCTCGCCGTCGGTTTTCTCGCCACCGCGGTCTCGCTCACGATCGGAGTGATCTATGGGGCCGTCTCCGGCTTCATCGGCGGACGACTCGATTCGATCATGATGCGAATCGTCGACATCCTCTACGCGCTGCCTTTCATGATCATCGTGATCATTCTCACGACCTATTTCGGCAACAACCTCTGGCTCCTCTTTGTCTGCATCGGCGCGGTCGAGTGGCTCACGATGTCGCGAATCGTGCGAGGTCAGGTTATCTCGCTGAAGAATCAGGAGTTCGTCGAGGCGGCCCGCAGCCTCGGGTTATCACAAAGCCGGATTATTTTCCGACACCTCATCCCGAACACGGTGGGGCCAGTCATCGTTTACACGACACTTACCGTACCCGCCGTGATGCGACTCGAAGCGATCCTGAGCTTCCTCGGTCTCGGCGTGCAGCCGCCCGACGCGAGTTGGGGGTCGCTCATTAAAGAGGGGGCCGACCGCATGGCGAGTGACCCCGGGCTTCTAATTTACCCGGCGATCATCTTCGGCCTCACCTTGTTTTGCCTGAACTTCCTCGGAGACGGCTTGCGTGACGCGCTCGATCCGAAGAGTTCGAAAGACTGAGGAATTCAGTCCACGAAAAAGCCCGCCGCTGAAGATGAATCTTCAGACGAACGGGCTTGCGATGAGAGCCGGATTGAGCCCTCGTCAGCGATTAATAATCGAACGCGTGACCGGGAACGATTCTCGCCGTCCCGTCGTTGTTCTTCTGGATGTGAAAAATGATCTCAGGACTCGAAGCGGTCTCATGGTTCACCGTGGCACGATCTTCGAACTGATACACGTGCGTGCCAAGAAAAACGCGCTTCGCCGGACGCGGCGTTGCTTTTGGCTTCTTGAAAAACTCACGCATCGAATTCTGGAGCGCTTGTCCGCCCTGATTCGTGAGCGTCTCACGATCTTGAGAAACACCCTCGGTCGTGAGGGCAAAAGGAAGAAGGGCGGCGGAGAGAAGGAGGCAGGTCAGTGTTTTTGTCATGATACGAATAAGGTAGAACGCCAAGAGGAGTGGCGCTCAAGAAGTTTATCACGCCCTCACGGACCCCAAAAGTAGTATCTATCGAAATTTTAAAAAATATCGCCACTAAATAGCGAACCGGGCTCCGGTGACGCGCCGGAGTTTCTTGTTGCAACTGCGTCTCAATTGCGGATCTTTAGAGACGATGCCCCCTTCCTTGGTTCAAGACTTAGAATCAGACAGCCTGCTGAGCCTGACGCAGGCGCAGGTCGGGTGTGATTTTCAGATCCGTCGCCTCGAAGGTCCGGGCTGCGAGCAGCTCCGAAACCTCGGCTTTTGCGAGTCGATTCAGGTCCGCAAACTCGCGAACGGTCGCAATTTGATTTGCTCCGTCTGCGGAACACGCGTCGCGCTGAGCAGTGATCTTGCGGACCAGGTCAAAGTGGAGCCGGCTGATTCCTGATTCCATCGGATGGAGGCTTCGAACGATCTGATCGCCCTCGCGGGAAATCCGAATGCAGGGAAGACGACGCTCTTTAATGCCCTGACCGGCTCCATCGAAAAAGTGGGAAACTACCCGGGCGTGACCGTCTCCGTGAAGCGTGGCGAGATGCGCAATGCTCACGGGAAAGCGCTCGACCTCATCGATCTTCCCGGTTCCTACAGCCTCGATGGCGGCTCGCCGGATCAACAAATTGCGCGGGATGTGCTGCATGGCGAAAACGCGAAAATCCCGAAGCCTGACCTCGTCGTCTGTGTCCTCGATGCCTCCAATCTCGAGCGACACCTTCAAATCGCGCTGGAAATTATCGAGCTGGAGATTCCCGTCGTCGTCGCCCTGAACATGGTCGATGTCGCCGAGAAGGCGGGCCTTCGCCTCGACCCGGTCAAACTCTCCGGGGAACTCGGCGTCCCCGTCGTGCCGATCCAGGCCGATAAAGGCAAGGGTCTCGTCGAGCTGAGACAGGCGCTCGGCCATCCCTTCCCCCCCGTTCCTGAAGCCGCGTGGGAGAAAGGAAACGAAGCCTCACGCCGCGCTTTCGGGCTGCAAACCGCCGATCTCGCGGCGCGTCGGCCCGAGGCCCACAGTGCAACGATTTCCGACAAACTGGACCGCATTCTCCTCCACCCCGTACTCGGCTGGGTATGTTTTACCGGAATCATGTTCGCCCTCTTCTGGTCGATTTTTTCTTTCGCCGGGATCCCCATGGGCTGGATCGAATCCCTCCAGGACTGGGCCACCGGCCTCGTCGAAGGCGCGATGGCGGAGGGCGATCTCCGCGATCTCATCACTCAGGGCATCATCGGAGGCGTTGGGTCAGTCGTCATTTTCCTGCCGCAGATTTTACTCCTCTTCTTTTTCATCGGCCTCATGGAAAGCTCGGGCTACATGGCCCGGGCCGCTTTTCTCATGGATGGATTCATGGCAAAAGTCGGCCTCAGTGGGAAGGCCTTCCTCCCCCTCCTCAGCTCCTACGCCTGCGCGATCCCCGGGGTCATGGCGACCCGCACGATCGATTCGCCGAAGGAACGACTCGTCACCATTTTTGTCGCGCCCTGGATGAGTTGCTCGGCGCGCCTTCCCGTCTATCTCCTCCTCGTTCCCATGCTCCTCGGCGGGAGCGAAGGCGGCGCAAAGCAGGCTCTCATTTTTCTCAGCATCTACGTCCTCGGGACGCTGACCGCGTTCATCGTCGCGAAGATTCTCCGGGGAAAACTCGGCCCCGATGAAGTGAAAACCCACTTTCTCCTCGAGCTGCCTCCTTACCGTTTTCCCCAGTGGAAATACATCTTCCGCCACGTCCTCGACCGCGGTTGGGCCTTTTTAAAAAATGCGGGGACCGTCATTCTCGGGATCATGATTCTGCTTTGGGCCGCGACAACCTACCCGAAGCTCGACAGCGACGATCCTGCTGAAGTCTTATCCCACACCATCGTCGGTCGCATCAGCGCCGTGATCGAGCCGATCGTTAAGCCGATGGGATTCGATGGCCGCACCGGCACCGCGATCTTGACCTCCTTCGCCGCCCGCGAGGTCTTCGTCGGATCGATGGCGCAGCTTTTCCACGTCGACGAAGCCGATGAGGACAGCGAGACCCGCAACAGCATCCGTGAACAACTCACCGCTGAAACCTGGCCGGACGGAAGGAAACTGTTCAGTCCCGCCGCCGTGATCTCGCTGCTCATTTTCTACATCTATGCCCTTCAGTGCCTCCCCACGACCGCGGTCGTGGCGCGGGAAACCGGTTCGTGGAAATGGGGCATCGGTCAGTTCATTTTCATGACGGTATTTGCAGGAGTCGCCTCGCTCATCGTCTATCAAGTCGCGAAACTCTTCGGCCTCGCATGACCGAAGCAAATGACTGGCAAACCTGGGCCGCGCTCGCTGTCGTCGCCCTTACCATTGTCGCGTTTGCCGTTCGGAAAAAACGGAGCAAATCCAAAGGCTGCTCCTCCTGCGACAAAGACAGCGGCTGTTCATAGCTTCCACTCGTCGTCGTTTTCCCCAGCGGCACTGCGTTTCAGGGCGAAAAATTAATTTTTCAGGCAAGAAACTCGCTTTGACATTCCTGAAAATCCCAAGACAGTTTTTCCTCGATCAAAAATGCTGAAAACCGTTATCGTTGGGGCTGGCGGCGTTGGAAACGTCGTTGCTCACAAATGCGCCCAGGACGCCGAAACCTTCGGTGAAATCTGGCTCGTGAGCCGTACCCTCGCGAAATGTGACGCCATTGCGAAAGACATCGAGGCCTCCACCGGCGTGAAGATTAAGACCGCCGTGATCGATGCGGACGACGTCGCGTCCACGACCGCTTTTTTGAAGGAACTTCAGCCGAAGCTCCTCCTCAATATCGCCCTTCCCTATCAGGATCTCACCCTCATGGATGCCTGCCTCGCCGCCGGTGTTCACTACCTCGACACCGCCAACTACGAGCCGCTCGACGATCCGCATTTCGAATACAGCTGGCAGTGGGCCTATCAGGAGCGTTTTGAGAAAGCCGGACTCACCGCTTTGCTCGGCTCCGGCTTTGACCCCGGTGTCACGAACGTGTTCTGCGCCTATGCCCTGAAGCACATTTTCAGCGAAGTGGAGACCGTCGATATCATCGATGCCAACGCCGGGGATCATGGGCTCCCTTTCGCGACGAATTTTAATCCGGAGATCAATATCCGCGAGATCACCGCGAATGGCCGCTACTGGGAGAAGGGCGAGTGGAAAGAAGTCCCCGCTCTTTCCGTGAAGCAGGAGTTCGATTTTGAAGAACCCGGGATCGGAAAGCGGTCCATTTATCTCCTCTATCACGAAGAACTGGAGAGCCTCGCGAAGAACCTCCCCGGTCTTCAGCGCATCCGCTTCTGGATGACCTTCTCCGAGAATTACATCAATCACCTCCGTGTCCTCGAAAACATCGGCATGACCTCGGTCGAGCCGATTGAATTTGAAGGAAAAGAGATCGTTCCCCTGCAGTTTCTTAAGGCCGTCCTGCCTGATCCTGCTTCGCTGGGACCACTCACGAAGGGAAAAACTTTTATTGGCTGCCTCATCACCGGAACTCTCAAAGAGAGCGGTGAAAAAGCGACCCGCTTCATCTACAACATCTGTGACCACGAAGCGTGTTACGAGGAAGTCAAAAGCCAGGCCATCAGTTACACCGCAGGGGTTCCTGCGATGATTGGGGCCCGGCAACTCATGTCCGGGGCGTGGCTGCGACCCGGCGTGTGGAATCTCGAGCAGCTCGACCCCGATTCCTTCATGGACGACTTAAATGCCTGGGGACTTCCCTGGCATGTCCGTGAAGCGAATCAATCGTTAGAACTGTAGGCGCGGCGGTCTTCCCGTCTGCGCCTCTTCCGGCCTCCTGCATCTCTCAGTTTAGAGATCTCTCCGGGAGCTTTGTCGAAAGCCGATCCTCCGGTCGCTTTTCCCTGCGGTGAACTTTTCCGCAGCCTTTTAATTCCGTTTAATTTTCTATTTTTTTAATTTCCCTTTTTTACTGACATGAATCCCGTCACTCCAGTTTCCAATTCCTCATCTTCCAACTTCCCCGTGGCCCGCACCGACGCTCCCACGCGCACCGACGCTCTCACGCGCACCGTCGCTGAGACCTTTACCCGTCTTGCCCACGCCGCTGCCGCCGCCGGACTCGAGACCCCCTGCTACCTCATGGACCACGCCGCCTTCCACCGGAACGGCCTGATCCTCAAGCATGTCCAGGAGGAAACCGGTGCCAAAATCCTCCTCGCGCAGAAGGCCTTCGCCTGCTTCAACCTTTACCCCACCCTCCGGAACTATCTCGCCGGAACCACCGCCAGCGGGCTCCACGAGGCACGACTCGGCGCCGAAGAATTCGGCGGCGAAGTCCACGTCTTTTCCCCCGCTTACACGCCGAAGGAAATGACGCAGCTCCTTGAGATCTCCGATCACATCGTCTTTAACTCCCTCAGCCAGTGGACCCGCTACCGCGAAGAAGTCCTCGCCGCTGAGCGTCCTGTTTCTCCCGGCCTCCGGATCAATCCTGAGTATGCCGAGTCCGTCGCCGAAATCTACAATCCCTGCGCCGCCGGCTCCCGCTTCGGCGTCCTCGCCCAGGACATGAACGAAGACGATCTCATCGGGATCGAAGGCCTTCACTTTCACACCCTCTGCGAGCAGGGATCCGACGCCCTTGAGCGCACCCTCACCCACGTCATCGCCAAGTTTGACTCTCACCTCCAGCGCATGAAGTGGCTCAACTTCGGCGGAGGTCACCTCATCACTTCGGAGAACTACGACGTCCCCCGCCTCATCCGCGTCATTCGCGAAGTCCAGGCCCGCTACCCGCATCTCCAGATCTACCTTGAGCCCGGCGAAGCAATTTCCACCGGCACCGGCGTCCTCGTCGGCAGCGTCATCGACCTCCTCAAAAACGGAATCGACATCGCTGTCCTCGACGTTTCCGCGACCGCTCACATGCCCGACGTTCTTGAGATGCCCTATCGCCCCGACGTTGAGAATGGCGGCGAGTTTGAAGAGAAAGCCTACTCCTATCGTCTCGGTGCCCCGACCTGTCTCTCCGGTGACCTCATCGGCGATTACAGCTTCGACAAACCCCTTCAGATCGGAGACCAGATTGTCTTTCAGGACATGGCGCACTACACCATGGTGAAGAACACGACCTTCAACGGCGTGCGTCTCCCCAGCATCGCGATCCTCCAGGAAGACGGCCAGATCGAAATGGTCCGCGAGTTCGACTATGCCGACTACAAAATGCGTTTGGGATAAGCACCAGCGCGTGTCGGCAACGACACAAAAAGCAACAACTTCACCCAACACCGCGACATCGCTCCCATGTCGCGGTGTTTTTGTGTCGACCGCGCTGGTCCTGCTTCCGTATTTTCAGCGTATTCCGTGGTCAATTCCCCGATCCTCGCCTTTTCGAACCACAGAAAACACGGAATACACAGAAGGCTTGTCGTTGCGCAGCGGAGTCTCCGCAGACATCAAGGACGGTGTCTCTTCTCGCGAAACCTCGAGGAACGAGCTACTGCTCGACCGCGATGGCTTTTGGAAACTCCACCGCCGAATGGGAACACTGGCACTCGTGGAAGCCGATGCTGAGAACAGCCCGGAAGAGTGAGGGCGCGTTTCAGCGTCCTTGGGCGGCGTGAGCCGGGCTGAGGGGACAAGGCAGGAATGCCCTCGCTTCGTTCCGGAGAGGTGATGCGCAGGCACAAAAAATGGCCGATCCGTAAAGATCGACCATCCTGTGAGAATTTCTTTTCGGCCTTAGCCGTTAAAAGGTCTCCAACGCCTTACGCGCTTTTGACATTCTCGGCACAGGGTCCTTTAGGGCTCTGGCCTTTCGTGAATTCAACAGAATCTCCTTCGCGAAGGTCTTCGAACGCGGTTTCGCAACCGTTGCGGTGGAAGAAAAGATCAGGACCTTCGGTTCCGATGAAGCCGAAGCCTTTGTCTTCGATGATTTTTTTGATGGTTCCCTGGGGCATGATATTTCGATGGAATGTTTTTCTAGCGCTACCGGCGCCATTTGGGTCGCCGATTGCAGCGTCAACCTTTAGGCCAGATATCGCGAAAAGCTTGTCTTTTTCCCATGGTTCCGTCGCGAAGAGAGTTTCACCGGGATCTTGCCACCATCACCGGAACTCATTTCACGCCCTTTTTCAAAAACCGATCACCATCCGGAGAAAAAGCGGCTGATCACTGATTCTTTGTCAGCGCCGCCTGAAAACACTTCTGATTCATGGACCAACCAGTGAATCATGCGCAGCTTGCCGACGACATCAATGGAAAGGACATAGGGCGATAGCAGAGGCTCACCGACACTTTTCGCAACCATATTGAGCGCCGTTGCGGCCGCAGCCCAGTCATTGAGAGACTTCATGAAGGCCCGATCATGACGCGATGATCCCTTGAGCCCTTCAGGCAGGCACCCCACCTCGGGCGGAAAAGGATTCATCGGCACCGTGGACTTGGAAGGATGAAATCCGATCGTGGTGAGAGTTTCCAGTCCCTCCACCATCTGAAGGTAGTAGTTCCACGACTCCGCCCAATCTTCCCAGGCATGACTCGTGGCATAGGAGCTGATGTGGCGTTCATCCCAATTCGAAGGCGGACCTTCGCTGTAATGCCGCTTCAGGGCCTCACCATAATCCTCCCGCTCATCTCCGAATCGCTCGCGAAAAGCCAAGCGATGGGGATGATCTTCCGGCAACGCCCTCAACCAGCGATCCCAGATGTAATGACCACTCTCGTGGCGAAAATGCCCGAGAAGAGTCCGGCTCGCCTCACCAAAGCGCTGTCGGTTCTCCATCCTCTTCACGTCATCCGCCTCATCCAGATCAATCGTGATGACCCCATCGGCATGACCCATGATCATTTCAGGATCGCTGCGACTGCTCACGATCTCGAAAGCAATACCATTCTGCTCGTCATCGGCTTTCGTCGGCAAGTCGATCCCGAGCGCCCAGAGCGTGCTCACGAGCCGCCGCTTCGCCAGCATCACCTTCCCCCAAAGAGCGACCTTTTTCGGATCGCCAGGATCGGGGATTGTCGTCGTCAAAACACACGAGGTACAGAGCCGGTCATGACCACTCGCCTCCTCGCTGTGGGGCACAAGCCAGTTGCAGACCTGATATTTCACCCCGTTTGAACATCGCAAAAACCCATGCTCCTCCCCACAAGTTCGCATCGCCTGAGATTCCGGATCATACCCCACCGCGCGTCCACACTGAACGCAGACGGAATTTTCAAAAAACAGGACATGCCCACACTCACACTCAAACGATCGCATCCCCAAATCTCACCGCCAGCGAAGGCGATAGCAATCCGAATCCGATTTTTCGGGAAGGATCTGATGGCGGTCGGAGGCGGGAAGTGGAACTGATGCGGCTCACGGCAGGACTCCAAAAGCTCTCCAGCGGTTGCCACCATTTCACGAGATTGCCCACTTTGGTGGCCTTGACGTTCACACGCCCGACCGGTCAAACGTCGAGCATGCGAAAATCAGGGGTTCAAAACCACCGCGATCGCTGCCACAGATGGATCGATCTGTAAGCACACCCTCTCGATCGACTGATAGATCTGAGGCTGGACTCCTTGGGAAGGAAGCCCCTGGATGAGTTGCGAGCAATTCTGCCAGGAATCCACGAGGGTACCACAAGCCTGCTCCAGGGCCGCTTGATTCGATCCATTACCGACCTGCGCATGAAAGATTTTCGCGTTCTGCAAGAATTGCTGGGTCTGGAGAAATAGCTGATTGCGATAATTTTGCTGCGGAATGAACTGAGCCCTCTGCGCGATTACCGTGTATAGATTGCCGGCGAGACCTTCGAGCGCCGCGGCCCGCGTGAGCATCAGATTGATATCCAGGGCATCACTAACCTGAAGAACCTCCCTCAGTTGGCTCATCTGAGCCTGCACACTCGCACGTGAGCTCGCGACAGGGCCCGCGACCGAACCGAGGTAGCGGTCAACATTTCTCCATGAGCTATCAAGATTGACGAAATTTCGAACGATCTGATCATGATTGAGATTCCCCTGCAGCGAAGTCTGGAAACCTTGCATCTGACTAGCGACTGACTGCTGCGCGACGATCAGAGCCTGGATCTGGTTCTGAGGAAGGCGACCAATCGCACTCAGGGAAAGTTGATTGAAGAGAGTCTGGATCGAGAGCTGAGTCTGTGATGAAAGCTCCAACAGATAGGGGTAATCAATGGGCCTCTGGATTCGCATGAGATCGTAGAGTTGGCATTGGCAGGCCGTCACCCTGCTCATCGCGTGGGATAAAAAGGGGTTCTGAATCGTGCGCAATTTCGCCGCATAAACATTCCACGCGTTCCCCCATTCCTGAGAGGACTCAATCGCTTGAGACAGTGGGAGATTCGCGACGTTCAGCCCAAACTGCTCGGCGAGCCCGACGAGTTGTCGTCCTTCCTGGACATAGCCGACAGAGACAGGATGTCCCTGCATCTGTTCCTGAATAAGATCGACCAGAGCCGAAGTATTGGCGGCTGTCTGTCCGGCGATAAACACTGCGAGGATTCGATCAAAATCAGCCTGAATTCCAAAGAGATCGCAAAGCTCGATCCCGTATTGATCAATCCTCTCGACATTTTTCCGGCAGGGGCCGTCCAGTGACTGCTCGAATTGCAATCGAAACGACAAATCCCGCCACGCCGTATCGAGAGCGCGGAACTGAGGCTCGACAAGAGCGATCTGATTCACCGAGCTACAGGACTGCTGCAGTTGAAGCGCATGTTGACGGATCGTGTAGAGATCAGAGAGGTAGACGCGGAGGCTCGGGTTCTGGATCGAATCCTGGCCAAGATTGTTCGCGAGCGTGTTGATTTCTTGAGAGAAATTTCCTATCAGGCTGCGGTATTGGGAAATCTGTCGGGAAGCCTGGTTCGGCGGAATCGGAACTTGCACCACAGGAGGTATCGGTTGTCCCCCCACGATGAACCCTGGAGGTTTATCAGGTTTCGTCCTCGATTCGATGATCGACCGAAACAAGCCCTCAATAAAATCTCGCCGCTTCTCGCTCTGCCCCGAAGCCGGGATCGCAAAGGAAAGGATGAGGGTGCAAATCGTGACGCAGCTGAGCGGGAGGGAATACTTCATGGCTATTCGAGATGGGAAGGAATTAACTTCTTACCCCGGTATACCGGAAACAGTGGCGCCCTGCACTGCAAAAAGGCGAAATCTTAGCGTGCGTGGAGGGACGCCGGGGAAGAGACTCACTCAAAAGCAACCCTGGCAAAAATCGTCGAGGAAAGCATTCGGTGAGATTCACCTCCGATCAGGATAGGTCTCTACGCTACGAGAAGCGATTGCGATAACTCATCTCTGTTTTTAAGTAACTATTCAGGTCA
>CAZOUP010000071.1:0-29144 GCA_964583035.1 uncultured Akkermansia sp.
GGTGGCGGCGGCGGTTACGACCGTGGTGATCGTAATGAGCGCGGCGGTGGCGGGCATCGCGGTGGCGGTGGCGGTGGCGGTGGCGGTGGCGGCTACGATCGCGACAAACGCGGTGGCGGACGTCGCGACGACCGTGGCGGTGGCGGCAAACGCGACCGCGACTATTAATTTTGAGGGCTCCCTCCAATGAGGGGGCCTTCCCGCCAGTATGGCGAAATGGGTGAATTCTACACAAAATATGCGTAGCAATTTACTCTTCATCTGAGACTTTAACCGGTCTAAAAACAACACTATCATGTTTTCCAACATTCCATTTTCCCGAGTCAACTGGTTCACCAGCGGGTTTCTCATTGTCACCTTCCTGACAGCCGTGATCGGAACCCCCATCTACTTTTACCACTTCGGAATTGATCCATTCCTGATTGGACTCTTCTCCGTTTACTTCGTCGCGACCGGCATGAGTATCACCCTTGGCTATCACCGCCTTTTCGCGCACAAAGCGTTCAAGGCCAAGAAGCCAGTGAAACTCTTCACCCTTATCTTCGGCGCAGCCGCTTTCGAAGATTCCGCGCTCGACTGGGCATCGGACCACCGCGAGCACCACAAGCACGTTGACCACGAAGACGACGACCCTTATGCGATTTCCAAAGGTTTCTTCTGGGCGCACATGGGATGGATTTTCTTCAAGCTCTACCCTCGTGAGCTCGCGAACGTCAACGACCTCAAAAAAGATCCTCTCGTGATGTGGCAGCACAAGCACCACCAGATCATCGGCGTTCTTGCCGGACTCGTCGCACCGGCTCTGATTGGCGCGGCCTGGAACGGCTGGGTCGGTCTCCTCGGCGGCTTCCTCATCGGAGGCATCGCCCGCCTCGTCGCGGTTCAGCACTGCACCTTTTTCATCAACTCACTCTGCCACACGATCGGCAATCGCCCCTACGATGCGAGCACGAGCGCCCGTGACAGTTGGCTCATGGCGATTTTCACCTTTGGTGAGGGTTACCACAACTATCATCACTCTTTCCAGCACGACTATCGCAACGGCGTGAAAGACTGGCAGTGGGACCCCACGAAGTGGGCAATCTGGTCACTCAGCAAGCTTGGTCTCGCTGAAGATCTCCGTCGTGTCCCCGAGGAAAAAATCGTCCTCGCCGAGCTTCGTGAAACGCACCGCCTTGCCGAAGAGCAACTGGTGAAGACGAATGGCTGGAACATCAGCTGCCCCGATTACAAAGCAGCGATGCGCACTCTTTCTGAAATGTCCGACAAGCTGGGCGAAGGCTACTCCGAGCTTGAGCAGGCCGTTTCCGACCGCGTCGATCTCTCCCGTGAAAAGATCAACTACTGGCGCGAGCAGGTCGCCAACACCGTGGAGCAGCTTTCCGTGATGGATCGCCTCCAGCCTGTTGCTGCGTAAAATCGTCCATCGATTTCAGTCGAAATTTGAAACGGGGTTCTTCGGAGCCCCGTTTTTGTTTTGCGCCGGAATTTGCCCTTGTCCCGCCCTGCGGACCCTGCCAAAGTCTCGCCACTCAAACAATCATCCCAGCTTACTTTTTCCATGGCAGAAACCATCACGCTCAAAACGAATGTCGAACTCGGCGTCGTCCCGACCCATATCAAATTCGTCGGAGGACTTGTCCCTGACGATGACGGTCGCCTCCCCCGTGGAGACGACGGGAAGCTCCTCGTCGTCACTGAAATGGCGAAACTGACCGCCGCCTCGCCCGTGACAATTCAGAGTGCTCAGATCACCGTTTTTCCAGGCGTCGATGCCGGAGACACCGATGACCTCATCAAGAGTCTCCGCGCGCTTGAACTCGAAGTCCATATCATCATGATGGTTGGCGGCGCCGACCCAATGAATCCAGCCGACGAAGACGCCGTCGTCGGAATGCTCGTCGCCGGCATCGAAGTGGCGAAAAAGTATGGGATCACTCAGGTCGCCTCAACTTCCATCGAAGCCTGGATGCAACCCGGAGCGACCCCGAAGACCGGCGCAGATTTCGAAGCCGCTGTTGCGCAAAACGTGTCCGCTCACTGCCGCGCTTATCGCGAGGCCGACATCGCGAACAGTTGCGTCAAAAACTGGCATATCGAGTTTCTTCGCGGCGGCGAATTCCAGACCTTCACCGATGTCGCGAAGTGCTGGGAATTTGTTAAAGCTGCCAATGTCGAGCTCGGCACCAAGTTCTTCAAAATCATGGTCGATGCCGCTCACTGCGGAAACTCGACGCTTTCCATCCCTGAGAACGAAGCGCTCATCGCACAAATTGCTGAGTCCGACGAGATGGGGATGTTCCACGCCTCGGCCAAGACGACGCGCGGCTGCCTCAGCACCGATGACGGCTGGATCGGTGCTCTCATGGCCGCTGCCGCCAAAACCGGCAAGCTGGAGTATGTCTTTGTCGAACTCTTCCACCACGAAGACCCCGCGCTCGAAGGCCTGCGCCAGCTCGACTCCGGCCACGGCATTGACACAACCGACGGGCGGACCTACAGCGAAGCCGTTCTCGACGGCGTTGAGTGGGTCGCCCGCCGCCTCAACAATCTCGTTGCCCGCGGCTTTTTGAAAAATTAGGCCGGACCCTGTCGAGGCCAGCCTGAGCCCCCATGATCGTCAATGTCGCGCTGCCGCTGATCCTGGCGTTCATCATGTTTTCGCTCGGCCTCGGCCTGCGGAAAGAGGATTTTACCCGGGTCGCGAAATTTCCGAAAGCGTTCGGGATCGGATTGGCGAATCAGTTGCTCCTCCTCCCGCTCGTCGCCTTTGCAATCACAAGCCTCCTCACGGTTTCGCCTGAACTCGCCGTCGGAATCATGATTCTCGCTTTCTGCCCCGGCGGCGTGACTTCCAACGTCCTCGCCCGTCTTGCCGGCGGGAACGTCCCGCTTTCAATTTCTCTCACCGCGGTGACGAGTCTCATCTCGATACTCACCGTGCCATTTCTTGTCGCCTTTTCCGTGAATCATTTCATGGGCGACGAAGCACCGGCCGTCGATGTTGCCGGCCTCGGGGTGAAAATGTTTTTGCTCACCGCCGTCCCCGTCCTCCTTGGCATGGCGCTGACGGCGACGAAACCGGGGGTGGTTTCGAGGATCACGGGACCGGTTTCAAAAATCGCGCTGATCCTCTTTGTTCTTATCGTTATTGCCGCGATTGCGAAAAACCGGGTCGTCTTTTTCGGCAACCTCCCGACCCTTGGACCTGCCCTCATTTTGCTGAATGTGGTCATGCTTGCCCTCGGTCTCCTCAGCAGTCGCCTCGCGCGGCTTGAGCATTCCGAGGCCACCTCGATTTCGCTCGAATCCGGCGTTCAAAACGGAACTCTCGGAATCGCCGTCGGAGCCATGATTGCCGCGAGCGCGTCCGAGAGCCTCCCGCCCGTCACGGTTCCCTCAGCCGTCTACGGAATCACGATGTATCTCGTCTCCGTCCCCTTCGTCTTCTGGCGACGGGGCGCAAAGAAGGCTTGATACCGCTGGATTCTCTTCCCGGTTTCCTGTCATTTTACTGGCATGAACTCGATCCGCCTGATCTTCCTTTTTTCCTCCATCTCCCTTCAGGGCCTCCTCGCCGACGAAATCCCGGACTTCACCTGGGCTGAACAGGAAATCGATGAGATCGAGATCGGCTACGGACTCCAACTCACCGACATCAACGGCGATGGAAAAACTGACATTCTCCTCGCCGACAAGAGCACGGTGCAATGGTATGAAAATCCCGGCTGGGAAAAGCACGTCATCGCCGAGAAACTGACAGTCCGGGACAATGTCTGCGTCGCAGCCCGCGATATCGATGGCGACGGGAAGGCGGAGATCGCCGTCGGAGGTCAGTGGAACTTTCTCGAAACAATGAAAGACGGTGCCGTCCACTACCTCGTCGCGCCGGAAGACCGCACTCAACCCTGGAAGCCGGTGAAGCTTTACAACGATCCCAGTGTTCACCGCATGCACTGGATTCTCGGTCCGACTGGTGATTACTCACTCGTCGTGAAACCGCTTCGCGGAAAAGGCAGTATCGATGGGGTCGGCCCCGGGATTCGTATCCTCAACTACTTCGTTCCCGAAGATCCCACCACCGAATGGAAGACGGAAGTGATCAGTGACTTTCTCCACCTCTCTCACAACTTTTACCCCGTGAACTGGGACGAGGATCCGGAGGAGGAACTCATCGTCGCCGCGAAAGAAGGCGTCTGGTATCATGACCTCGTCGATGGAAAATGGGAAACCCGACAGCTCACCGATGAATTCGCCGGCGAGATTCAGGATGGGAAACTCCCGAACGGTCGTCGCTTCATCGCCACAGTTGAGCCGATGCATGGTTCCTCCTGCGCCGTCTATGCTGAGCCCGAAAATGGTGAAGGCCTCTGGCCGCGCTTGAGTCTCCTCGACGATGCGATTAAGGACGGTCACGCCATTGCCTGCGCTGATTTCCTTGGCACCGGCTCTCAGCAAATCATCGTCGGCTGGCGGGCGATGCACCCAAAAGAAGTGCCCGGAGGTCCCGGCATCAAACTCTTCTACCCGCTCGATGCTGAGGGCAGCGCGTGGGGCGAAAAACAAATCTCCGGCGATGAAGTGGCAGTCGAGGATTTAAAAGCCGCCGATCTTAATGGGGACGGTAAGGTCGACTTCGTCGCGGCCGCGAGGCAGACGAAAAATTTGAAGATCTACTTTAACGAGACGGAGTGATGATCGTCACTCCATCAGGATCGTCTCGCCTCTTTCCTGAAGATCGACACGGGTCAGCGGAAGAAACTCATCCTCCGCATCGAAGGATATTTGGCAGTGAACCGACATCCCTGTCCCGACGATATTACCGAAAAGCGTCGCGACCGCCGCATCGCAGGCATCCCGACCAAAGGCGATGCGCACCATCCCGTTAAGCGGAGCGATCCGTGTGCCATCGATGAGATACCAGCGACCATCGACAAACACTTCAAAGGCTGCATGGAAATCCTGTGGCTCTAACAAATACGCATAAACCGTAACGTAGCGGGCGGGAATCGTGAGGGCACGACAGAAGGCGATCCCGAGATGGGCAAAGTCACGGCAGACACCGGAGCGGGCCAAAAACGTCTCGAGGGCACCCGATTGTTCATCGGACGCGCCCGGCTGGTAGGCGATGTGATCGTAGAGCCAATCCTCAATCGCGAGAGCCTGATTGAAGGAGCCTTCGATATGCCCGAACAAATCCCACGCGAGCGCCCGCATGCGGTCCGAGGGAGCGTAGCGGCTCGGGAAGAGGTAGGGAATCACATCGGGCCCGAAGGAATGAACGCCGACCGTCTCAATTGTGGAGACATCGTGAAAGCTCACCGTGGTTTCGGCAATCGCATTATATTCGATGATGAGATCCCCGTCGGTCGCCGTTTCCAATTTCGTGAACCGGTTTTCCTCCATCCCCACGGATTGATCGGTCCGATTCGCTTCGCCGATGACATTAAGAAACTCCTCAAAAATGGATTGCCCCGGCGTCTTGAGACAACGCAACGAACAAAGCACCGTGGAAGGTCCGGAGACCTGATAGTGAAGGGAGCTTTTGACGTAGAAGCGCATAAGACAGTGGGAGCGTTACTTGTGCCACACCGCTGAGACAAAGACAGGAGAATGAATTACGCGCGAGGTTTTGAACGCGACCTTTGGGCATTGTCCCCATCCTGTCGCCGTCGGAACCTTCACAGCTTCCGCTACATTTTTGCACTTCCCGTAGCGGACGGCGTCAGCCTTCCGTCCCTCATTGCCCCGGCCTGTCGCCTCGGACTTTTCCAAGTTCCGCTACCTTTAACGCCATGCGCGCTTCCCGAAAAGTAGCGGAATTCGGCAGAATTCCGAACGCAATGCCCCGGCTCATCGTCGTCGGAACCTTCACAGGTTCCGCTACGTTTCCAAAACGCAGGTTCTTCACAACACCCTCAGCTTCGCAAATACTCCGATACCACTTCAAGGAATTTCAGATGCGTGGCGATACGCCTGGCTTTGTCCATTTCACTCGGCGTCTCAAAGGTGATCGAACTCCTCGCGTGATTCAGGTAGAGGTAGATCGCTTCCGGCATTCCCCCGCCGAGGTCCTCTTCGACAATGCGAAGGAGGTCGTCGCGATCCGCCTCATGAATGAGCATCCCGTTTTCAAAATCCGACCCATCGACCAAGTCAGCCGTCTCCCGGGGAATAATGTCCTGACAGGCCGACATAAATTCATCACCGGGCGATCCGTCATCGGCAATCTCGTAGAGATAAATTCCGGTCGCGTCGTAGTCCTCATGCAAGTTCAAGGCCATCGAAAATTTACGTCCTTCGAGAAATTTCTGCCATGAGGCAATGAGAGGGAGCTGACTGTTTTGAAAATTCCGGTTCAAGTCAACGCCCTCGCCATCATGCCGGGTATTCTCAAGAAGACCAACCGGGTTGAAGCAGGGAATCATCACCGCCGGAACATCGCGCAGCACCGAAGGATCGGACTCCGCCCATTGCAGAAGCGCCCACGGCGGGGCGCATTCATCGCCGTGGACTCCGGTTGAAACGTAGAGTCCGCCCTCGTCTCCCGCCGCCGCTTGCTCATTGAGCAGAGCGATGACCGGATAGCCCCCGATCTCGTGAAGAATCTCCATTCTCCACCCTCTCGATCCGGCGAGCGTATTCCACCGCCCCAGAAGTCGCTCCACATCGTGTCCTGAATATTCCATGCGAGTCTTTCTCAGCGCCAGGTTTCGTCGAAAAAACCCGCTTCAATAATCCGACCGGGCAACTCGGCATCCGGCAATTGATCTAAACCGATCACGGCCCAGTCGGGAAGTTTCGGATTCTGCTGCGAATTCGTCTTGTCGTGATTTTCCCGAAAGGTGAGCCCGGAGTTGATTACGACATAGCGGTCCGGATTCAGCGGATTTGGAAAAATCAGCACCGGTGCCGCCTCCTCACTCGCATAACTTTCCCCCTGAAACTCGAAGCGGTCGCCCTCCCATTTTACGGGGAGCCGGTCGGCGATCTCGGCAATCATTTCGTTGGAACCCGGATCGCCCCAGAGGATCAGATTTGCCTCGCGGATATCTTCCGAGTTCAAATCGTCGCTCGATTTTTCAATGAATTTCCCCCGCATGAGCGCTTTCCAGCGCGAACGAAAATGATCCAGTTCGAAATCGACCCAGCGCGCGAAGGTCGGAACTGTCGGCTCCCGATCCGGCGGCACGACGATAAAACGACTCATGAACGCGTCGTCAATGGGTCCCTGGATCCCCTGTCTTTTTGCCGAATTCCGGGGCTCGCCAAACGCCCAGTGTCCTTCTTCCTTCACAAGGCTGACCGCCTCCACCGGAAAGCCCGGATCCACCGCCTGAAGCGATTGCTCCCCGATCCGGACGGTGACTCCTGAGAGATTTTCGCCCGGCTTGAGGACAATTGAGAACGCGGAAACGTTTTCCAGCTCCAACGAAATCTCCTGCGCAGCTCGATCCCGGACCGCCTTTCCCGCCGCGTTTTTCCAATGCTCCTCCAGACCGGTGAACTGCAACCACTGGAAGCCGGGGTAGCGCAAGGTCGGAGTTTGCCAGGAAATCTCGTCCGCTGCGGCATTTCTTCCCTCCTCCCAGGAGGCACAAAGCCACGCCCAGATTTCGGCAACGGACTCCTCGTTATATTGGTGGCCCATTCCCTCACCAATGATATGGCGCAGCTCATACCCAACCGACTTCAGCTCACGCGCCATGAGCTCAGCGCCCTTTCCCTTATCATCCTCTGCGCCGGAGTAGGCCAAAAGGGGGACGTTCAGGAGATTCCGGGTGTATGCAGGCACATCGTAAAGTTGCCAGAGCGTCTGCACAAAATCGGCGGGAAACTGCTCCGGCGTGAGGCGGTTGTATTCTTTCGTCTCGACAAATCCGGCCCCGGCATGAACCGCGCAAAACCGGTCGGGATAGTGAGCGCCGAGATGCCAGGCCCCGGCTCCTCCCATCGAAAACCCGGCGAGCGCGATGCGGTCGGGATCGATTGGATAATCTTTCATCACGGCCGCGATGGCTTCAAAAACATCGACCTCCCCGGCGTGTTTCCAGCCCACGCATTGGCGACCGAAAGGATGAAGAATGATCGCGTCCTCCTGCTCCGCGACGAACCCGCCGAAGGCCTGACTTTTCGTCGAACAACGCTTTAGAAAATGCAGATCGGTCACCTTGTCACCGCGGCCATGCAGCCAGACAAGGAGGCGAACCGGTTTGGAAAGATCGAGCCCGGCGGGAATTTCGAGACCGTAGGGTTGATAGGATTCGTCGATCCTCGACTCGTAGCCACGAATCACGAGGCCGCGATCCGAAAGCCATGTCAGCGGCTCCTCCCCGTCGAACTCCTGCAAGCGGGCCTCGGCGAGATCGAGCATTTCCGCCGCGACCGGGATCTCCTTCTTCGAATAGAACTCGTTGTGCTCGAGCGCGAACCGCACCGCCTTAACTAACACACCCACATCAGCGGCATGATTTTTAAAATCCACCTCCCATACTTTGTCTTCCAAGGCTGTCGTCCGTGCTTCCAGCCCGGCATGAAGTCCCAGCTCGATGACAACTTCCCCGCGTGGAGGGAGACGCCGCTCAATCGGCGGGATCGGCTCCAGCCCTGAAAGCAGGCACGGTCCTGAAGCCAGCAAGACAGTGATCGCAGAGAGCCCTAATTTCATGTTGCGGCGTTCAGTGGACTAAACCGGATCCTCCGTGATCGGATCAATCCATGCAACGACGCGACCGCCCTTGAGGAGGCATTTGTAGTTCACAGGGAAGGTTCCAAAAATCGTCGACACCTCGAAGCGAACCGTGACCGTCTCGTAAGTCCCGGCATGATCACCACCCACCGTTTCGGTCCCGTTCCAGGTGAAGGAAGTCGCTTCCTCCAGTTTCACGCTGCCAATATCACCCGCGGCAAGACTGGACTTCACCGGACTCATTTTCGGATCCGCAGCATCTACCTGAGCAGCCGCCGGAGCCTCTCCTGTCAAAGCAGCGAGCTTACCCGGATCGGCCGCGAGGACCTCCTTGACCCGGGCGCGTTTTGCGATCACTTCCGCCTGAACCTTTTCGGCATACTCATTGTAGCGGCCCGTGATACGCTCCTTAAAATCCGTCTGATCGACCGGAATCGTCGTGCTCATGCCGGGATTCGCCGCGTTCGCGATGAGGAGTTGATCTCCGCTCAGACTTTGCGCCTTCAACGGAGTCCCCGGAGCGACATTGCTGGACCCGATGACCTGACCATCGACGACGAGTTGAAACGCGACCGTTTCCCGGGCCATCACTTCCGGGGGGAAAGCACGCGGCGGCACATTCCGCCAGTTATCGACGATCTCCATCAGAGGAATGATCGCCGGCATCGGATACTTTTCCTCGATGATGAGATCGATTTCCGACTTCGCGGTCGCCTTTGATTTTTCAGTTGTCCCGGCACCCGGAGCCGGGGTGACCGTCTTGCCCTTTTCCGCAGGAGTCACCGGTTTTTCCGCCGTTTCACCGACCATGACGACAGAATCGTCTTCCCCCATTCCCTTCCCTTTTTCGAGAAGCGGTTTGAGGTAAGGCTCGTAGGCAAACCAGACTCCGCCCAGAATCAGGCAGATGACGATGAGGGTGGCAAAAAATCCTTTCATGATTCAGTTCAATCTTTCCCCAATGATTAGGGTGATCCGCAGGCGATTGCAAGTCAGCTCGTGACGCACAATTCTTTTGACCTTCCGTCGTCCTGACCTTGAATAGAGGCCTATGCGGCTTGTTTTCATGGGAACCGGGGAAATTGCGCTCCCATCATTGCGCTGGCTGATCGAGACTCAGGAGTCGCTCGGTTGCGAAATCGTCGGCGTCTACACCCAGCCGGATAAACCGATTGGTCGGAAACAGATCCTCACCCCACCCGAGGTCAAAGTGCTCGCTGAGGCTGCCGGCATCCCAATTTTTCAGCCGGAAACGCTTCGAAAAAATGAGGTCGCCGTGAGCGAGTTCACCGATTTACAACCCGACCTCGCCGTCGTCATGGCCTACGGACAGATTCTCCCCAAAGCCGTGATCGATGCTCCAACCGTCGCCTGCGTGAACCTTCATGCCTCGCTCCTGCCGCGACACCGCGGCGCTTCCCCGATCCAGGCGGCGATCCGCGATGGTGATACCGAAACCGGGATCACCCTCATGCATGTCGTCCCTAAGCTGGACGCCGGCGACATGATCCTGAAAGAAACACTCCCGATTGAGCCGACCGACACCGGTGGATTTCTCCATGACAAACTCGCTGATCTTGGTCCCGTCCTCCTCGAACACGGACTGCCCCGCCTCCTCTCGGGGGATTTCACGAGCGAGCCGCAGGACGACGCCCTCGTCACCTATTCCGGAAAGCTCGAACGCGACCACGGGCATCTCGACTGGTCGCAAGATGCCGAAACGCTCGAAAGCCTCATCCGCGCCTACGACCCCTGGCCCGGCACCTACTCGCTCATTGACGTGGGCGACGGGCCGAAAAAGCTCAAAATTTTCCCGCAAACCTCGCCCGGAGATTTCTCTGATTTGCCACCCGGCTCCGTCATGAGCACGACCACGGGTCTCCAAATCAGTTGCCGCTCCGGCAGTCTGATCTTAAACGGCGAGATTCAACTCGAAGGAAAAAAACGTCTTCCGGTCAGCGAATGGATGAGAGGAGCTCAAATCCCTCCAAGCACGATTCTGAAATGAGTTCGACATTGCTCTTTGAAAATCCCTGCAGTTAGCGGAAGATGAACGAGCTACGGGCACGACATTATGGCGAGAGATTTCAAAAGAGTGATTCTAAAACTTAGCGGAGAAGCCCTCAGGGAACCCGGCAGTCAGGACAATATTTCTCCGGAAATTGTCGAAGGAATCGCCAATCAAATCAAAGCCGCGCACCAGACCGGACTCGAGATCGCCATCGTCGTCGGAGGCGGGAACTTCTGGCGTGGAGCCGCTGCGGCAGGGCGAGGCATGGAGCGCGCCACCGCAGACTACGTCGGGATGTTGGCCACCGTCATGAACGCCCTCGCTGTCCAGAGCATGCTCGAAGCGGTCGGCGTTCCGAGCCGCGTTCAGACCGCGATTGAGATGAAAAACGTCGCCGAGACCTTTATTCGTCGTCTTGCGATCCGTCATTTGGAGAAAGGTCGCGTCGTCATTTTCGGAGCCGGAACGGGCAACCCCTTTTTCACGACTGACACCACCGCCGCCCTCCGCGCCAGCGAGATCGGAGCGGATATCATTTTCAAAGCGACCAATGTCGACGGCGTCTACAACAAAGACCCGAACAAGCACGATGATGCCGTTCGCTACGATTCGCTCACCTACAATCAGGCGCTGACCGAAGACTTGAAAGTCATGGACGGTACCGCTTTCACGCTTTGTCAGGATAACAGCATCCCTATCGTCGTCTTTAACATGAACGAGGGGGATAACATCCGCCGCGCACTCATGGGCGAAGAAATCGGAACCCTCGTTTATTCACCCGAGGAAGACGAAGACTGACCCGAGGCTGAATCTCCCTTAAACTCTCACTCGAAAAGCAACCTCATGGATACCGAAACCTTCCTCCTCGAAACTGACGAGAGCATGCAGAAGTCAGTCGACTTTGTCTCCACCGAGATGTCCAGCATCCGAACCGGCAAAGCCAGCCCCGCGCTCCTTGACAACATCAACGTGAACGTCGAAGCCTACGGTTCCTCGATGAATCTGAAGCAGCTCGCAATCGTCTCCGCCCCCGAGCCGCGCATGCTCACGGTGCAGCCGCACGACCCGTCCATCATCCAGGACATCGAGCGTGCCCTCCGCGAATCCAAGCTCGGGATCAACCCGAACTCCGACGGTCGCCTCATTCGTCTTCCCATCCCGGAACTTTCCGAAGAGCGCCGAAAGGACCTCGTCAAGATCATCCGCGACATGGCCGAACAGGGCCGTGTCCGCATTCGCTCCGCGAGAAAAGACGGCATGGATCAGCTCAAAGGAGCCCTGAAAGACAGCTCGATCACCGAAGACCAGTTCCGCGACATGGAAAAAGAAGTCCAGGAGCTCACCGATAAGCACGTCAAGGGCATCGACCAGCACCTCGCGAAAAAGGAAGAGGATGTTATGACCGTCTAGAAGGAGGAGAGGAGTTAAGGAGGAAAGAAGTCGAGAATCTTCCGAGGTCGCCCCGTCTTTTTCCTTCTCTTAACTTTTCCCTGACCTAACCCTCTTGAGTCAGGATTTCGTGAGGGGATTTTCCCAACTCAGACCTGGAAAACGGGAAAAATCAGCGTCATTCGAACAGAGCACGGCGCGATTCGCGATCGCGTACGATGCCAAAACCGCGTCAGAAAGGATCGCCCCGGTCGCGTTTGACGCTTTCATGAGATCCATCGTTCGGGTGAAGTGATTTTCATCCGGCAGGAGAACCCTCGCCTGCGGTAGCTCCAGCCATGACGCGACGACGGCCTCGGCCTCCGCGAGCGATACGGCAGCATCCCCCAGACGCGCATTAGTCGAGATGCGGACAAATCCGAAGCTGATTTCGTGAGGCAATCCGATCAGTTCCTCATCATTGAGCGCTTTTTCCCACCACGAGGAAGCCGCTTCGTGCTGCGCGACGTGAGGGTTGTAGGCGTAGAGGAGAAGATTGAGATCCGGGAGAATCATCTTCGCAGCTCTTTCAAGGTTTCCTCATCGTCCCATTCATCCGCAAGGCGATTGAAGCTCAGGCCTTCTTCCTGCGATGGAAATGGCTTGGCAAACAAGGGCTTGATATGGACTTTCCCCTCGCGAGCCGGAGCCTGCAAAGAGTGCCTGATCGCCGTATTCAAAATTTCTTTAAAGGCTCGTCCCGAACGTTTCATTTCCTCACGAACCAGGGCCTCGGTATCGGGATCAATGGTTACGGTCGTCCTCATGGATGCATCATATCATCATAAGTATTGCTGTCAAGACAGCAGGCTTTTTCCCGCAGCGGACGGGTTCAGAGACTGTTGCAAAAGCCAATCAACTTCAAGCCAATCCATGTAATCCTTTAAATCCATGTGCAATCCATGCAAAAATTGGAGGAATCATGGATTTTAACGGATGGAACCTTGATTTCATGGATTCCGGTAGGATTTGCAACAGTCTGTTCAGCCTTCGGACCGCGCAAGCTTTGACGATATATTTGCAAACCCCCGCCAATCCCCGTAGTTAAACCTGCCATGTTCCCACCCGCCGATTTCCTCGACTTTGATCAAACCGATCACGCTTCGCTCTTTTCTTCCGATGCGCCGGTTTGGTCGGCGATTTCGGAGATCAACGCCTATCTCACCGCGCGACTCGATGCCGTCGAGGGCGATCTCATTCAGGGAAATGTGGACCCGCGTGCCGTGATCGGTGAACGGGTCTACCTCGCCCCCGGCGCGACGGTCGAGGCCAACGCGATCATCAAAGGCCCGGCCTGGATCGGCAAAGGCACCACGGTCCGCAGTGGCGCTTACGTCCGCGAAAATGTCATCGTTGGCGAAGGGTGCACCCTTGGAAACTCGTCGGAGTTCAAAAACTGCCTCCTTTTCAACGGCTGTGAGGTGCCTCATTTCAACTACGTGGGCGACTCCATCCTCGGCTACAAAGCCCACCTCGGCGCAGGGGTGATTTGCTCCAACGTCCGCCTCGACCGCGAAAATGTCCGCGTCAAAAGCGCGACCGGCTACCTCGACACCGGTCTTCGAAAATTCGGGGCGATCATCGGTGACCGGACTGAAGTCGGCTGCAACTCTGTCCTCAGCCCCGGCACAATCCTCGGTCGTGACTGCATTCTCTACCCGCTCACGAGCTGGCAGGGCATACTCGGTGATCGCCAGATCGTGAAGACACAGTCGGCTTCCAAAGTCGTGGCACGACACTGATATCCGTTCCCCCTCGAACGATTTCCGATCCTCGTGAAAAGGATCTCGTTGTTCACGGCAACTAAAGCACGCTTTGTTATGCCTGATCCTAGATCTTCACCGTTCGCGTCGTCACCTTCGACCAGCGTACTCGCACAACTCGTCGACCTTACAGGTGGAGAGTTTGTTCACTCAAAACGACCCATGTATTCAACCGGTTCCGCGACTGATCCCGCCCATCGACTTCCCCGTAGCGAATGACGTCACTCTTTGACCCCTGACCTCCCGCTACCGATCAGCTTCCGCTCTTCTGCAACGCGAGATGCTTGAAGTCTATCACGGCCCCATTCGAAATCGAATCGGCCCGGATCGTAATCTTCGTGACCCCCTCCGGTAAGTCTAACTTACCCACCTTAAGGATACCCCATTCGCGGTTTCGGTAACGCTCATTACTCGCCTCATCGCGATGCGGGAGCGTGATATCAACCGGCGCAAAAGCCGCCACTGTCGCCGAAGCGGAAGTCCCAGCCGCCTCCACCGTGATCACCGAACCGGCGTTCTCCGGAGAGCTCGTATACGCGATCTCCACCTCGTAAGCACCAGCTGCGACGACATCGATCTCGAAAGCAATCTCACCCGATTTGTCCGTCCAATTGGTGAGCCAGTCATGCGCGAATCCACCAACCGCGTAGGCAACCGGCGCTTCAATGTAAGCCTGCGAGGCGTGAAGCTGAACCGGATTCTGCTCGTCATAGCCGACCGGGATCGGCCAGCGTCGAAGGCCTTCCGAGAAAATGTCATCGACCCAGTCTTCATAGAGAGCCGACAGCTCGACCACCAATTCGGGATGATCAGCCGCGACATCGTTCGCCTCCCCTGGATCTTCCTTCATGTCGTAGAGCTCCCAGGGCGTGCGCGTCTCATCGCGGTTCACCGATTGCGATCCCGCCTGCGGTCCCTTGATTCGTGTCACGAGACGATACCGAGGCGTGCGAACCGCACCTGGATAACGGTTCGTCTCATCGATTCCGTTGTGGGTAAAAAGCATCCTCTCCGTCCAGTCGGCGGCGGACTTCTCGATCAGAGGTTTCAGGCTCACGCCATCGAGAGGCGGCCCCTCCGGCATTTCGATTCCGGCGAGATCGACCAAAGTGGGATACAGATCCACGTGCTGAGCCAGCTCCGCGACGACGTGCGGCTCCCACTTCGCGGACGGCCAGGAGATGAAAAACGGAACCCGCGATCCGCCTTCGTGCGTGCTCGTCTTATATCCCCGCATTCCCGCGTTGTAGTAACGACCCGCCGATCCGGCAGCTCCATTGTCGGTCAGAAAAACAATGATCGTGTTTTCCCAGGCACCAATTTTCTCAAGATGATCAAACAAGCGTCCCAGATTTTCATCGATATTTTTGACCATCCCGAAATGTCCCGCTGCCGATGGAGAAAGCCCTTCCGCCACGAGCGGATCGTAGAAAGAATCCGGGAGCTGATAGGGATTGTGCGGGGCATTGTAGTTCAGGTAACAAAGAAACGGCGCCTCGGCATCCGGCTTCATAAACGCCATCGCTTCGTCCGTGAGAACATCGGTGACGTAGCCCTGCGATTTCTCCTCTGAGGTTCCGCGAAGGAGGACCGCATCGAAGTAATTATTGATGTGCCCGGCAGTGAAACCAAAGAATTCGTCGAAACCTTTTCCTGTCGGAATGTTAGGATACTGAGCCCCGTTGTGCCACTTCCCGAAATAGCCCGTGCGGTAGCCCGCTTGCTGAAACGCATTTCCGAAAGTCACTTCACCGGGTCGAAAAGCCTCGCGGTTCCGCGTCACGCTGTGAGTCCCCGCCCTCACCGGATAGCGCCCCGTCAAAAGAGCCGCCCGGGTCGGCGCACAAACCGAGTTCACGTAAAAACGGTCAAACTGCACCCCCTCTTTCCCAAGACGGTCGAGGTTCGGCGTTTCGATATAGGGGTTTCCATGCAGAGAGAGATCCCCATAGCCCTGATCGTCGGTCAGGATGATCAAAAGGTTCGGCGCGGCTTGAGTGGCAGGCAGTGCGCCGAGGAAGAGGACGCCAATGGTGAAGAATTTCAGGAGCAGCTTAGTCATGACAAACGATAGAGGATTGAAAGTAGCATCCCTAAACCAGGCCGCCGACACGCAAAGGCGGACCTTACTTCTGCCGTCAGAACGCTGACGCGATCCGCTACCTTTCCCGACACGAATCAAGAATGTAGCGGAACGGGTAACCGTTCCGATGCGGACAGAAGCCGAGTCAACAGCATTCGGAGCTAAACCCTGTCAAGGTTCGAGCCGAAACTTGGAACTGATCTCGCGAAGTTTCGTCCACGGGGTTTCCTGCTCGAAAGCGACCGGTGAAACGCTCGAAAGAACCACGGGACGATCGCCATGATTCCAGACGAAAACTTCAAGATTCAAGGCCTGATCTTTTTGCGTGGCAAAGGGTTCAATCCAGTTCAAGACGCCTGTATAGGCGACAACCTCTTCAGACGATGCGGGAACGCCGGTGAGATTCTCCGCCTTTTCCAAAGAGATCGTGAATTTCTCAACATCGACTGATTGCCCTTTGCTTCCCATGACCGCTTTCGATAAGCCCTGATAATAAACGAGCAGTTCTTTTTCCAGCATTCCCAGTGACACGTCTGCCTCGGCCGTGAGGAGAAAGGCGATCACGTAGGAGAAAAAATCGGGAGCAGCGGCCTCGAACATCCCCGGCGCGAAGCGGATGTGCTCCACCCCGTTCCAGCCAAGGTCGGGCGCAAAATTCGGCGGCAGTTCGATCCGCTCGCCCTGCCACGGGGGATCGCCCGTTTCGAAGATGAACGTTGGCTCGCTTGCGGGAGCTTGCGCGGCGGCCACGAAAAGCATCGTTACGATGAGCCAGAGGAAGTGGGGGCGGGGCTTTGGCATGGCGGTGTTTTATCGGTGAGCCCGGGGCAAGTCAAGAGGCGCTGTTTTCAGTTTTCAGTTTTCAGTTTTCAGACTGATTACTGATTACTGATTACTGATTACTGATTACTGATTACTCAACCCTCTTCCAGCGCTTGTGCATCCAAATCCACTGCTCGGGATGCCTCAAAACGATGTGCTCCAGCTTCTCATTGAAGCGCTTTGTGTTTTTGGAAATAATGTCGCGAGTTCGGCCTTCGGTGACGATCTCGATAGGGGCTTCGAATCGCAGGACATGCTTTCCGTCCGACTCTCGCCAACTTGAAGCAGGGATTACAGGCGCTCCGGTAAATTGCGCGAGGACGGCGGCACTTTTGAAGGTGTGCGCAGGATGCCCGAAGAACTCTGACATGACCCCAAACTGCTTGATAGCGAATTGATCAAAGATCGAGACGACGATGTGATTCTGCTCTAACAAATCCAGAATATCATCGAGCGTCCCGGCCTTATCAATCGTCCCGAAACCAGCTTTGCGAAAGCGCCGCATCACAAAGTCGTTGAGCCATTGCGGCTTGAGGGGGCGTCGGATAAAATGAAAGAGTCCGTGGTATTCTTTGAACTGCGAAATGCCGGCGACGGTCGAGACCTCCCAGTTTCCAAAGTGCCCCGTCAAAAGGAGGACCCCTTTACCGAGGGCGCGGGCCTCCTCGATGTGCTCGCCTCCTTCGATGCGGATGAGGGATTCCTTCTGGTCCCGGCTCAGGAAAGGCATGCGGAGAAATTCTCCGAAGCACTTTAAATGGTGGGCGTAAAACGCCTGCGCGAGGGCGACGATCTCCTCCTCCGGCAGGGTTTCTCCGAAGACTCGCTTCAGATTTTCGAGAACGACTTTGCGGCGCAGCGGGAGAAGATAGTAGAACGCTTTTCCATACCAGGGCACCGTGATTGGTTCCATCTCCGCCGAAGCGATCGCCGTTGCACTGGAAGTGGTGTGCGTCATCGAAAGGTCGATTTTTTTGACTCGATAGAGATCCATGACGGCTCGTCCGTTTTCACTCGCGGCGACCGTCGGCTGCCCGTAGCCATTCCGCTCGACTGAGAAATCGACCGGCTCGATCGTGCCGAAGCAAATTTCTCTCGGGAAGAGCTTGCAGCACGCTTCCTTCGCCGCAAAGCGCGCCGCGAGCTTCTGGGCACGGTTCGGGCCGTCGCCGGAGTCAGAGAGTTCGGTTTTGGTGAAGAAGCGACGAAGCGATTCGGTATCGAGATCGGCGAGGAGTTTCTCGATGCGAGAGATTTCTACGGTGTCGATTCCTTGTTTCATACCACTCTTGTTCCTGATCTTACTCGTGATCTTGATCCATTCCAAGAGACCGGACTTGGTGCGGGGATCAAGATCAAGATTAGGAGTAAGATCAAGAGTCTACACCCGAACCGCCACGACCACATTCATCCCGCCAAATCCGCGGCAAATCACCAAGGCATTTTGACTCGTCGGCTTGCCTGCCTCTTTCGCCGCAGGGAAGTCTCCGATTTCAGGATCGACCTCATCGAGGGTCCCGATGCCGGGCAAGACGCCGCGCTTGAGAGCTTCAAGCGTCATCACTAGATCAGCGATGCCGGATGCTCCGATGAGGTGCCCGTAGGCCCATTTGAATCCGGTGAGCGGAGGAATCGCGTCACCAAAAACGGTGCGAATCCCGATGGACTCGGTCAGGTCGCTCGCCGGGGTGCCGTTGCCGTGGGCACAGATCATCCCGATGTCCGAGGGGCTGAGTTCGGCATCGTCGAGAGCCTGCTCGATGGCACGCTGAACCCCGTCACCATCGGGACTGAGGTCGAGGATGCCCGTCGCTTCGCTGCAGCAACCGAAGCCGAGAAATTCACCGAGGATTTCCGCGCCGCGTGCTTTCGCATCTGCCTCTCTCTCGAGAACGACCGAGGCAGCGCCCTCGCCGAAAACGGTCCCACTCCGGTCTTTGTCGAATGGCTTCGGCGCTTCGGACGACATGAGCCCGAGCTTGTGATAGTAATAAACCATCTCCGGCTCAAAAGGGGAATCGTGACCGGCGGCAACGATGCGATCCGCCTCGCCATTCCAGATTGCCGACGCCGACTCGGCCACGGCCATAATCCCGCTCGCACACTGATTCGTGATGCAGGCATTCGTGCCTTTGAGCTGCCCGCGAATCCCGACATGACAGAGAACGTTGTTGGGCAAATTTTTCAAAAGCCACATCGGCGTGACCTGATTGCTCAGCTCTTTGCCAAAGTCATGCAGCTCCCCTTTCGCCTCGGTGATGAGCGGCAGGTAGTCGTAGTTGCTGGTGTAATTGCCACCACCCGAGCCCACGATCAGGCCGGTGCGATCATTGAATGCGTCCTGCTTTTCCTCCGCGAGAGCATCGCGATGAGCAAGCACCCCGGAATTTTCAATCGCCTTTTCGGCGGCGTAGATCCCATACATGTCAGTGCGGGAAATGGTTTTGTGAAGCTTCCGGTCGGAAACGAGATTGCGATTGCTCTCTTTGACCTCGGCGGCAATTTTCACAGGCCAGTTGTCACCTTGCCACTGAGAGTAGGGACCGATTGCAGTTTCACCACTCTCAAGCACCGCCCAGATGTCGTTCACGGTCGCTCCGGCTCCGCAGACAATTCCGCTGCCGGTGAAGACGATTTTTTCAGAAGCGTTTTTCATGCGGAGACCTCCTCGGGGTTGCGGAAAACGAGTGAGCTGTTTGACCCGCCGAAGCCGAGCGAGTTCGAGAGTGCAGCGCGGACTTTGCCGGGCTTTGCTTCTCCGAGAACAAGATTCACATCGCAGTCCGGATCGGTCTCTCCGTGGTTGGCATTGATCGGAGCGATTCCATCACGAATCGCGAGACAGCAAACGGCGGCTTCGACGGCACCGGCGGCGGCAATGAGGTGACCCATGCTGCTTTTCGTCGAGCTCACCCGAATCTCGCTTTGGATGCGATCCGGAAAGACCGCTTTCATCGCCGCGCACTCACTGCGGTCATTCATCTGCGTCGAGGTGCCGTGAGCGTTGATGTAGTCGATCTCGTCGATACCGACACCGGCATCGCCAAGCGCCTGAAGGATCGCCTGGATCGGGCCGTTCCCATCGGGCGGCGAATCGGTGATGCGATAGCAGCTCAGGGAGTTTCCATCGCCGGCGAGTTCAGCGTAAATATTCGCGCCGCGTGCTTTCGCGAGGTCCCAGTCTTCGAGGACGAGAAAGCCGGCTCCTTCGCCGAGGACAAATCCGTTTCTCGTTTTATCAAAAGGACGACTCGCGCCGGTCGGGTTGTCGTTGTCAGTCGAAAGGGCTCCAAGGAGGCAGAAACCGGAAATACCGATGGGGTTCAGCATTGAATCGAACCCGCCCGCGAGCATGCGATCACATTGCCCCCGACGCATCGCCTTGAGCGCGGACCCGATTGCCTGTCCGCCGGAGGCACAGGCGGTGTGGACCGAGGTCGCGTAGCCGCGGATCCCAAACTGCTTCGTGAGCAGCCCGAGTCCGGCGTTGGACTGCCAGCGGCAGAAATTGACGGGGTTTCCGGGGAAATTCGGATCGAGGAGGCCGTCGGCGTTGAAATATCCGTTTTCGTCGGTGGCGTAGTCGTGGATGACCTTGAGATCGTCGTAGGCGACCGACATCATTCCGGCGCCGACGGTGAGGCCCCAGCGGTGCGAGTCTTCCGGCGTTGGCGCAATCCCCGCATCGGCGAGCGCTTCGGCGGCGGCGGCGAGGGCAAAAGCGTGGGAGCGCGAGGCGAACTTCAGGAGCTTCTTATCAGGAACGGCCGACTCGCGGTCGAAATTTTTCACCTCGGCTCCGATCGTCGTCGAAAATCCGCTCGCGTCGAAGCTCTCGATCTGACCAGCTCCGCTTTTCCCGGCGAGGAGGGCGGACCAGGTTTCTTCGGTGGTATTGCCGACCGGCGTGACCATTCCAATGCCGGTCACGGCGATGCGGCGCTTTTCTTTAGCAGCCATTCTCGAACTCTCGGTTAAGTCTGTTGCAGCAACACTTTAGCACTGCTGTTTAATCGTTTCCCCCGCCGACTTTGCACGAGGATCGTTGCTTTGTCGCCCTCGATTTCCGCGACCTCAGCGGAGAGATCCAGCGTTTCACCGGGAGGCATGAAGGCCCGCAGCTTCACACTCGTCATGCCCGTCGCAGTCCAGTTCCCCTCTCCCAGCGTCGCGGCGAGGGTCGCGACAAACTGGAGATTCAAATTCATGAGGAGAGTGCCGGGAAAAACCGGGTTCCGCGCAAAGTGGTCCCCGAAGAAAGGAGCGGTCTCCGGAATTTGAAAAGTTCCCGTCGCCGACTCCCCTGCCGTCACTTCACCGGCCTCGAAAGAGAATTTCGGCACGCCGCGAAATGCATCGGCTTCTGCCCCTGTTCCGCTGAGCAGATCGTAGCGCGCACTCACCGCTGCCGGGTCGTCAAAATCTTCCATCGGAACCATGGGGCCGAGGCAGTCGTGCAAGCGAACGACGGGCTCGCCGTTGACTTTAGCAACCCCGTCGTAGCCGACCGCTTCTTCGTCCGCTTTGACGAGCGTCGCTTCGAGTTCAAGCGTATCGCCGGGTTTCACTTCGCCCAGAAAATCAACCGCACCGGCGATTCCGGCGACGGGGCGGAATTTGAAATCGACGGCCTTCATCGAGGACATCGCCGCGCATTGCCCGATTGACTCCGCGACAAGGGAGAGCGGGAATGACTCAATGTCTGAAGGAATGTGATAACTCCCCGTGATGCGCTGACCGACCTCGTCTGAGAGTATTCGATCCACAAAGGAAAAGGCCCGGAAATGGTCGCTCATGATTTGTCTTCCGAGAGTGGCATGGGCTTCCAGCCCATGATTGGCAGTTTGAACGCAACCGTCAGAGAGAGGTAACCGCCTCTCTCACGGCTTCTCGGTCGCTGAAAAAAAGGGGGAGCACCGCCCCGCCGATCATGGGCAGGATGCCCATGCTACATTCAGCCCTTCTGCTCGCGGATGACCATTTTGCAAAAGGTCTCTGTCGTGAAAAGCTTCGGAATTTCCGCCGACTTCATCGGGCTCGAAAAACGGTCTGCTGGAACTTCGGTCATGTAGGATTTGATCTTCTCAAATCCGGCATCAGTGACGACGCCACCCTGCTCGAACTCTTCTTCGGAGAGCTCGCCGCGTGCTTCCTCGACTGCTTTGCCGCGGGGAATCTTCACTTTGAACTCCCGCTCGAGGCGGAAAACGATGTCAAGAAAGTCGATCGACTCAGCGTCGAGATCGTTGATCAAAGAAGAATCGGGCTTCACTTCCTCTTCATCGCAACCGAGTGCGTCGGCGATGATTTCGGCAACCTGTGGGTAGATCGCATCGATTTCTTCCTGGGTGATTTCGGTACTCATGATTTTTTACATTTTAAATCCGCCGTCCACGCTCAAAATTTGACCCGTGATATAGCTCGCGAGATCAGAGCTGAGAAACCAGACGGCATTGGCGATTTCTGAGGGCTGACCATACCGCTTCAAAACGATATTGGAAGTGATTTCATCACCCGCGAGATCGCGAACATCCTTTGACATTTCCGTCTCAATCACACCGGGTGCGACGGCGTTGACGAGGATCTTGCGGCGACCCAGCTCAACCGCGAGGGCCTTCGTGAAAGAATTGATCGCGCCTTTGCTCGCCGCGTAATTGGTTTGCCCTCGACCGCCCTTTTCGGCGCTGACCGAGCTGATGTTGATGATACGCCCGGAGCGCTTCGACATCATGAAAGGAACCACGGCGCGACAGAAATTAAAAACTCCCTGAATGTTCGTATCGAAGACGGCGGAGAGATCCTCGTCCTCCAGCATCGGGAGAAGATTGTCACGGATCACCCCGGCGTTATTCACGAGGACATCGATCGTTTCGACACGGTCGACGACGGCTTCGACACAGGCTTTCGCTGCTTCGGAATCGCGCACATCGACTTTCATCGCGGTGATCTTGAGACCGGGATTCGCGGCAATGACTTCATTCGCGGCTGCTTCGTTGCTGACGTAGGTGAAGGTCACATCCATGCCGGATGCCGCGAGGCGCTCGACAATGGCGCGACCGATGCCACGGCTGCCGCCGGTGACGAGGGCATTTTTTCCGGCGAGGCCGGGGTCAGGTTGGGCGGGAAAATCACTCATCCGGAAATAGCGTAGCCGCCGTCGACAAAGAGGGTGTGGCCCGTGACCATCGCGGACTCGGGGAGGCAAAGGAGATAAACGGCATCAGCGACTTGCTCCGGACTCAGGGTCGGCCCGAGCGGCGTGCGCTCCTCGTATTCCTTCAGTAAATGCTCGCGGTTGGGGAAATGCTTGAGGGCGTCGGTGTCGACGACACCGGCGCTGACGCAGTTCACGCGGATCTTTTTCGGACCGAGTTCCTGGGCGAGGCCGCGCGCGAGCGCTTCGAGAGCTGCCTTCGAGGCACCGATGAAAGTGTAGTTCGGAATCGCCCGCTCCGAGCCAAGACTCGTCAGGCCAATGATGCTGCCGCCATTGTCCATCATCGGGACCGCGTTCTGCGCGAGGGTGTTGAGCGCGAGCGCGTTCGTCTCCATGCACCGACGAAAGTGCTTCAGGGTCATGTCGAGCGCCGGCTTGAGGACGCCGAGCGCGGCATTACTGACCACGAAATCAACGCGATCAAATTCCTTTTTGAACTCGTCGAACGCTTCTCCAACGCTGCCGGGATTGCTCACATCGGCCTGAACCGCAAGAGCCTTACGACCCATCCCGCGAATCGTTTCGCAGACGTTTTCGGCTTCTTCGTGGCTGTTGTAATACAAAATCGCGACATCGCAGCCTGCGGTTGCGAGTTTGAGCGCAGTGGCACGACCAATCCCGCGGGATCCGCCGGAGATGAAGGCCACTTTTCCTGAGAGTGTTTCGGACATAAAAATCGAGCGTTCACCTATACAAAGATGCGTTCGCGAGTCAAGGGCGGGGCGTTTGGAGGAAAATCGGCTTGATGAGCGGTTCGAGCTGCGCGGCACCAAAAGGCGAAAGGTGATGCTCGTCGCTGTAGAGCGCTTTTCCCTCTCTTGCCATGAGAAGTAAACCCGTCGAATCCGAGAGAAATGGGATCGGATCGAGGCGGTGAGCCGTTTTCTCGTCGATAATTCGATCAAGGAGATCCGTGACTTCACGGTTTGCGCTACGATGCTCTTTCACCGTTTCTGCCGCGATGTTGAGATCCTTTCCCCGAATCGATGCGAGCATGACCGTCTCCGGGACGCTGTGCGGCTGAAGAGGAACGTCATCCATGAACCAGACTTCCACCCCGGCGGCACTCAGTTGATCGAGCGTTTCGCGGAGTGCTTTTTCGAAAACGGAGCGAGCGTCCTCGTTCTCCTCCCTGTCTGAAATCAGATTTCGCCGGTCGCCATCCGCAGTCGGTAGAAGGTAAAGATCCCACCGGCCCACCAGTAAAACCCGCTCGATCTTGCCTGCCTTGATCTGCTCGATGACCTCATCGCCCCAACTCAGTGATCCTTTTCCTATCCTCGGTGTCCACGTTCCCAAGAGCGGCGGGGTCGAGGGCTGAGCAGCGACGTAGACCGCCGTCCCGTGCTTTTTCCCGAGATCGTCGAGTGCCGTGAGCAGAGACATCCCATGGCTGTCCCCCCATATCAACAGCGGAGCTTGCGTCGCCTCTTCGAGCGGGGCTCCGATCATCGGGAGCGTTCCGTTTTCCGCGAGAAAATCCCGCGACCGCATCAGGGTGAAAGGCGACTCCACCTCCCCGAGCGCGAGGGTTTCCGCCGAAAAACGCCGGGGAAATCCGTCGGATTTGGAAAAAGCGAGGCCGATCCCGAGGGTGAGCACCGACACGATCGCTCCGATCACGAGAACCTTGCGGGTCGCGCCTTTCGCCTCCTTGTCCTTCGCCTTTCGGAAAGGTCGCTCGACAAAACGCCACGAAAGAATCGCGAGGACGAAGGAAAGCACAAAAACGATCAGCTTTGTCGTCCCGGGCAGCTCCCCAAGCGAAAGATAGCGGGCGAAAACGATGAGCGGCCAGTGCCAGAGGTAGAGCGAATAGGAAATCAGCCCGATGAAACGAACTGGCTCCCAGCCGAGCAACGACGCGGCCATCGTCGGGCCCTGCGCATTACCTAAAATCACGAAAGCCGCGCCGAGACAGGGCAGGAGCGCGGTGTATCCGGGAAAGGGCGTATTGAGATCAAAAGTGAAAACCGCGAAAAGGATCATGACGATACCCGACCCGCTGAGGAGTTCATTGACACAGCGAGGGCGCTCGCGCTTGATCTGCAGCAGCGCAAGGAGGACCCCGAGATCCAGCTCCCAGATTCGCGAAGGCAGCAGGTAAAACGCCAGCGAGGGAAAGGCCCTCGTGCTGAAAATCGACCACGCCAGCGAGATCCCGATCAAGCCAAGGACGCCGATCAACGCCGCCCGCCGTCCCAGCTTAAAGAGCAGAATCATGACGAGCGGAAAGAAGAGGTAAAACTGCTCCTCGACCGCGAGCGACCAGGTCTGAAGGAGCGGCTGATATTCCGCTGCCGTCTCAAAATACCCCGACTCCCGCCAGAAGTAGATATTCGCGGCGAGGGCGGGCTGCGCGATGATCGATTTTCCCAGCTCCTCCAAATGCGCGGGAATCATCCAGAAAAATCCGGCAATCGCGGTGACGAAAACCACTGCGGTGAGCGCCGGCAGAATCCGCCGAACCCGCCGTTCCCAGAATCGCAGCAGGCTGAAAGTCCCGCTTTCAATCTCGCGGATCACAATCGATCCGATGAGAAACCCCGAGATCACAAAAAAGACATCAACCCCGACATAGCCGCCCGAGGCTCCCCATCCCAGATGGAAAAAGACGACCGGTAGCACCGCGAGAGCGCGAAGTCCGTCGATGTCTTTGCGGTAATTCATGAATGGCACCCCTAACCGGTGACTTACGCAGCGAAAGACCCAGGAGCCTCGGAGAATACGGTCACAACAGAAAAGATCAAAGCGGAGGTTAATTCCCCGGAGCGGAAACGATCCCTTTAGACAGGTGGGAAATTAGTTCCGGTTAACCTTATACCTATCTTAGACGCCTAACAAAGTCAATTGACAAATATGGAAATTATGATAATTTTATTTAATTCCGTTTAGTCCTATGGATTTAACCGACAGCACCAATCGCCAACGAGGCATTTCGGTCTTCGAAATGCTCCTTATTGTCGCATTTCTGTCGATCCTCGGTAGCATCGGATTCATCACACTCTCAGATGTGATGAGCAATGCCAAGCAGACAAAGCTCCTCTCAGACGTCAAGGCGCTCAACTCTGCTGTTCTCGGATACATCGCCTCTAACGGAGACCTGACCTCGGCAAAAACGCCACAGGATGTCATCTCCAAACTGAAACGAGTCTCGTCCGGCACTCGTTTTAACGGACTCCGACAAAGCTTTCTCGATGAGAGAATTGATCTTCAGTTTCAAACAAGTAAAGAATCCGAAACCGATTCCCTCCGGGTTTACTGGAATGCCGCCGGCTGCCAATTCGAGCTTGCCTCAACTGGTCCGCCCGGAATCAAAGGATTCACCCTGCGGAAATCAGAAGATCAGAGCAAAGACGAAAGAACAGAAGAGCGCGCTAGTTTCATGTCACTCGCCCAGGAGGGTGACTGGATTTGGGATTACGTTGAAGCGCCTCAGGCCGAGCCTTTAGGTCCGACTGTAATCCCGACGACAATTGTTCCTCCAACCTCAACCGCGCCCATGCCGGTGGTTACTGCGTCAATCTTGCCGCCCATCGTTCCGCTCTCGGACCCCATCTTCTCGATTCCACCTGGAAACTACCAGATCACCATCTTTGATCTGAATGTCACCATCCTGAATCCGAATCCTGCGGGAAGCTCTGATCTTTATTACAGGGTAGGATTCGGGTCATGGCAACTTTACTCAGGGGCATTGCTCCAGATTACTCCTGACACTGACTTGCAAGCACAAGTGATCGCGCGCGATCCCCGCACATTTCAAAACAGCTCTGTGAGCCGGGGACTCTATGAAGCCAGCCCGATTCTTCTTCAATCTCCGTCAATCACTCCAGACAACCCGGAATTCGAAATTTTTGGCGATCTCGATATCAGTGTCAGCCTGGCCGATAACAATCCTCCCGGGACCGCAATCCTGCAATTCCGGGTCGGCGGGAGTCCCTGGATGGAATATGCAGGCCCCTTTGTCCTCCCCGCCACGAGCTTCCCCGGAGGCGCAGATGTCGAGGCCCGCGCGATCTCGACAGGCTCGCCCTATTACCTCACCAGCCTCACGAGTAGAGAATTTATCCCAATCGAAGGGATCAATCTCTCCGGCAACACGGTAGGAGACTTCAGCAACGCCCGGGGTTCCACTGCGATGCGGACAAATTTGAAACCCGGAGATTCCTCCGATTACTTCGAATGGGGAGATGGCAGTGGCTCCGGGATGTCCGAGAGTTGGATGGAATTTTATGGAGGCTCCTTCACCGACATCATTGATGGCCAACAATTCAGTGTTGGATCTCTGACTTATTATAATGGAACGATCGCCTCGGGAAGTGGAGCGGATACGGTCGACTTGAGCGTCACCCTCGATCTGAACATTAACGGCAGGATCTTCCAGCCCTATTTCGACTTCACGTTTGAGTTGGTCAACACAGTCAATACCGCTGACCCGATTGCCTCGGCTGACTTTGTTTACCTCGACGACGCGCGATCCAGCCGAACGCTCATCTTTGACGGCTACGAATTCGAATTCGCGTTGCGGTTTGGTGATACGACCGCCGACGGCTTCTCTCAATTTGATCGATTCAACGTCATTGAGAACCGTGATGCCTCGGTCAACCTTTACGGAACTTTTAATCTACTCGGACCAGCGACCGATCCGGGAAATGGCGGTAATGACCCGATCCTGGGTGGACTCATTATTGACGACGACCCGACAACGGGAGCCGGCGCTGACATCCTCTACCAAAAAATCGGATACCAGGATCCTGAGCAATTTGTGAAATCACTACTTCCGGAAGCCGAAGCGCTCGCGGAAGTTTCAAAGAATGCCAATGAAACTGCCGTACAAGCCCGCGAAGCGGCCAACAGAGATCTTCAGGAGCTTCGGAAAAAAATTGATGAACGAAAATATTTTGAAGCCCTCAGACTTTTTGAGAATACGCAGACAGCGGCGTCCCTTGCCGCAGTCGAGGCAGCGCGATCTGAACAAGCGGCCGCTGATGCCCTCCCCCTGAAAGAACTGGCGAAGGCGACGGCCCTGAATGACCCGAATGCAGTCGAAGATGCGATGCGAGTAGCAGATCAGGCGGACGCAGCCCACCTCTATTCACTCGAAGCACGCACTGCAGCGATCAATGCGGCGGCCTCGGCCGCTCAAGCCGAGACAGCCTGGAATCGAATTTTCCAGTCGACCACTGGTGTTGATGCGGAAGCTCTCGCCAAATTCTATGCCGACCTCGCTAAAGCAGAGGAATCCATCGCCAACAACTCGCGCTTGGAAGCGCAGAATAGAGGAAAAGAAGCCAGTGATCTGTTGCTGGAATTCACAAAAAAGATCAGTGAAGGCAAATACTTCGAAGCAGAAGGCCTTTATGAAAAAATTGCCCCGGCTGCGCTTCTTTCAAGGAACGCCGCGGATACTGCCGAAAATGCAGCCACGAAGGCACAAGACGCCGCTGCAAATGCCGCTGAAATCGCGTTGATCGAAACAAATGCGACCACTAGTGCCGTCGCCGCAAACCAGTCTGCAGATTCCGCAGGAATCCTCGCACAAGCGGCCCGGGCTGCAGCAGATACGGCATTTGCCGCCTCTACAGAGGCCGATTCAGTTTGGGCGAACCTTCTTTCCACAGGCGCGACAACGAATCCCGATTCCTTTGCCAACTATCTCGCCGATCAAGCCGAAGCGCTTGAGGAAAGCGCGAAACGAGCCCGAGACGACGCAAAATCGGCTTCAGAGAACGCCGTGCAATCAGCTGAGGAATCCGCTAAGAAATTCGCCGAAGGCAAAATCAACGAATCCAATCAATTTGAACAGCAGGCCTTCAACTCAAGAGACCTTGCCATGACTGCTGCCGATCAAGCTTTCCTATTTAGCAACGAGAGCCGCGCCCGGGCAGTCGAAGCCGATCTCATTGGCATCAGTAGCGTCGCAAACCGGGCTGACAGCGCGGCCGACAATGCAGAAGTGTATGCTCAAGAGGCGCAGCTATTTTCCGATGCCGCTACTGCTGCTACTGCCGCGCTTCCTTAATCAGGGAAAGAAAAAGCGCCCCGAATCACTGTGGCAGCCTTTAGGGGTCAGGTATGAATGGCACGGTTTTAAGCGGCTGCACGGTAATGGCTTCGGTGCAAGATTTCCT
>CAZOUP010000072.1:0-28434 GCA_964583035.1 uncultured Akkermansia sp.
TCGATGTCCCGGATTATCTCGGCAGTAAATCGACCTTTACCCTCGGTCAATTCGGTGGGCACGGTGGCCGCGCTCTGCGGGTCGGCGATGTCCTACGCCTCGACGAGGCCCCCGCCAGTGATTCCCTCCCCGCTCCCGAAGGCCTCATCCCGACCTACTCGACCCACTGGGATATTTCAGTGATTTACGGCCCCCACGGTTGCCCGGAATTTTTCACTCCCGAAGATATCGAAATGGTCTTCACGACGGATTGGAAGGTTCATTACAACTCCGCCCGCACCGGGGTGCGGCTGATCGGTCCGAAACCAACCTGGGCGCGGGAAGACGGCGGCGAGGCCGGGCTTCACCCCTCGAACATTCATGACAATGCCTACGCAGTCGGCTCGATTGATTTCACCGGAGACATGCCCGTGATCCTCGGTCCCGACGGTCCGAGCCTTGGTGGGTTTGTCTGCCCCGCGACGATCATCGAAGCGGATCTCTGGAAAATGGGTCAAGTCGATCCCGGCGACACGATCCGCTTTCATCCTGTGTCTGATGAAGAGGCGAGACTCCTGCGTGATGCGCAGGACTTATCCGTCGCGAAGTTGATTGCTCCCAGCGATCTGAAACCCACCGAAATTCTGCCGATTCCAACCCAAACGGCAGTAATTGAATCACTCCACGGAGTCACGATTCGCCCCAGCGGCGAGAGCCATCTCCTCATCGAATATGGCGAGATGAAACTCGACCTCAACCTCCGCTTCAAAGCGCATGTGGTTTATCAATGGTTCAAAGAGCAGGAACTGGAGGGTATTCTCGATCTCACTCCAGGGATTCGATCACTCCAGATTCACTTCAACAGCCGCCGCCTTTCTCAGCGGGAAGTGATCGAGTTGGTCCGCCAATCGGAGGCCGCGATCACCGATCTGGAGTCCGTCGAAGTTCCGGCGCGGGTCGTGCATCTCCCTCTTTCGTGGGACGACCCGAGCACGCAGGAGGCGATTCAGAAGTACATGCAATCGGTCAATCCTGATGCGCCCTGGTGCCCGAGTAACATCGAGTTTATCCGCCGCGTCAACGGATTGGAATCCATCGACGCGGTGAAGGAAATCGTCTACTCCGCCGCCTACTGCGTCATGGGTCTCGGCGATGTCTACCTCGGTGCTCCCGTCGCGACGCCGCTCGATCCGAGGCATCGACTTGTGACGACGAAATACAATCCGGCGAGAACGTGGACCCCGGAAAATGCGGTCGGCATCGGCGGAGCCTATCTCTGCATCTACGGCATGGAGGGTCCCGGCGGCTATCAGTTCGTGGGACGCACCGTGCAGATGTGGAACAAGTTTCACGTCACTGAGTCCTTCACCGAGGAGGAGCCCTGGCTGTTGCGCTTCTTTGATCAGATCCGATTCTACGAAGTGTCTAGCGAGGAACTCCAGCAACTCCGCTCCGACTTTCTGATCGGGCGATGGAATCCGAAAATCGAAGAAACGAGCTTTTCGCTACGGGACTACAACCAGTTTCTCGAGAGCGAATCCGAGTCGATCTCCAGTTTCCAGGCGACTCAGCAAAACTCGTTCCGAGAAGAACGGCAACGATGGGAAGACGCTGGCGTCTTCAGGAAGCTCGTCGAAACCGCCGAAGAAGTTGCGGCCCCACCGGAGAGCGAACTTCCCGAAGGTTGCGAGCCAGTCGAGGCCGCCGTCGCCGGAAGCGTCTGGAAAGTAATCGTGAAACCCGGTGATGTCGTCGCGGCTGACGATCCTGTCCTCATTCTCGAAGCAATGAAGATGGAGATCACCATTCCCTCGCCCGCAGCCGGAATCGTGGAATTCATCTTTGCCGCTGAAGGCGACCCCGTTCAGCCTGGACAACTTCTCATCGCCCTCAAACCATCCTGACATGTCACTAGATCTTTCTATCTCCGCGCTCCATTGCCAGTATTCGAGCGGCGAACTCACACCGGCGCAGCTCGTCGAGACACTGAAGGCGGCGATCAACCACTCCGATCCGCTCATCTGGATCTCCCTGACCTCTGAAGCGCGCATGGCCTCGATCCTCGCTGCGCTCGAGGGCGAGTCTCCAAAGACAAAACCGCTCTTCGGAATTCCTTTTGCGATCAAAGACAATATCGACCTGGCGGGCAATCCGACAACGGCGGCCTGCCCCGACTATGCCTTTGATCCTGGCAAAGATGCTACCGTCGTCGCGCTCCTCATTGAAGCCGGCGCTATCCCGATGGGGAAAACGAACCTCGATCAATTCGCGACCGGTCTCGTTGGAGTGCGCTCGCCCTATGGATTCCCAAAGAACCCCTTCAATGAAGACTTCATTCCCGGCGGCTCCTCCTCCGGCTCCGCCGTCGCCGTGGCACGAGATCTCGTCACCTTTTCTCTGGGAACGGACACGGCAGGGTCGGGTCGAATCCCCGCCGGCCTCAATGAACTGATCGGACTCAAGCCAACCTTCGGAAGTCTCTCCTGCACCGGCGTCGTCCCCGCCTGTCGCTCCCTCGACTGTGTCTCCATCTTCACGAAGAAACCAGAGGACGCCGCGACCGTTTTCTCCGTCGCGGCCCGGCCGGATCCCGATGACGCCTACTCCCGCGCCCCCGGCCAAACGAACTGGTTTCCAGCGGATCAGTTCACCTTCGGCGTCCCGCAACCTGAACAGCTCCAGTTTTTCAGCGACGCCGAAGCGGAACAGCTTTTCGCCGAAGCCGTCGCGAAACTGGAATCCATCGGCGGCACAAAGGTGACGATCGATTTCAGCGCTTTCCTCGAAGCGGCGTTGCTCCTCTACGAAGGCCCCTGGGTTTCCGAACGCTTCGCCGCGATCGAAGACTTCATCACCGCACAGCCGGACTCTCTGCATCCGGTGACCCGCAAGATCATCAGTGGAGGCGCAACTCCGCGAGCCATCGATGGCTTTCGCGCCCAGTATCGTCTCAAGGAATTAAAGCACCGCGCCGATCTCGTGATGGACTCCGTCGATCTCATCGTGACCCCGACCGCAGGCACCGCCTACACCGCTGCGGAAGTCGAAGCCGACCCCGTCCAGCTCAATTCAAACCTCGGCTACTACACTAATTTCATGAACCTCCTCGATCTCAGCGCCTGCGCGATCCCATCGGGGAGGCTTGCGTCGAAGGGCATACCCTGGGGAATCACCCTCGTTGCTTCCGCCCTTTCGGATCAGGCACTTCTCAATCTCGCGAGCCGCTTTGGTGGAACTACCTCGACCGAAACAAACATCCCCCATGATTGGATCGAGGTCGTCGTCTGCGGGGCACACATGCGAAGCCTTCCCCTAAATCACCAGCTCACAGATCGCGGTGCCTACTTTCTCCGCGAGGATGAAACCGCTCCCGACTACCAACTCCTCGCCCTCCCCGCTGAGCACGGCCTCCCTCCTCGTCCCGGCCTCATCCGAAAAGGAGCAGGTGAAGGTGTCGCCATCGCCGTCGAAAGCTGGGCGATTCCCGCTGATCAATTCGGCTCCTTCGTCGCCGCAATTCCAGGTCCGCTCGGGTTCGGAAAACTAACGCTCGCCAACGGAAAGATCGTCACCGGCTTCATCTGCGAATCAGCGGTTCCCGAGGGCTCCTCCGACATCAGCCATCTCGGCGGATGGCGGCCATTTCTCGCTTCGAATCCCAGCTGATCAATCAGGGAAATGAAAAGGGCCCCGGCACAAACTGTGACTTTTTCCCGAAATTTGCTGAATCGAAAATTCAACGCTCCGACATCGGAGGCACCGGCTGATCTGTCGTCGGACCAGTGTAATAGGTCAGCGGACGATAAAGGCGGTTGTCTTCGAGCTGCTCGAGCACTTGCGCAGTCCACCCGGCGGCGCGGGAAATCGCAAAGATCGGGGTGAAAAGATCGGTCGGGATATCGAGTGAGTAATAAACGGTCGCCGAGTAAAAATCGACGTTGGCGTTGAGGCCTTTCCGCTCTTTCATGATCTCAGCGATTCGCTCGGACATCTTGATCCACTTGGTCTCGCCCAGCTCTTCGGTGAGCTTGATCGCCATCTTGCGGAGGTGCGGAGCACGGGGATCAAGGACGCGGTAGACGCGGTGCCCGATTCCCATGATCTTCTTCTTGTTCGCGAGACAATCTTCGACGTAGGCATCGACCTTATCGAGGCTGCCGATTTCCTGAAGCATGTGGATGACACCTTCGTTGGCACCACCATGAAGCGGGCCTTTGAGCGTTCCGATCGCCGAAGTGATCGCGGAATACATGTCAGAGAGCGTCGCGACCGTGACGCGCGAACTAAAAGTCGAAGCATTCATGCCGTGATCAGCGTGAATGATGTAGGCGACGTCAAGAGTCTTGGTCGCTTCAGCGCTCGGCTCCTCGCCACTGATAAGATAAAGAAAGTGAGCCGCTTCCGAAAGGTCTTCGCGAACGGGAGGTAGGTCGAGTCCCTGACGGGCTCGGTGATAGTAGGCCACGATCAAAGGCATCTGCGCGCAAATCGCAATGGCCCGCTCTTCGTTGAGTTCGTAGTTTTGGTCGTCGCCGCGATTGTCATACATCCCCAACATGCTGACCCCGGTGCGCAGCACTTCCATAGGGAGCGCGTCTTTGGGTGCTGCAAGAATAAAATCAATAATACCCTGCGGAAGATGGCGTTCAGAGCGAAGCTTTTTCGTAAAGACGTCGAGCTCGGCTTCGGTCGGAAGTTTGCGACGATGAAGGAGGTAAGTGACTTCTTCAAAAGTGCAGTTCTCAACGAGGTCGTCGATGTTGTAACCGAGATAGCGAAGGACACCTTCCTGGCCCTGAACGTCGCTCAGGCATGATTCATTAGCGATGACTCCCGCGAGTCCCTTGGCATATTCCGGTTTTTCCGACATCTCAGTTATTCTAATCCTCTTAAACTACGTATTGAAACTCAAATCGAGCTTCGATTCACAAAACTCCTTCAGCCCATCGCGCGAACGAGGGCAGCGCCCATGTCGGATGGGTTATCCGCGACCTCGATTCCGGCATCCCGCATTGCCGTGATCTTCGCCTCAGCGGTTCCTTTACCACCGGAAACAATCGCCCCGGCGTGACCCATGCGCCGTCCCGGAGGAGCGGTCGCTCCGGCGATAAATCCGGCGATGGGCTTCTTGCAATGCTCTTTGGCCCAGGCTGCGGCCTCTTCCTCAGCGGTGCCGCCAATTTCACCGATCATGATGATCGCTTCGGTCTCAGGGTCTTCGTTGAACATCTTCATGATGTCGAGGTGCGAAGTGCCGTTGATCGGATCACCGCCGATGCCGACACAAGTGCTCTGGCCAAGACCGAGACTGGTGAGTTGGTAGACCGCCTCGTAGGTGAGCGTGCCACTCCGGGAAACGACGCCGACCTTGCCGCGCTTATGAATGTAGCCGGGAGCGATGCCAATGCGGCAACCTCCGTGAGAATTTTCACCGGTGCCGGGGGTGACGATACCGGGGCAGTTCGGCCCGATGAGGCGGGTCTTCGTTCCGACCATGGCAGCGCGGACCTTCATCATGTCCATGACTGGAATTCCTTCCGTAATCGCGACGACGAGTTCGACGCCGGCATCGACTGCTTCGAGGATCGCATCAGCCGCGAACGGAGGCGGAACAAAGATCGTGCTCACGGTCGCTCCGGTTTCCGCGACCGCCTGTCCGACCGTGTCAAAGATCGGAACGGTATCGGCAAACTTCTGTCCGCCTTTACCCGGGGTCACTCCGGCAACCAGTTTTGTGCCGTAGTCGAGGCTGAGCTGCGCATGGCGCCCGCCAAATGATCCGGTAATGCCCTGAACCAGGATTTTCGTGTTTTCGTCAACGAGAATAGCCATGAGAAAATAATGTAAAAGTCCTGATTAAACGGCGATGGCGGCAACAGCTTTCTGCGCTGCGTCAGCGAGAGTGTCCGCCGCGATAAGATTAACGTCGGAACTCGCGAGGGTCGCTTTTCCGGCGGCAACATTGTTGCCTTCGAGTCGAACCACGAGCGGGATGTTGAGATCGACTTCGCCACAAGCAGCGACGATTCCTTTCGCGATAACATCGCAATCCATGATCCCACCGAAAATGTTCACGAGGATTCCTTTCACGTTCGGATCGCTGAGGATGATTTTAAACGCATTGCGAACCTGCTCCTGCGTCGCACCGCCCCCCACGTCGAGGAAGTTTGCCGGCTCGCCGCCGCTTTGCTTAATGATGTCCATCGTCGCCATCGCGAGTCCGGCTCCATTGACGAGACAGGCGATATTTCCATCGAGACCGATGTAGTTAAGATCGAACTTGGCTGCCTCAACTTCGCGAGGATCTTCCTCCGTGGGATCATGAAGGGCCGCAATCTCGGGGTGACGATAGAGAGCGTTGTCGTCGAAATCGAACTTCGCATCGAGGGCCATGACACGACCATCCGGCGTCGTCACGAGGGGGTTGACCTCGACCATGGAGCAGTCGCAGGAAATGAAAAGATTGTAGAGCGACTTAAGAAGTCCTCCAAACTGCTTCGCGGTGTCGCCGGAAAATCCGAGCTTCGCCGAAAGATTCCGGATTTCGTAAGGCTGAAGTCCCAGGAGCGGATGAATCACTTCGTTGTGAATTTTCTCCGGTGTGTGTTCGGCGACTTCCTCGATGTTCACACCACCCTCGGTGCTCGCAACGATGACCGGTGAGCGGCTTTCACGATCCATGAGGATCGCAAGGTAGTATTCCTTTTCGATATCGACCGCATCCGCGACCATGACTTTGCTGACGAGCTTGCCTTCCTCGCCGGTCTGGTGGGTGACGAGAGTCTGCCCGAGCATTTTCGAAGCGACATCGGCTGCTTCGTCAGCATTTTTAACGACGTGCACGCCGCCTTGGAAACCATTCTTAAACGTTCCTTTTCCCCTTCCCCCGGCATGAACTTGAGCTTTCACCACGATCTCATCTCCGAGTTCGGCGGCGGCGGCTCTCGCTTCCTCCGCAGTGTCGGCGACCTTCCCTTTCGGGGTGGCGACGCCAAATTTTTCAAAGAGTTCCTTGGCCTGGTATTCGTGGATATTCATGCAACTGCGACGCGTCTCGTTAGCGAGGGGCGCAACTTACGTTGACGGGATGGCAGGTCAAGATCGAACCTGAGATTTACCCGGCACAATCGATACCTGAAAGCGCCTTTTTTTCGCTCGATTAAACAGGGTCAAGTCAGCGACCCAACCCTGTTCAGTTCGGACTAAAAGTCGAGGTAGACCTCCGCACGCCGATTCTGAGAACGTCCCGTCGGATTATCGGTCCCGTCAGGATTAAAGTTCGGTCGGCGCGGCTTGGTTTCGCCAAAGGCTTCGGTGATGACCTGAGCAGGGGCGACACCCATGTCGATAAGCGCCATGCGAATTGACTCGGCCCGTCCGTCGCTGAGTCCTTTGTTGTAATGATCGGTGCCAAGGGCATCGGCATGCCCGTTGATTCGGATGACGCGCTCAGCCCCCTGACTGAGGATGTCCGCAATAATCCCGAGCTGGCGCTGCGCACGAGGCGTCACGCCTTCGTTATCAAACTCAAAGTAGAGAACGAGCGAATCACCGCCGGTAGGGTCTTCAACAATAGGGCTGTAAGCGACATCGCCACCGCCGGCCTGATCAGCGAGGGCGGAGAGGACTTTGGAAAAGGTGAGTCCACCAACTTTCCATTTTCCTGCATCCTGCCCGAGCTCGAGGGCAAACTCTGACGAAATCTCACCCGAGGTGACGCGGGTGAGGACCCAGGTAATGTCTTCGCGTGAGAGAGTAACGACAAGGGGGCGATCCTCTTTCAGATCGAAGCCTCCTTCTTCAACGGCAATCATGAGAGCCGCGACCCGCTCGTCGGTCACTTTTTCAGGATCAGCGAGTGCCCGCGCGACTCGGAAATCCCTGGAGATAACTGCCTTTGAAAAAGTGTGGGCAATCGTGAGAGGATCATCAGGAAGCACTTGCGGCGCAACCGGTCGATCCCCGGTGATCGACCCGGGTAACACCTCGGTGCCCTCAACTGCATCGGGCAGGAGAGGCAGGCTGATCTTTTCAAAATCGACAGCTTTGTCCCCGAGGCTTGCAAGATCAGCGTAAAGTTGCCGGAAGGCAGGGGCATCCGGCACAGTGCCGGTGGCACTTTCAAAATTCAAGGCCCAACGGACGAGGGTTGCTGACTTTGAGATCTCAGAAAATGGCTTCTTTTCACTGAGGGAGAAAGTCGGCGACTCAATGAGAGCCTTCACTTCCTCACGGATCGGTTCGGCAACCGCGTCTTCTCCGACCAGTGCGGTAAACGCTTCAAAATTCTTTTCTCCAATCGCCCGCGCGAGTGCTTTCATCGCAACGGCGGGTGAGGCAAATCCTTCTTTCTTCGCCTCCACGGCTTCGGTTTTCACCGGCTTCCCCGCAGCGGGCGCGTCAATTTTTGGCCCGGACTCCGCGACATCCGGCTCCGAAGGCATCGGCTTTTCCTCCGCCACTGCCTCGTTCGGAACCTCGACGGGCTTCGCAACGCGGTCGAGGGTGAAATAGGAGATCACGAGTCCCACCGCAATGATGGAAAAGAAGACGATGGCAGTCGTTTTTGTCATGGTTTCATCCGGCGAACAACCGGTGGCCATAATGTAGCAGATTACTCTCCAACCTAAACCGGAAATACTTGAGATTTACGAAGCTTTATAGCGCTTTAACGCCGCTCCAAGCGCTTCGAAAGAGACCCTTTCCTCACTTCGGTCCGCCAAATCTTTGATCCCGACCTCAGGGAACTCAGCCCCGACCACGACTGCATGGGTCGCCCCGGATTGTTCTGCCGTCTGAAATTGCTTTCCGACTTTCATGTCACCGAAGGCATACTGAACGCTGAAGCCGTCAGAGCGGAGTGATTGAACCACCGCTGCGGTCGCGTCTTTCCTCGTTGGGTCAGCCTCGACGACATACACATCCACCGACTGTTCAGCAATGACGGCAGCCTCAAGAAGAGTGGCAGGCGTTTCAGTCTCGCGAACTAAATCAGTGATGACCATGTCCCCCATCGCGAAGCCGCAGGCAGGCATTTCGACGCCGCCGATCAAGCCGATTAATTGATCGTAGCGACCGCCTCCGGCAACGGCTCTCATGCCCTTACCGATATCGAAGATTTCAAAAACAGGGCCGGTGTAATAGGCCAGGCCCCGGACAATCCCGAGATCGACTTCTACAAAATCCGAGAGTCCGCGAGCCTTGAGGTTAGCGAGGACGGCCTGCAATGACTCGGAAGCTTCGGCACCGGAGCTGATGAATTTTTCAATCCCGGCGAGAGAAAGCCCCAGTGGCTGCAGCTTCTCCTCTGTTTTCTCCGGAGGAGTTCTCTCCATCTTATCGACAATCTGGAGAAAGTCAGTGAGCGAATCTTCATCAACTCCCTGATCAATGGCGTAAGAAACCCATGCCTGACGGTCGCTGATGCGGATTTTGAAATCCTGCGCCGTGAACCCGAGTTCGAGCATCAAATCAATTGCGAGCGCCATGAGTTCGGCATCGGCAATGACAGATTCCTCTCCAAGAATATCGCAGTTGAACTGATAAAACTCACGACCGCGACCTTTCTGGTGCTTCTCGTAGCGGAAGAACTGCCCGATCGAAAACCAACGGAGAGGCTTTTTGAAATCACGCTGCCTTGCTGCCGCCATCCGCGCGAGAGTCGGAGTTAACTCCGGGCGCATCGAAACATCGCGCTCGCCTTTGTCCTCAAAACAAAAGAGCTGATTCGCGATCTCATTACCGCTTTTTTTCCGGTAGAGATCGGTCGGCTCAAGGATAGGGCCTTCATATTCGACAAAGCCATAGCGACGAGCCACGCGACGCCACGTGTCGAAGACGTAGTTCCTCGCGGCACATTCGGCAGGGTAGAAATCGCGGAACCCCGGCAGGGTCTGGAATTTTTGAGCCATGGGCGATCTTACGTCGAATTTGAGGCATTGCCAGAAAACGGACGCGGAAAGGTTTATCCGAAAACGACGGTGCGGTTCTCGTGTACGAGCGTCCGGCGATTGAGATGGAGCCAAACCGCACGGGAAAGCACGCTCTGCTCAAGGGCGCGCCCTTTGCGGACAAAATCGTGAACGGAGTCTTTGTGGGAAACCGCAGTGACGCCCTGGGCGATGATCGGTCCCTCGTCGAGTTCCTCAGTCACGTAGTGACTCGTCGCGCCGACCAGCTTCACACCCCGCTTGTGAGCCGAGTGGTAGGGACGGGCGCCCGGAAACGCCGGCAGAAAGGAGTGGTGGATATTGATGATCCGATGCGGAAAGGCCTCCGTCATCTGCGAACTGAGGATTTGCATGTAACGGGCGAGGATCACGAGATCAATGCCATGCTCATTCAGCAGCGCGATCTCGGCTGCTTCCTGAGCTGCCTTGGTATCTTTGGTAATCACGAAATGATGAAACGGAATCCCGAAGCGCTCGGCAACCGGCTTAAGATCTTCACGATTGCTCACGATAAGCGGGATCCCCATCGGCAACTCTCCGCTCTCGTGGCGGGAGAGCAGATCGTAAAAACAGTGATTGTCCTTCGTCACGAAAAGGGCAACCCGGGGCCGCACATCGGAAAAGTAGAGCGCCCAGCGCATCGCGAATTTCTCCGCGAGGGGCTTGATCGCCGTCTCCATTTCGTCGCGGGGAACGGAGAATCCGTCGATTTCCCACTCGACGCGCATGAAGAAAATTCCCGCCTCTCGATCCACATGCTGATCAATATCAACAATGTTTCCGCGGTTTTGGAAAAGGAACTCCGAAACAGAAGCGACGATACCGGGTTGATCATCGCAGGAGACCGTTAAGATCGCGGAGGGTGAATCAGAGGAAATCGTGCTCACAGTCATCCGGGTTAAAAAGTGCTCGAGGGGGGAATCGAACCCCCACGGGTCGCCCCACAGGATCCTTAATCCTGCGCGTCTACCAATTCCGCCACCCGAGCAACCGGGGCTGAAACCGAAAAGGTTCCAGCGCGAAGGGATGGATTCTTAAATTCTAAATCACCTTTTCGCAAGCAATCTTTGTGAAGGAAATGACAAAATTGCTTTTCCAGCGTCGGTAAAACAAGAAATGCCCCGCCGGAGCGGAGCGTTTCTCTGAAAACAGTTAAGGGAGGGAGCTAGCTCAGCGGCAAAAACCACGGCTGCTTCCGAATTGAATTGAAATGCCCGATCCACGGGAACTGTAGCTGCGTGAGGTAAATCCGTGGGTGCGGGGAACATAGCTCCGGCGCACATAGGAACTCGACGGAAACCGGCTGATTGACCGGTGGGAGGAGACCCGTCCGCAGTTCTGGTGATAGGAAGGCACCCAAGAGTAGCCGATATTTCCGCAGGCCAAGCGCACCGGGCGGTAAAATGAGTGAATGTGGCCACCACATCCGCCGCAACTGCCGATCACCTTGGACCGGTAAGTGCCGGCTTCCGCAGAAGTCGGAGCAAGGAGGAAGAGGGAAGCCGCTACAGCGGCGGTCAGAGCAATCAGTTTCTTCATAATCAGGGGAGGTTACCAGTTTGACCCTCCGGGGCGGGAGGGCATGTTCCAGGGGGGAACAGTGAGTAGACGCCCCCTCGGCCTCTTTTATTCAATCTTTTTGGCTAAGACCAAAGATTCCGATCCAGAGTCCGGTATTGAATCGCTTCAAGCACATGAATCTCCTTGATCTCCATCTCCCCCTCAAGATCCGCAAGAGTCCGGGCGACTTTTAGAATGCGATCATGGGCTCTCGCACTGAAATTAAGCGTCTCCATGGCTTGCTCCAAGGTGCTTTCACTTCGCTTGTCGAGCTGACAAAACGTTGAAACCTGACGATTACCCATGTCAGCATTGCAGTTAACACCGGGAAAAGAAACGAGCCTCTCCAATTGAACTGACCGCGCCTCCTCGACCCGCTCGCGGATGACCTCGGAGGATTCACTGCTCGACTCAGAGCGCAATTCCTTGTAGTTCACAGCGGGAACATCGATATGGAGATCAATCCGATCAAGGAGTGGTCCACTGATACGCTGACGATACTTTTCAATTTGCCCGGGTGAACACCGGCATTCTCTCGATGGATCACCGAGATAGCCGCAGGGACAGGGATTCATTGCCGCGACAAGACTGAACCGACTCGGGAAGGTAAACTTTCCAGCGGCACGTGAGATGGTGACATGTCCGTCTTCAAGCGGCTGACGAAGCACTTCGAGAGTAGATCGTCGAAATTCGGGCAATTCATCCAGAAAAAGAATCCCGTTGTGCGCGAGACTGACCTCGCCAGGCGTCGGATTACTGCTTCCACCGAGAAGGCCCACGTCGGAGATCGTGTGGTGCGGAGAACGAAAGGGGCGCGTGGCCAGAAAACTCTGCTTACCGTCGACCAATCCGGCAACACTGTGAATCTTCGTCGTTTCAATGGCCTCGTCCTCCATCATGGCTGGGAGAATGGTGACGAGTCGCTTTGCAAGCATCGATTTCCCTGTCCCCGGACTCCCCAACATCAGGAGATTGTGTCCACCCGCCATCGCCACTTCGAGCGCGCGCTTCGCGTGAGCCTGACCCTTCACTTCGTCGAAATCGACGGGATAGACCCTTTTCGTACTAAAAAACTCGGCCCGGTCGAGTTTCTGCGGGCTGATGTTCCCGTTGCCGGCGAGCAAATCGTAGGCTTCACGGAGTGAGCTGACACCATAAACAAAGATCCCGTCAACAATGCTAGCCTCGACGGCATTCTCTTTCGGCACGAGGATGGCTTTTCGGCCCGATTTCTTCGCCTGGAGCGTCAGCGAGAGGATCCCCTTGACCGGTCTCACCCGGCCATCAAGAGCCAATTCCCCTACCACGGCACACTTCTCCAACGCGTCTTCTTTGAGCTTTCCATTCCGCTCTCCATCGAGTGACGCCATTCCGATCGCGATCGGAAGGTCATAACTCGGCCCCTCTTTTTTGATGTCGGCCGGAGCGAGATTGATCGTGATCGCTTTTGCGGGCCAGCGGAGACCACTGTTTTTGATCGCTGTCGTAACGCGATCGACACTCTCGCGGACCGCTGCGTCGGGTAGACCAACCAGCTTGATATCGACCTTGCCGGAATCGGAGGCATTCACCTCGATCTCAACTCCAACCGCATCGACACCGACAAGGGCGCCTGAATAGACACAGGACAACGCCATGCCCCATTAATCTTCAATTTTTCCACTCATTGCAAATCTTTTCGCAAGAAAAACTGTTCATAATAGCATTATCCCATGGAGTAGGGATCAACATCGTAAGTCACAATGACATCAGAGGGGAAAGTCAGTTCTTTTGCCACTCCTCGAATATGCGCCGCCATGCCTCGAGGATTGGCCCCTTTCAGAATAATCTGGAATCGCCATTGATCGTGGGACTTCACGAGGGGAGAAGGCAAAGGCTCAGTCAAAGACATTCCTGCCGGGAGATTTCGTTTCAGCCGGGCATGCAGAGTCTTGAGCGAAAATTCAGCCCGCTCCTGATGGACGGAACGAACCGTCACGAGGACCATGCGCTGGAATGGCGGATGGCCGAATTGCCGACGCATCACGAGTTCCTGTTCCGCAAATCCCTCAAAATCATGATGCCGCGCATGCTGAATCGAGGGATGATGAGGCGTGTAGGTTTGGACTACTACCTCCCCTTCGAGCTCTCCGCGGCCGGCGCGACCGGCTACCTGCGTCAAGAGCTGAAAGGTTCTTTCTCCCGCGCGAAAGTCGGGAATGTGCAACCCAACGTCAGCGTTCAGGATTCCGACCAGCGTCACATTGGGAAAATGAAGTCCTTTAGCAATCATCTGCGTGCCTAGAAGGATATCGATTTTCTTCGCCCGAAAGTCATTGAGCGTGTCGCGGAGCTGATTCTTCTTCCGCATTGAGTCGGTATCGATACGAGTAATTCTCGCGTCGGGGAAGACTTTCCGGAGGATCTCTTCCGCCCGTTCCGTGCCATAGCCCGCATTGACGATGGATCGCGAACTGCACTCAGGGCATCTCGTTGGCGGGAGCATTGAGAATCCACAGATATGACAAATAAGACGATCCTCTCCGCGATGGAGCGTCATCGTTGTGGCGCAGTGGCGACAGTTCGAGACAAAACCGCACTCCGGACAGAGGATGTTTCGGGCGAAGCCACGTCGGTTGAGAAAAAGGATCGTTTGCTCTCCGTCCGCGAGACGCTGTTCGATGGACTGTCGAAGCTTGGTTGAAAGAATCGCCGGCCCGGACTGCACCTTCTTCGACTCCAAACGCATGTCGATAATGCGAATCAAGGGAAGCTTTTGATCATCAACCCGCTTACTCATCGTCGCGAGATCATATTTCCCACTGAGCGTGTTGTTCCACGATTCAAGCGAAGGCGTCGCGCTCGCAAGAAGAACGGGGCATTTCTCGATCATGGCGCGAACGACGGCAATATCTCTCGCCTGATAGCGCGGAATGATGTCCTGCTTATAGGAGTTCTCATGCTCTTCATCGACAACGATAAGGCCAAGATTCTGCATGGGGGAGAAGATGGCGCTTCGGGCCCCAATGACGATGCGCGCCTTCTGATCGAGCACTTTCCGCCACTCATCGTGACGCTCCCCCTCCGAAAGATTGCTGTGAAGAATCGCCACCTGATCCTGAATATCGGCGAAACGCTGCTTAAACCGGTCCGCCGTCTGAGGTGTAAGGGAGATTTCCGGGACAAGGACGATGGCTCCCTTCCCCTCCCGAATCGTTTCCTGAATCGCCTGCAGATAAACCTCCGTCTTTCCGCTCCCGGTGACACCGTAGAGTAGAATAGGCTTCACTGTCCCGCCTGCTTCGATCTTTCGCCCCGCCTCCAATAAGGACTCGAGGACCACGGCTTGCTCGGGATTCAACTCCAGGGCGCTATTGGCGACATACTCAATGTCTTTGAGAGGATCCCGGCTTACGATCCGCTCGTTAATTTCGAGAAACCCCTTGGTTTCCAGAGATTTGATCGATGATCGGGAGAGGCCGTGCTCACCAGTCAAGGCGGCAAGGGCCACGGTCCCTTTTTCAAGTAGTAGATCCAGCACTTCCCGCTGCTTCGACGAGGGCTTCGTTCCTGCGGTCCCGACGCTTTTCCCTGCGGCAGTGAGTTCCGCGAACTTTTCTTTCTTCCGTTTTTCGTGCTCGCCGCGGGATGGCTTCGGAAGCATCGAACGGATTACCGTTTCAACCGGGGCGAGATAAAAGGACGAGATCCAATGAGCGAGCTTGATCAGTCCGGGCGTGAGAAATGGCTCCTCGGCAACCACACCCTCGATCGGCTTCAACGCATAACCGAGTGTTGCCGTATCGATGGTTTCAATTGAGGTAACGGTTCCAATCGCCGGTCGGTTCCGAAGACGAATCCGGACACGCTGTCCGGGCGACACCTCAAGACCTTGAGGGATCAAATAACTGAACGTCAGATCACTTGTCGCGCCATCAATCAGCACGTGAACGGTCGTTTCCTCCATCGCTTATTCTAAACCGAAGAATCGGCGACGCGTGTACAAAAAGAAATCGCCTCCCGCGAACGGAAGGCGATTTACACCAAGGTTTAAATAAATTTTTTAACCTTCGTAACGTAACTTAGAAAGAAACGCTGAGGGAGACACCACCGTGGAGGATGTCTGACTGTGAAGTTCCATTGCCGAGGCCCTGGTATCCGTCAACAACCCATGTGTCCGGTGCACCGGAGTATCCGATGTAAGGAGTGAGTGTTGCGCGGCAGTTAAGCTCGATAGGAAGCGATGCTGTTGCATAGTAGTGGTTCCAACCGCTGTCGGTCGTGTTACCGCTACCAAGGAATCCACCGATCTGGAAGTAGTTATCGGAGTATCCGATTCCAGTTCCAAGAACAAGGCTGATCGAATCGGTGAGACCGAAAGTCTTCTCGATTCCAGCAGCATAATACCAAGCTCCGCTTTGTGCGCCACCTGCAAGACCTTCGATGAGGGCATAGTTAGCTTCAGCAGCGAAGTCGACAAAACCGAGTGAACGGCTGATGTCGAGTCCGATCTCGCCATAACTTCCTGCACCTGACTCAGGGAAGAAGAAGTGTGTGTAACCGAGGCTCACGTCAAAACCAGCGAAGGTTCCGAGCTCAGCAGCAATGTAGAGATCGAGCTCATCGTATGCAGTAGCACCTGCACCGTTGATACCGTTGAGATACCATGCGCCAACGTTGATTGGAACGATGAAATTGTCGAATGAGTAGTTCACGTCGGTCCAAACGCTGTCACGAGCGAAACGGGCACCGTAGAAGATGTAGTCTGTCTCGTATCCTGCGCTGATAGAACCGCCGATGTCGACGCACTCTTCAATTGGGGTCTTGTCCGGAATCGGCGCCTTTCCCCAGTCTCCTGCATTCACGCCGAGCGTGAGTGCACTGATTGTTGCAACAATGATTGCTTTTTTCATAATAATGTTAACTCCCTTGGTTTGAGATGTGGTCGTAATAACCTGTTTTCGTAGATCGTAAGATCCTGAGTCCTCGTTTAGCAGTTACCATGCCAGCTTCATGCTGATAGGAGATCGCTTTGCTAAGACCCAAGATGACCATTAATGATTTGTTCTCACTCCGCAACAGAAAATTATTCATCTTTTTTCTAATAAAGTGTTTTTTTCGACGTTTTAATCTTTGATTCATCAGTCGGAAATCGCTTCAACTCGTTGTGGCACAGGGCCCCCAGCTGATCGAGAAGCTTCATTAATGAGGCATAGAGCAAGCGAATTTTTTTCCTGATTGGCCCTAATGAGCCTTGTCACACACCCCTTGACTCCAGCCTCTGTTCTCACCTTTGAGTCTTGTTGTAGTTGAGTTTCAGCACGTCCGAGAATTAAAGAGCGCTTTACCTTCCCGACACTTCTGATGCGGGAAATCACTTCCTGCCCCAGGTAGCAGCCCTTATGGAAGTCTACGGCCCATTGATCAATGCCCAATTCAGCGGGAAATTCATTACCGGTGATCTCGGTTGGGTATTCAGGAATCAAAGCGAGGGCTTGCTGTATCGCGAAGTCTTCCGGCGAGATTTCGGGTCCGGATGTGACGGGCGGATCTCCTGCCTTCATAAAGAGATCGTATCCCTCCTGATTGCTTCGCCGGGATTGAACCCCGCCTGCCGTCGGATCAAAGTGGTGAACGAGCGAGAGTTCATCCGTGATGTCAGTGATCTCGCAATCGTCTGCGATCAGATACCGATCAAGCCTCATCGCGAGCTCTTCCCGCTGATCGATCTGACCATCGAGGATAAGGTAATCTCCCATCTCGGAGATCCAGACGAGGAATTCCACCTTTCCCTTTAGCGAACAGAGGCAAGCGCCAATGGCCCGTTTGTCCAGCGGGCCGGCGACATCGTTGGTGACCTGACCATTCAAATAGCGAACCCGGTCGGGGCCGCTAATTCTGAAGATGGCCCTGTTTTTAAGGTGAACCCAGCTGCCCCTTGGAAAATCAGCGATGATCATGACTTGGCTCCTTTCTCTTCCTTAATACCTTTGGGCTGATATTTGGCGGCGAGAACAGAATAATCATCGTCCCCATGACCTTTCTGCATCGTCCGGAACATGACGCTTGCGGTTGTTGAAAGCGCGGGAAGCTCAATCCCAAGCCGCTTTCCAAGGCTGAGAGCATACTGCGCGTCTTTAAACATGTGCTTTAGAGAGAAGTGCGTCTCGTAGTCCCCGGCGATCATCGTCGGCAGCTTCATTCCCGTCAGCGTCGAACCGCAGGCATTCTGAGCGATCGCTTCAGAGAGCTTTGCCGGATCGATTCCAGCGGCGGTGACGAGACCCAATGCTTCCGAAAGCACTTCAATGGTCGCCGCAGAAATCATGTTGGTTGCCAGTTTCAGGACCGTCGCTTCACCGACCCGACCCACATAAAGAATTTCCTTCGATGAAGCTTCAAGGAGCGCTCTCGACGCATCGAGTGTCGCCGGGTCTCCTCCGACGTAATAGACAAGGGCCCCCTTTGCCGCCGCGTCCTTACTCCCCGTGAACGGTGCATCGAGGAATGTCGCGCCTGCTTCCTTGGCAATCTGAAAAGCTTCCACCACAGAGTCGGGGTCGGCGGTGCTGTTATTAATAACCGTGTGCCGCTTCGAAAGGGAATCTTTCATCGCGCTGACGACTTCAACGAGAGCTTCGCCGTTCGGGACAAACAATTGAATGCTATCGGCGAGTTCTGCGATCTCAGCAGGGGAACTGAGAAAGTTGGGCTCCGGTCGCGGCGTTCGACTCCACACATAGACCTGCCGACCACTCTCGCGAAGCACTTCCGCAATGCGGCTCCCGATAATCCCAAGTCCAATCACCCCGACTTTTTCGACCTTGTCGTTCTGCATCCGGAATGATCCGTTCAGATCCTGGAGAAATCCACCTTAGAAACTGTCACCTGCAAAAGCCGCATCCGACGAGGGGCTTCGCTCATCAAGCCATTTCTGGAGGATCTCGACGGCAGCCGCCTGATCAATGATCTTGCGCGAGTTCCTCTCGTTGCGTCCTGCTGAATGGAGCTTTTCCATCGCCATCATCGTCGTGTAGCGCTCATCGACTTCATGCCACCTGATCGTTGCCTCGACTTCAGAACGAAGCCGCTCCGCAAACGCCCTTACCTTTTTCACTGCTTTCCCTTCGTCACCGTTGGTATGGAGGGGGAGACCGATCACGAGATCCTTGATTTTCCTTTCACGAACGATTTTCGCAATCTCGGTGGCGGCCTTGTCAGGATTTTCCCCGGAGACGGTTTCAAGGGGGTGGGCGAGAAACCCGAGATCATCACTCACAGCAAGACCTATCCTGACCGTGCCATAATCGATTCCAAGCGCCCGAACCCAATCGCTCATTCCCGCTAGAGAAGACCCTCCGGCAAAATATCGACAAGCTTCTTAATCTGGTCGGCATCATTCCGGTCAGCAACGAGGAGAGCGTCTGCCGTTTGCACGACAATAAGATCACTGACCCCGAGGAGAGCCGGTATTGGAGCCCCCTCAATCGAGAAGACAATGTTTCGCTGAGCATCGACCGAAATGAGTGGTCCGCGGTGAGCATTCCCATTCGCGTCATTTTCGAGATACTTGGCCACCGACGGCCAGCCTCCCACGTCATCCCACCCGACATCCGCTTCGATGTTGAGAATCCTTTTCGCATTCTCCATGAGGGCGTAGTCGATCGATATCTTGTCGAGGACCGGGAACCGCTCCGCGACGGTTGATCCGAAGTCCTCGGCGGTAGTGAGCTGATTTACAAATTCAGCAAGCGGTGGACAATGTTCTGAAAGTTCCCGGATCACTGTGGGAATGCTCCAGATAAAGATGCCGGCATTCCATGAAAAGCTTCCGTCAGCGAGATACGCTTCAGCGACTTCCGGCGATGGTTTTTCACGAAATCGGATCACATCATGGGCGACAAACCCGTGAGGAAGATCGAGCGAGGTAACCGCCCCGCCCCGTTCAATATATCCATACCCGGGACAGGCCCAGGTTGGTTTAATCCCGAGAGTGACAATCGCCTCGTGATCAAATGCCGCTTTCGCCGCCGCTTCCAGAACCTGTCGAAAGGCCTCTTCTTTGACGACGAGTTGATCGGCCGGCAAGGCGATCATGATCGCTTCCGGATCCCTTGCTGCGATCCATCCCGCAGCGAGGGCGATCGCGGGGGCGGTGTCGCGGCGGGCCGGTTCGGCGACGACGTTCTCCGGAGGTAGGCCGGGAAGGGCGGCAATGACGCCTTCACGCTGGACCTCATTGGTGAGAACAAGGATCTGCTCAGGAGGGACCAATCCCTCGAGACGATTCACCGCCTTCTCAATCAAGGTCTCTTCGTCGAAGAGGCTCAGGAGTTGCTTCGGGCGCGCATTCCGACTTAGAGGCCAGAAACGGGTCCCGCTGCCGCCGGCAAGAATGAGGGCGTAAATTTTCGGTTGGGATGCTTCCATGAGTATGGCAGTGAATCAGCACGAGGATTGCCGGAGAATAAAGTAAATTCCCTGTTGGATTGACGATCTTCGAATCTTCTCCGAATTCACCTTTTTCTGCTATCGACCACGAAAAGCGACATTTCCTCCTATGGCCCTCGTTACTCTGTCTGGATGCCCCTCTCGTCGCGGTGGCCTGGGCGCTCGTGGTGGGGTCGCTCAGAACAGACCTGCCGATCCCTGTTTACCCCATCGTCGCTCTATTTTCGGCGATCTGGGCAATTTACCTTTTTGACCGCCTTTACGACACGAAAGGACTCGTGATCGACAAGACCACCCCGCAGCGGCATCGCTTTACCGCAAAATTTAGAACCCTGCTAATTGGTCTCTTGTTCGTCGCAGTCGGCGTGGCGGCAGGCAGCTTCCCCTTCCTTCCTTCAGCCGTGGTATGGGGAGGTAGCGTGATCGCCGCCGCCACCGCTGCTTATTATATCGTGTTCCGTTTTTTCCGGAGGCTCCTTCCCCGGCTCGCAACGGGACCATGGAAAGAGCTGACGATTGCCGCGTGTTTCACCGCGGGGATCTTTCTCAGCGTCCCTCCTCTTCGGGCGACCGCCAACGGGATGCTTCTTGCTGCGGCACTTACCTCGCTCTTCCTCGCAAATTGCCTGCGTATTTCTTTGGCCGAAGCGGACTATGATCGGGACCATGACCCCGCTGGATTCTTTTCCTCGTCGAGGCACCGGAGTTCGAAGGCGGTTATCCTCCTTCCTTTATTCGCCCTCCTTATCGCAATTTATCTCATCCTCCAGAACGACGTCTCTCCCGTCGGGATTTCGGTCTTGAGCACCTCAATGATCTGCCTTCTCATCAACCGGAGCCAAAAGATTCCACGGCACCTCGTCCAGGCAGTCGCTGATCTCTCGCTCTTGATTCCGCCGCTCGTTGTTTTGGGGATCCAGTTTATCCTGACCCGTTGACGCTTTGAGTCTCTGCGTTACACTCTGCCCGACATGCTTGATATCCGACTTCTTCGCGACGATCCCGAAGCCATCAAAACCCGTGTGAAAACGCGTGGGGGCGATGCCTGGACGCTCATTGATGAAATCCTCGTTTGTGACGAAAAACGTCGTTCCGGCGAGACCGAAAAGCAGCAGCTGCAATCAGACCGGAATCGTATTTCAAAAGAGATCGGCCTTCTAAAAAAAGCGGGGGAGGACAGCACCGAGGTAGAGGCCGAAGTACGCAAGATCGGCGAAAGGATCAAATCAATCGGCGAGGAAGTGGATGCCGCGGACGCACGTCAGACCGAACTCCTTTTGCAGATTCCGAATCTCCCGCATGATGCCTGCCCCGTCGGTGAGGACGAGACCGCGAACCCCGTCATCCGCGAATGGGGCAAAAAGCCGTCTTTTGAATTTGAGCCGGTCGATCACGTGGAACTCGGCCAGAAGAACAGCCTCTTTGACTTTGAACTGGGAGCACGGGTCAGCTCCAGCGGATTCGTGACTTTCACCGGGATGGGGGCACGCCTCGAACGCGGCTTGATCCAGTTCCTCCTCGATCTTCACACGACGGAGCACGACTACCGTGAAGTTTCGCCTCCTTTCATCATTAACCGGGACTCGATGTTTGGAACCGGTCAGCTTCCGAAATTTGAGGACGATATGTATGGACTTGAAGACGGATCGTTCTTTCTCGCGCCGACAGCCGAGGTTCCAGTAACCAATCTTTATCGTGAGCAGCTTCTGGCTCAGAGCGACCTTCCGATCAAACTGACCGCCTACACCCCCTGCTTTCGGCGCGAAGCCGGTTCAGCGGGGCGTGAAAGCCGGGGCCTCATTCGCATGCACCAGTTCGACAAAGTTGAGTTGGTTAATATTGTCCGCCCCGAAGAGTCTGGAGATTTCCTCGAAAAATTGACGGCAGAGGCCGAAATCGTACTCCAGAAACTCGGCCTCCACTACCGGACAATTGAACTCTGCACCGGCGATCTTGGGTTTAGCTCGGCAAAGACCTACGACATCGAAGTCTGGGCGCCTGGACACGGGGCATACCTTGAGGTTTCGAGTTGCTCGAATTTCTTCGATTATCAGGCGAGAAGAATGAAGCTTCGCTTTAAAGACGAAGACGGAAAGAATCGTTTCTGCCACACCCTCAACGGTTCCGGCACGGCTCTTCCGCGGCTTTATGTCGCTTTGGTCGAGACCTACCAGCAGGCGGACGGCAGTATTCTCGTTCCAGAGGTCTTGCAGCCGTATCTCGGCACAGACCGGATCAGTGGGTAAGGACCCGGCACAAAAAAACCCGGAGCCACTTTATGGTCCGGGTTTCATGCGTGGCTCTGTCTCACAGAGCTTAGGGAGATTTACTCACCGGAAACGGCAATCGCGTCTTCACCGCGCTCTCCGGTACGAATCCGGATCGCGTCTTCGATGGAAGAGACGAACACTTTTCCGTCACCGATTTTGTTCGTGGAAGCAGCCTTAACGATCGTATCGACCACGGAAGCAGCATCGCCGTCTTCAACAACGATCTCCAACTTTACCTTGGGAAGAAAGTCGACTGTGTACTCAGATCCACGATAGATCTCCGTGTGACCCTTCTGGCGTCCAAATCCTTTCACTTCGCTGACGGTCATTCCGTGAACACCAGACTCGGTAAGGGCTTCTTTCACTTCTTCAAGTTTGAAGGGTTTGATAATGGCTTCGATTTTTTTCATGTTTTAAAGTGGGTTCTTTGTTAAACCGCTGTGTCCATAAATAGCAAAATAGATGCCAACGCATATTTCAATTATGTAACGTGATGAATACCAAGGGGTTAAAATTTCACGAAACCTTTAAACTCGCTTTTTGTGGTAAAAAACTTACCAGTATGTGGTAACTCACGAATCAACTGATGGCGAAAGCGAAGAGACTTCTGGTGGTAGATGACGATCCCGAAACCGCCGAAGCGGTCGCAGTTGCTCTTCGTGATACCGATCTCCGGGTCATGTCCGTCCCCTCGATTTCGGAAGCGGAAGAGGAAATTCACCATCGCGATTTCATCGCGGTGATCAGCAGCCTCGACTTTGCCGATGGGGAGGGCTTTGGATTAATCAAAGCGGTCCATCGGACGCATCCCCAGCTCGCGGTGATCAGTGTCAGCGCCTCTTCCGAAAGCCGGATGCCGATCGAGGCGGTAAAATCGGGTGCCTTCGATTTCATCTCGAAGCCGATTCACGGTCCGGACATCGTCAAATCCGTGAAAGAGGCGATCACGTGCGCTCAGAAATCTTCCGAGCCAGTGGCGATTGATCCGACGAATCAACTCACTGACACGGCCGACTCCCTTGTCGGAAACAGCCGGGCGATGCTCGATGTCTACAAGGCGCTTGGTCGACTCTCTCCGACTCCGGTCACGGTTCTGATCCGGGGTGAAACCGGGACCGGAAAGGAACTCGTCGCGCGCGCTCTCTTTCAGCACGGGCATCGCGCCCACCGGGCCTTCATCACCGTGAACTGCGCCGCGATTCCTGAAAACTTATTGGAGTCCGAACTTTTCGGTCATGAAAAAGGGGCCTTCACCGGCGCGGTCAGCACTCGCATTGGAAAATTCGAACAGGCCAACGGGGCAACATTATTTCTCGATGAAATTGGAGATCTCGATCTTGCCCTCCAGGCAAAGATGCTGCGGGTTCTTCAGGAGAAACGTTTTCAAAGAGTCGGCGGCTCCGAAGAGATTTCGGTCGATGTCCGTATCATTGCCGCGACCCATCGTAACCTCGACAAAATGATTTCCGAAGGAGATTTTCGTGAGGACCTTTTCTACCGTCTTAATGTCGCCACGATCAAACTCCCTCCACTCCGCGACCGGACCGGTGATGTCGCATTGCTTACGAATTTTTTCCTGAGCCGCTTCGGAACCGAACTTGGGGTCGCCTCCGTTTCGATGACGCGGAATGCGGTCGCCCGACTGGAGTCCGCCCGTCTCCCCGGCAACGTGCGCCAACTTCAGAACATCGTGCGAAAAGCACTCCTTCGCAGTCGCGGCTATGCGATTGACCGCGACATGATCGAAGAGCTTCTCATCGAGACCGAACCACCCGACCAATCACGGTCCGATAATCACTCGGTCGAAGATTTCTGTCGTCAGCTCCTCAACGAGGCCGCCGAGGGCAAAATCGAAAACGCTCATCAGGTCGCGGTCGAGAAAGTCGAAACCTCCCTCATCGATCTCGCCTTGAAAAAGAGCGACGGAAACATCAGCCAAGCCTCCAAGTGGCTCGGTCTCTCCCGCCTCACGGTTCGCGAAAAGGCCAAGAAATACGGAATCACCGAATCAACCTGAAAAGTCGCTTCAGCCTCCCTGAGGCATCGCGAGCCAGGCCGTCGTTGTGCCGTCGGCGTGCCGCAGCCCAAGACGCATTCCCATCTGCCCGCTGAGGACAGCAGCGGTCGTTAAGCCGAGGCCAAAGTGCTCGCTACCTTTGCTGGTGTGGAAAGGCTCAAACGCTTTCTTCACCGCTGCATCATTCATCTCGACACTGGTATTTCGAACGAAGAGATCAAGATTCGCTCCCGGACTCGCCTCGCCGGGAGGGAAAAGATCGACCGCAACAGAGCCTCCGGAAACCTCGGCAGCCGCCTCCGCCGCATTCCTCACGAGGTGGAAAAAGATCTCACTGAGCTTTCCTCCATCGCCCTGCACTCTTGGCAATCCATCTCTTGGCGTCACCTGCAAATCGACCCCGGCTGTCTGACAGATTTCCCCGGCTTTGTCTTTCCAGAAGGTCATGAGATCGCCGACCGAAACGGTGTCATTATCACAGCGGGAGCACCCGGCCGAGATGAGGACCTCTTGATTCAAGGAGGAAGCCTGCTTCGACGAATCCTGCATCTGCTGTGCACTCTCTCGAACCTCATCGCTGATCTCCTCATCGTAGAGGATCAAGCTGGAGAATCCCTGGATGACCCCCATGAGATTATTATGCTTGTGCACGAGCCCTTTTAAAAAGGTATCGTAAAATTCACGGGTCGGACTCTGGTCGAGCCGATAGTCGTCAGCAAAGAAGAAGTCGGCCATGGCGTGTAAAGCAAGTTTGTCTTGAGAATACCTTCCCAATTAATTTACACAACTTAATTAATTCCCGGCTTTAGCTCCGCTACCCTAACAGACCTCTATTTTCTCCGAGCTGATGATCGTTTTCATTTCCCCGGATTCGAGTTCGAGAAGCAGTTCCCCTCCGGAACCTAACCCCCGACAAATTCCCGCGAGAGTCTCACTGGTCGAAATCACCCTAATTTTTTTTCCTTTGAGAAAACTCCTTTCCTCAAGCCAGAGGCGGACTTTTTCAAACTCAAGCAACTTCGAGGGGAAATCGCCGATGAAGCCCTGAATGATGAGACCCATCAAAAAAGGGCGGCTTGATTCGCAACCCAGTGATTCATAAATCGAAGTCGCGATCTCCTGCAACTCAGGAGGGAGATCGGCGCTTTTCATGTTCACATTCAAGCCCACCCCGACGACCGCAAAGGGTTCCGGTGACATGACCGTTTCCACAAGGATCCCGCCGAGCTTCTTCCCATCCACGATGAGGTCGTTAGGCCACTTCGCCCGGAGACGGGCTTCGCCGGGGAGGATCGACTCGACCGCACGTCCGACAATATAGGCGGTGAGATGCGGCAGTCTCGTCCAGATTAATTTGTCTGCGGGGAGTCTTAGGGCGATTGAGAAAAGAAGATTCGTTCCCGCCGGTGCTTCCCACTTGTCACCGCGACGCCCGCGTCCGCACGTCTGATGGTCCGCCTGAATCGTGCTGAGATGCGTTCCCCCTCCCTCACGCAACAGCTTGAGAAGATCGTCATTGGTGGACCCGGTCTGATCGAGAAAACAAAATCGATCTTCGGGGAAAAGACGAACCAGATCCGGCGACCAGCCGCGAGTCACCCCGTCATAAACTCCTGAACTCATCCCTGCTCGACGAGGTCCAACCCGAGATCAATAGAACGCACCGAATGGGTCAAGGCCCCGACGGAGATAAAATCGACACCGGTCTCGGCAATCGCAGCAATCGTCTCCAGATTCACCCCGCCGCTCGCTTCGAGGAGGATGCGTGATCCAACCTCATCTCTCATCACCACCGCTTCAATCAATTGCGCGTTCGACATGTTATCTAACAAAACCACATCGATACCGGCAATTCTGAGGAAAGCAGCAAGCTGATCGAGCCGGTCCGCCTCGACTTCGATTTTCAAATCCGGCATTTCCGCTTTCAGTTCTCCGATCCTTTCGGCGAGATCGACCGGCTTCAAGTTTGCGGCGAGGTGGTTGTCTTTCACCATGACGGCATCGTAGAGACCGATGCGGTGGTTCGTTCCCCCTCCGTGGAGAACCGCTGCCTTTTCGAGTTCGCGGAATCCAGGAGTCGTCTTTCTGGTGTCGAGCAATTTTGCCTCCGTGTCCTTGATCAAATCCATGAAAGTTCGCGTCACCGTCGCGACCCCCGAAAGCCGCTGCATGAAATTCAACGCGGTCCGCTCCGCCGTGAGAATCGACCGTGTCGGCCCGCTGATTTCGAGCACCGCTTCACCTTTCTCAACCGGAGCCCCATCACCCACGATTTCTGTGATGACCAAATCTGGATCGACCTGCCGACAGACTTCGATAGCCACGGCAACTCCAGAGACGACAGCGGAGTCCCGACTGACGATTTTCCCGATGGAACGGTGAGCCTCATCAACGAAATGTTCACTCGTGAGATCGCCGATTTCCCGGAGATCTTCGAGAAGGGCAAGGCGGATCAGTTCTTTCGAAATATCATTCATGGTGTCTTCCCGGGCTTAGGCTCATCCTTTTCGGTGAGACTCCTAAAATAGTAGCGATCAAACGTATCATTGAGAGAGCGATAGAAATCGATGAGGACATCGATCTTGTGGTCGATCTTCGGGTAGTCACGGCAGTAATCCCAGAGGTTCGGATTCGTGAACAGGTGAGCGGCGGTTTCATTGAGGTCCTGCTCGATCGAAACCTGATTGTATTGCGTCAAAAAACCCTCTGCCATGAGTTCCGTATCGAGCCTCAACAATCCACTCCCGGAGCCACCCGTCTTCTTTTGCTCAGCGGCGAGGACGCGGGTCGCTTCAGAGCGATCACCTGACTGCTCCTCGATGACACCGGGCGCGCGATAGACATAACCGGGAGCGTTCCCTTTTTTCCAGCGCAGCGGCTCAAAAGCCTCCTCATTCTTCTTTAAGAGGATCGACGAGAATTCATGATGAAAGCGCTGCTCAAATCCACGGGCATCAAAACTCTCCCGATAGACGAGAACGATGCGCTCAGCATTCGCCATGTAAGTCCCTCCATAACCGACATCATAGAATCGAAGTGATCCCACGACATAGATCCCGTCGAGAAATTCCTTCAGAATCGAGTCCGGATACTTCGCGAGCGCTTCGTTCAGGATCCCTGACGCCGCCGCGTGAAGTGACGCATCGAGCGGTTCAATCACGGCCATGATCGGCTCCTCAACCCACGAGCCGGGAAGAAAAGAATCATCAGCAGGAAAACGGATGTAGTCATCGGAACGGACGACCCCGGATGAAACAAGGAGACTGAAAAGAACGAGTGAAAGAGCTAGCGAGCGCATCAGTCTTAGCGTTGCCCTTTTTCCAACCATACGGCAAGCAAAGAGATGTCTGCCGGTGTGATTCCGCTGATCCTCGCGGCCTGACCGAGCGTCTTCGGACGAATGTGCTCAAGCTTCACCTGCGCCTCCCGCTTTAAGCCATGCATGTTCGTGAAGTCGAAGCTCTCGGGAATTTCACGCCCATCAAGGCGGCGGGTCTTTTCAACCATCTCAGCCTGACGCCGAATGTATCCTTCATACTTCACGTCGATTTCGACCTGCTCCCAAATCTCGGCGGTATAGTTCGCTTTGAGATCCTCCTCGAAACCCTCCCAGGTAGACTCAGGACGCTTCAGCCATTTTGCGAGCGAGCCGTCTGCGGTGTGCGTATTTTCAAGGCAGCGGCGAAGTTCTCCGACCTTTGCAATTTTTGCGAGGGAACGCTCACGGAACGCCGGGTCAATCAAACCACTTCCGGTCGCTTTCTCAAGAAGACGGAGATCAGCATTGTCGTGTCGCAGGAGGAGACGGTGCTCGGCACGGCTCGTGAACATCCGATAAGGCTCATCGACCCCTTTCGTGACGAGGTCGTCGACCATGACGCCGAGGTAGGCTTCGTCGCGTCCGAGAATGAAGTCAGGTTTGCCTGCCACCTTGAGGGCAGCATTCGCCCCGGCGATGAGACCCTGGCCTGCCGCCTCCTCATAGCCGGACGTCCCGTTAATCTGCCCGGCAAAATAGAGACCGGCAACCCGCTTCGTTTCGAGTGTCGGGTAGAGCTGGGTCGGAAGACAGTAGTCATACTCAACCGCGTATCCCGGCCGGATAATTTCGGCATTCTCCAATCCTTCGATGGAGCGGATGAAATCATACTGCACCTCAAACGGCAACGAGGTCGAAACGCCGTTCACATAATACTCGTGAGTCTGCCGCCCCTCGGGCTCTAAAAAT
>CAZOUP010000073.1:0-28098 GCA_964583035.1 uncultured Akkermansia sp.
CCGAACAAGATGCTGCGGTGAAAAGCAAAAGGTAATTTAGGTGGTTTCGCTAGATTGCGTAAGGGCTACAGTGCGGTTTGGATGCCTCTTTTTTCGGGGTTATACGGAGTGTCTGATTTTAGAATTCCATAAATTTGATGCAGCAGTTTTCGCATCACGGCGACGATGATTTGCTTTGGTTTTTTGCCATTTTCTTTGAGACCGTCAGCGAACGTTTTTAGCAGCGGGTTGAACACGCGAGCATTCATGGCTGGCATGAAAAGCGCTCGTCTCAGATAGGCGGAGCCGATTTTTGTGATCGGCGTTGTGGATCGGCCGGAAGTGCCGCTGACAAAATGCCGGGGAGTAACTCCTGCCCAGGCAGCGAGCTGGCGCGCGCTGCTGAAGAGTTCCAGATCAGGGAGTTCAGCGAGGAGTATCTGACAGGTGATATCACCAATACCGGGGACGCTCGCCAGCAGTTCGCGTTGGCGATGAAGGAGATCGTTTCCTTCGACGATTTTGTCGATGCGCAGGCGAAGATCCGCGATTTCTTTTTCCTGCGCTTTGATGCGGCGTTTGAGTGAACGCAAGATTGGTTTGTTGGTTGTCATCTCGCATCTTGTTTTCAGGCTCGCGTTGTCCTGGGTGATGGACTCAGCGTATCGGCTTAACTCTTTAATCTGCAGAGTGTCAGGAGTTGGTTTTGTCCAGGGGAGGAGCTTTGAATGTTCTGACTCTAGGAAACAAGCGATGAGACGGGCGTCGGCGGTGTCGCTCTTGTTGCGCCGCAATCGTTGCTCGCCATACGCTTTGATTTGGCGAGGGTTGACAAGATAAACGGCAGCCAGCCCGGCGTCGGCGAGAGCATGAGAGATGGCACGACCGTAGTGGCCGGTCTGCTCGAGGCAGGCTGCGAATTGCAGTGGGGAAGTGACCTCATGCAGCCAATTTAGAAGCTTGCGAATGCCTTCGGGACTGTTGTCAAAACGCTGGCTGAGGGTTTTGTCAGGACCGATGATGTGACAAAAAAGATCAGGCTTACCGACATCGATGCCGAGAAAGAAAGCTGGAGTGTTAGATGGGATTCGAGTATTTTTCATGGTGTGCTTTACGTGATAGTGGGGCACTCAAAACAACTCACGGTGAAAGAGTCACAGTCTCATTAAAACAGATTCAAAAGATCTAAGATGCTGCTCGGACTTGAAGACCGGGAGTGCCACGTGATGCCTTATCTTGTTCACAGACTCAACCGGCGAACGGAGGTCTAGACGTGGATTCAGATTGCATCACGTGGCTGTTTTGGGTTCCATATTGGAACAAATTGTTAATCGACATTCGAGGTGTATTTCATTCTTCCATTTTCAGTGGGCATTTTTGCCTCGCAACTGGCGCAGGTCGTCCGCTCCAGCCTGCTCGCCTCCGGCTCTCAGGCTTTCGCTCCCGACCTGCGCCAGTTGCGAGTTACAGCAGACTTTGCAATTACAAATCCACCTTATGAAACGTGGGACTCAAGCGCGTTCCGCGCTGAGTCCACTTAGACGTTCGGCTGAAATAAATAGATGAGAGCCATTTTCATATTCACACTACCGATACTAGCGCTCGTCCTTACCGGATGCAGCGCGGAAAAACCAATAGCTGAAGGAAAGCCGGTTTCGGGAGTGATTTACGAGAATCCTCTGTCTCTCGGTGGGAGCAATCGCGCTTCGAAGATCAATTCGGATAGCCACGTCGCCGTATATTCAACGCTGATCGTGATCACGTCTTCGAGCGGATCGAAGCAAATCATTCCACTCGATTACGTCGCCGATCTTGAAATCGAATAGGCTGACTTCAACAATGAAGTGCAACGTTAGCTGTTTCCATGGAAGAGCTCCGCAGGCGTTCTAAAGCCTAGTCTTTTTCGGGGACGGTTGTTCAACTTCGCTGTGAGCGCGTTGCATTTCGCCCGGGGGAGATGCTCCATGGAAGTCCCTTTCGGTAAATACTGCCGGATCAATCCGTTGGTATTTTGATTCGTGATGCTCGCCCTCTCAGGGCAAAGAGTGGCGCGGTTCGAATATCCCCGGGATCCTCATTTTTTCTCTTGCCTGATCCTGTCAGCAATCAAGCTTAGAGGAAAATGCAAAAAAGTATCTTCCGCCCTCTCAATCCGAAATTGAGTATTTCGAATGTACTGAGCGGTCCGACTTACGAGGCGACTCTTGATTCTCCTCTGTTCGAAGAGGGACTGCGGATGAAGGGCCGGGTGAGGGATGGTTTCACCCTTTTCGGGGAGAGATCAGGGATTACTTTTGCGACCGGGGAATACGATTCGGATCGAGCGTGGTGCCTCCACGACAAATTGGGTATCGATTCGCCGACGCCGACGCCGACGCCGACGCCGACGCCGACGCCGACGCCGACGCCGACGGTCGCGACGGTCGAAATGAATCGTTGGGGTCGCCTTGGTTGGGGGGAGGAGAAGCGAACGCTTGAGTTGGAAAATAAGGAGTGGTCACGGGAATTTTCAGATCCTGCCTTCAAAATTGTTCATCGTGATTACCAGAATACCCTTGAGATCTGGTCGGCGGGCGAGCCGGGGGTGATCCGGGGCGCATGGTTTTCTTTTTGGTATTGGCATCGTAAGAATGCGCCGTCGTAAAACCGACGAGGAGCCGGAAGAGCTTTCCCTAAACACCAAAAAAGCCGGACTTTCGTCCGGCTTTTTGGAATCTTTATCGAGTAGAGGGAGGCCTTACTTCTGAGCGGCTTCCTTCTCTGCGAGTGCCTTGGCGATGATCTCTTCCGAGATATTGCGTGGGCAGGGTGCGTAGTGAGAGAACTCCATTGAGAACTGTCCACGTCCGGAGGTCATGGTCCGAAGATCACCGATGTAGCCGAACATTTCACTCAGTGGTGAATCCGCTTTGACGCGAACGCCGGTCGCGGTGGTATCCTGAGATTTAATCATGCCGCGGCGACGGTTAAGGTCACCGATGACATCACCGACATGATCTTCAGGGGTGAAGACGTCGAGTTTCATGATGGGCTCAAGAAGCTGAGGACCGCACTTGGGAATGGTCTGGCGATAACCGGATTTCGCGGCAATTTCGAAAGCGACGGCGGAGGAGTCAACCGCGTGGAAGGCTCCGTCAACGAGCGTGACTTTGAAGTTGAGAAGCGGGAATCCAGCAAGAACACCTTTGTCTTTCGAAAGCTTGAAGCCTTTCTCAATCGCAGGCCAGTATTCCTTCGGCACGTTACCGCCGACAACCTTGGACTCAAATTCGAACCCTACTTCTTCGCCTTCGAGAGGCTCGATGATGTAGTCAATGCGACCGAACTGGCCGGAACCACCGGACTGCTTCTTGTGCGTGTAGGAATCCTCGATGCGCTGGGTGATCGTCTCACGATAAGCAACCTGCGGAGCGCCGACGTCAACCTCGACCCCGTGAGTCCGCTTCAGAATGTCGATCTTAATGTCGAGGTGAAGCTCGCCCATTCCTTTGAGGATTGTTTCACCGCTGTCGATGTCGGTTTCAACGTAGAAAGAGGGATCCTCACGGACCATTTTTCCGATCGCTTCACCGAGCTTCTCAGAAGCGGCTTTGTCTCGTGGAGAGACCGCGATCGAGATCACTGGATCCGGGAAGACCATGGGCTCAAGCGTTGCAGGATCTTTGGGATCGCAAAGGGTGTGACCGGTCTGAACGTTCTTCAGGCCCACGAGAGCGATGATGTCTCCGGCGCTTGCGCTGTCGCGGTCCTCACGCGAGTCCGCGTGCATCTCGACGATTCGTCCGACCCGCTCGGTCTTGCCGGTGAAGGTGTTGAGAATGGAGTCTCCTTTTTTGAGCCCACCTGAATAAATTCGGGTGAAAGTGAGGGCACCATACTGGTCGTCCATGATTTTGAAGGCGAGGGCACGGAGTGGTCCATCTTCAGAAACGACCGCGAATTTACCGGTCTCAGTTCCGTCGAGATCGACCTCAGGCTGCGGGGGAACTTCGGTCGGGCTGGGAAGGTAATCGACGACCCCGTTAAGCACGTTCTGAACGCCTTTATTCTTAAACGCCGATCCACAAAAAGTCGGGAAAAAATCGAGCGCGATCGTTCCTTTGCGGATGCACTTTTTGATCGTGTCGATGTCAGGCTCGTTCCCTTCGAGGTAGGCTTCCATGACGTCATCATCCTGCTCCACTGCCATCTCGATCATTTCCGCGCGGTACTGCTTGGCTTTATCCAGCATATCGGCGGGAATGTCCGTGATTTCGTAGTTTTCAGGAAGACCGGTTTCATCCCAGACCCAGGCTTTCATGGTGAGGAGATCGACGACTCCTTTGAAGTCATCTTCGATCCCGATCGGAAGCACCATGATGAGTGGCTTCGCCGCGAGGACGTTCTTGATCTGACCGACGACGTTGTAAAAGTCAGCACCAATCCGGTCGAGCTTGTTCACGAAAATGACACGAGCAACCTTGGAGTCGTTTGCGTAACGCCAGTTTGTCTCGGACTGAGGCTCAACGCCGCCGGATCCACAGAACACGCCGACACCACCGTCGAGGACTTTCAGAGAACGATAAACCTCAATCGTGAAGTCCACGTGACCGGGGGTGTCAATGATGTTGAAGCGGTAACCATCCCAGAAACAAGTCGTCGCAGCGGACTGAATTGTGATGCCGCGCTCCTGCTCCTGCTCCATGAAGTCGGTCGTCGCGGCACCATCGTGCACTTCGCCTGTCTTGTGGATTTTACCGGTGAGCTTAAGGATACGCTCGGTTGTCGTCGTTTTACCGGCATCTACGTGGGCGAAAATTCCGATGTTTCTGTATTTACTGAGATCACTCATCTAACTGGGTGTTTTGGATTGAACCGTTTTGAGAGCGTATAGTTGATCAAAGCCGCCTTAAGGCAACTGGGAATTCCGGTTTTGCCTTATTATTTCAACGGGCGCTGCTTCGCTCTCTTCGCCGGAGTTTCCGTCATAAATCGTCTAAAACAACTCCAATTAACCGGGCAGAGATTGAGTGAAGGCGGTGGTCCTCAAGGATTTTGGGGGGGAATCGAGGCCGCTTTTGTGTTTCAGGATCGACCTCCCGGTCGGTTTGGTGGAGGCATCAGGCCGGAGACCGTGCGGTCCTCGCTACGTCTCGCGAGCTGCTCTAAGCGAAGTCAGGAAGCGGCTTCCTCACGTTGCCGAATTCTCGTGTTGATGTTCGTGACAAGGTTGCCGGCGGCGTGCTTTCCCTTTTTCAACACGGTCGTGACTCGTTTGCGGAGAAACTCCTGCTCAACTTCCGAGGGCTCTTTTCCGGTCATGACGATGACGGGGATCGATTTGAGATGCTCGCTTTCCTGAACGTGTTGGAGAAATTCAAAGCCGTCCATTCCCGGCATCATCAAATCGAGGACAATCGCGGCGGGCCGGGTTTTTTCGAGCATGGCGAGAGCCTCCTCACCATCGTGAGCGAGAATGGTCTGCCACCCTGAATCTTCGAGAACCCGGCTCATCGCTTCGAGGGATTCTTTATCGTCATCGACGAGGAGAAGATTGCGCTGCGGAGACTGGCCGGTGACACGGAGGATGACGCGGGAGAGACGCTCCACGTCGATTGGTTTCACGAGGTAATCTTCGACGTCGAGCGCGAGCCCGTTTTCCTGCTCGGCCATGACCGAGACCATGATCACAGGAATGGATTGGGTGCGGGGATCTGATTTGAGGTGCTGGAGGACATCCCACCCATCTTTCCCGCCCGGCATGACGACATCAAGTGTGATCGCGTCGGGGAGATGTTGCGTCGCGAGAGCGAGGCCTTCGTTGCCATCTTCCGCGGTGATGACCTGATAGCCCTCGGCTTCGAGAATGCGCTTAAGCAGTTCGCGGACCGCAAAATCGTCATCGATGACGAGGATGGTCGCGTCCCGGGGGAGTGATGCGGTCTCGGCTTGAAGGGAGTTTCCGTTGGCGATGATGGTAGGGTCATCCGGCTTCGGCTCGTAGTGCTCGGAAGTCGGTTCGAGGGGCATGAAAACACTGAAGTGCGTTCCTTTGCCAAGCTCGCTCACGAAACCGATTTTACCCCCCATCTGACCGACGAGCTCCTTGCAGATCGAGAGCCCGAGGCCGCTGCCGCCGGCATTGTCTTTCTTATTGGAAACAAAAGGGACAAACGCCTTGGATTGCTCTTCGGGACTCATGCCGCGACCCGTGTCGGTGACGGTGAATTCGATCCAGGGTTCATGATGAATTTCACGGGACCGGGCCTCGACCGTGACCTGACCCTCTTTCGTGAACTTGCAGGCGTTGCCAACCAGGTTGCCGAGAACCTGACGGAGACGCCTGTCATCGGCGAGGAGTGACACGACGGCTTCATCTTTCCGGATTTCGAAGGCGACCTCTTTCGCGATGAGGCCGGGACGATGGGCTTCCTCGATGTCCTGAAACAATTTTTCGACTTCGATCTCATCCTTGCTGAGCGTCTCAGCACCCATGATGATTTTTTGATACTCAAGAATGTCATTCACGAGGTTCAGCTCTCTCGCGGCGTGGGCGTGGATGCGTTCGACGTCTTTCTTTTGGCCATCATCAAGTTCGGAAAGTTTCAGCGCCTCGACCTGAAGGAAAATCGCATTCAGCGGCTGGCGGAGGTCGTGACTGATTTTGGCAACAAAAGCGTCCTTTTCATGGCTCAGGCTCATGAGTTTTTCGTTCGCCTTCTCCATTTCCGTATTGGCCCGCCGCAGTTCGCGGGTCCGTTCATTCACGCGATTCTCGAGCTGTTCCTGCGAAGAGATGAGTTCTTCAAAGAGACGCTTTGAGGCGCGGGCAATATCGCCGACTTCGTCCCGGCGTTTGATGTCGAGACGCCGTGCCATACCCGCGACCTGAGAATGCAGCTTTTCGGAATGAGTCTCCGTGATTTGCTGAGCGGTTCGCGTCATCAGTTTAAGCGGACGAATGAAGAGCATTGCGATGAGAAATCCGATCACGCCAAATCCGCCGGCGACGAGGAAGGCCACATTCTGCACCGCCTGCATTTCGTACTCGATCGACGAAGCGAGCTCGTCGTCGAGAACGGCGTAGTAAATCAAATACTCCCGCTCGCTCCCTCCCGGCCCGATGATGAGCTTCACCGCCCAGGAATGAATTTCGTCGCATTCGACCACGTTGCGCCAATCGATGCGATCTTTGATGTGGCCGGCTTCAATATTTAACGCGGCCTCAACGATGCCACGAAGTTCAGCGATGGCCTCCGGTGAGCGAGCGAGAAGTCGGACCTCTTTGACCCCGCCGGCGAGTCCTCCGACACGGCCGATCTCTTCGATCTCGACTTGGAGACGTTCGAGAATTTCCTGCATTTCATCCTCACCCATCGCGAGGATCGCGCCGCGAAGTGCTTCCCCGGGAGTGCCTTCCTGAAAGTAGTAAGGGCTGGCCAGTTTGACTTCCTCCATCCGGACGAGGCGATCAACTTTGGGGATTTCTTCGGTCCGGTCCGGGGCGTTGCGTTCCTCTTCGCGCTCAAGGAGCGCCTCTTTCATTTCCGGGGACTCGCTGAGGGAGAGAAAAATGGCATCGTTGCCGCGCTCGAGTGGATCGTTTTCATCGTGGCGGACGAGTTGGGCGCCTTCAGCGTTTTCGAGGGCGAGGAGATGTCGGGGAGACGGCTCGTCGTGGAGAGTCATGAGGATTCTCACGTAAGCGGGGCGACCTCCCGTGTCGGCACCGAATTTATCCAATGGGGCGACCGCCCAGATGACCGGTTCCCATCGGGACAACTCGTCGCGTCCCGGAATATCTTTGCGGGTGATATAGAGTCGCTGGATCGGAGAAAGATGCAGCCGCTCCCCGGCCGTTGCGTCGGGATCCGGAAACCACAGGTCGGAGGACTTCAAGGTCGCTTTCTCGGCGATGAGTTTGGTCTCGACCTCGGGCCCGCCGAAAGTCACGAGATCGACCCGGAGATGGCTGTCCCAATGGCGGCGACAGAGTCCCCGGGCCATCGTGAGAAGGTGCTCCTGCGATTTGCCTGCCGCGACGTCCTCCTGAAAAGTCGGGCTGAACGCGATATTGATAAGGTCATCGCGAAGGCCTTCGATCTGATCGATCATGACCCAGCCGCGGAGGGATGCTTCGTCCCCGAGATCGACGAGCTCGTGCTCGCGGAGAACTTCGGTGGCGCGCTCGGTGAGCAATTTGGCGACGAGCAGGGCCGCCGCCGCCGTGGCGATGATGACCAGCAGGGCGACTTTTCCTCGAATTCCAAAATACATCACGCGGTGAGGGGGAGACGTTTGGACTATCTCACCGATTCAATGAATTCAAAAGATTAAACGAATCCGGGGATCTCAGCGGAGATTCCTTATGCCGAAGAAGTCTTTGAAGACACGACGGAAAACCGGGCGCTTGAACTCAGGCACCCAGTCGATGTCAAATTCCTTCGGGTAGATCCATTTAAACTTCGAAAATTCTCTGACGTGGGCATCAAGGTCGATCGCGCTTTTCTTACCCAGGTAATCACACAGAAAGTAAGTCTGGTTCTGGCCGCAGAAGAGTCCCTTTTTGAGGTGGCCTTCCGGGAACTTGTATCGGTAATCGGTGCGGCAGGCGACGATGTGATACATTTCGGGCGTTACGCCAACTTCCTCTTCCACCTCGCGGAGGAGAGCGCCGATGAGGTCTTCCCCTTTATCGACGCCGCCCTGAGGAAATTGCCAACTGCCACGGTGTTTGAGTCTTTCACAGACAAGAATCTTTCCACTCTTCGGCGTCCGCAGGATCGCGGCAACATTGGGTCGGTAGGTGGACATAAAAGAAATCGATTCCAGCGGGTTGAGAATTTACATCGCCGTCGAAGTCTGTGAAGATAGCAGTCGTGAAGAAATCGCAACGCAAATCTCAACCCCTCCGGACTTCGTGCTCAGGCAGTGCCAGGTGGATCATTCCCGCCTCGATCGCCGGTCTCGTCCTTGCTGGCGCATGGGTTATCTGGGAAACCCGCCCGTCTAACATGATCGCCAAAAAGCAGGCGGCGCTGATTACAGGGATTGAAAAACGAAGTCCGTCGCGAATCGAAAGACTCCTCGCCGAAGACTATCAGGATCGCTGGGGCTTTGACCGTCAGGACGCCGCCGAAGCGGTCGTCGATGTTGGAAGTCAGTTTTTGACTCTCGTCCTGACCGCAGAGGAAATGACGGTCAACCGCGTCGAGGACCGGGCGATTGTGACGACCTTGCTCAGGGTCGGGGGAAAGCCGATCGGCCCCGGTGGGAGCGAAGTGACCCGTCGCTTGAATCAGCTCAAGACTCCCTTTGAATTCACCTGGGAGAAGCAAAGCTTTCTGCCTGCGAGTTGGCGGTTGGTGCAGATTGAGAATGCTGAGCTTCCTGACAATCTCTACGGGTATGAACCCGGGGATATCCGTCGCGCGATGTCGGGGGAGTAGACGGGTGGAATGGCGCGGGCAAGGGAGAAGAGAGGACCGCTGGTTCCCCGTGCTTCGGAATGGCTGAATCACTAATCTACACTAATGGAGCAATAATCAGGGCTTCCGCGTGAGCATTCGTGTTCGGAAGCGGCGTGCGTCCCGCGCGCAGAAGAAGGGCGCGGTTTTGTTTTCGCTCACGCTCAAACCTACGGGGAGGGTGGGATCGGATGCGGAATGTAGCTCTGAGCGTGAGCGAGGAGACGCAGCGACCTTTCGAACACACCTCCAACAGGGTTAAGTCGATGACCTAACCCTGTTTGATTCACGCTAACAAACCCTTAATCACCTTCCGTTTTTCGACGCCGGTGAGTCTTGTGTCGAGACCGAGATGTTTCACGCTGAAGCGTTCGTGATTGATCCCGAGATTGTGCAGCACGGTGGCGTTGAAATCGTTGATGTGGACGGGGTCTTTCGTGATGTTGTAGGCGTATTCGTCGGTTTCCCCGTAGTCGATCCCGGGCGCAAATCCGCCGCCGGCGACCCAGGTGGAGAAGCAACGACCATGGTGATCGCGTCCATGATTGTCCTTCGTGAGTTTTCCCTGGCTGTAAATGGTGCGACCGAATTCACCGCCGAAGACGACCATGGTGTCTTCGAGCATGCCGCGCTCTTCAAGATCTTTGACGAGGGCGGCGGCTGGTTGATCGACGCTTTCACAATTGTGGGCGAGATCTTTCGGAAGGCTCCCGTGCTGATCCCAGCCGCGGTGGAAGAGCTGGATGAAGCGCACTCCGCGTTCCGCCATGCGCCGGGCGACGAGACAGTTCGCGGCGAAGCTTCCTTTCTCCCGCGCCTGGGGCCCATAGCTGTCGAGGACGTAGTCAGGCTCGCCGGCCGTGTCCATGAGATCGGGCACGGAAGCCTGCATGCGAAAGGCCATTTCGTACTGGGCAATCCGGGACTCGATCTCGGGATCCTGCACCGTTTGAAAACGCTGACGGTTCAGATCGCCGAGTCCATCGAGCATCTTGCGGCGGAGTTCGCGATCCATCCCTTTCGGATCGTTGAGATAGAGGACCGCGTCTTCTCCGCTCCGGAACTGAACGCCCTGGTATTTAGAGGGGAGAAATCCGCTTCCCCAAAGGCGTGCGTAAAGCGCCTGCCCCGGCTTTTTTCCGACGGAAATCATCGTGACGTAGGCAGGGAGGTTATCGCTCAGCGAGCCGAGTCCGTAGGCGAGCCACGAGCCCATACTGGGGTGCCCAAACTGCTGGGTGCCGGTGTTAATATACGTGATCGCCGGATCGTGGTTGATCGCCTCGGTGTTCATCGACCGAATAATGCTGATCTTGTCGGCAATCGCGGCGGTGTGGGGAAGGATGTCGGTATTCATCCAGGTCCGGCGCTCACCGACCTGCTCGAAATTAAACATCGGGGCGACGCAGGGGAACTCGCTCTGGCCGCTCGTCATTCCCGTGATGCGCTGACCGTTCCGGATCGAATCAGGCAGCTCGGTGCCGTGCAGTTCACGCATCTTCGGCTTGTAGTCGAACATGTCGATGTGCGACGGACCGCCCGCCATGAAGAGATAGATGACCCGCTTTGCCTTCGGCGCGAAATGCGGAAGCGTCGGCTTGGGAGCGGAAGCTGCCTGAAGCTCGCGATGGAGCAGAGAGGAAAGGGCGGCGCCGCCGAGGAGGCTGCAGGAGCGGCCGAGAAAGTTTCGCCTGCTCTCGGCAAGAAAAGAACTTTCAACGTTCAACTTTGAACGCTCAACATTGAAGTGGGGAATGCTCATGATGACTCCTTGGTTTGGGCTGTTTTGATGCTGGCGTGGAAAATTCGAATGAGTTCGTCGTTCTCTTGCTGAAGGGTGACGACTTCGTCACGACGATCGCTGAGAGGAACGCGATTGATGAGAGGAACGCGATTGATGAGGCGAATCCAGCGGATCGACTCGCGGAGTTCTTTATGCGCAATTTTCATTTTGTGAATGAAATCATTCCGGGACTCAGCGGCCTGTGCTTCTCCATGATGAGCCATGGGAGCGGTTCCGCTGCGAAGTAGCTGACCGGCAACATGTCTTCCCGAAAGACTATTCGGGAGCGACTCGCAAAGCCGGATAATCTCTGCTGCGTATTCGAGGAGTCGTTCTTCTAAATTATAAACACTGTTCATATAAGCAGCTTAAGCAAGGAGTTCAGAACTTCAATGTTGAAAGTTGAGCGTTGGATGTTGAACGTTGCGAAATTTCAATTTCGCGTCAGCACTTCGTCGAGGTTCAGGATCATGCTGGCGACGATGGTCCAGGCGGCGTGTTCGTCGGCGGGGAGGGTTTCATCGCGAGGGGAGTCACCGGCGCTGAGGAGTTGGTGGCTTTTTTCCGTCCCGGTCGCGTAGGTCGCGAGGCTGTGCTCGTAGACGTCGAGGAGGGTTGCGAGCTCGCCGCTTTCAGGTTCGCGGGCGGTTGCGAGTTCGAAGGCCCAGCTTGCGCGGGTCATCGGATTACTTCCGCCTTCTTTTAAAACCCGCTCGGCGAGATGACGGGAGGCTTCCATCATTTGGATGTCATTCATCGCCGCGAGGGCTTGCAGCGGCGTGTTCGTGACGGGGCGCTGCATGACGCAGGTCTCGCGGTTCGGCGCGTCGAAGATGATCATTGCCGGAGGTGGCGAGGACCGTTTCCAATAGGTATAAAGTGATCGCCGGTAGAGGCGTTCCCCTTTGTCCTGCACAAATTTCGGATTTCCTCCGAGTCCGACTTCCGCCCAGAGTCCGGGCGGCTGGTAGGGCTTCACGCCGGGGCCGCCGGCTTCTTCGATGAGTTGGCCGCTGAGGGCGAGGGCGTTGTCGCGGATCATTTCGGCGGGGAGCCGGGTGCGCGGGGCGCGCACGAGAAGCCGGTTGTCAGGGTCGAGTTCGCGATCTTCGGGGCCGAGATTCGAGGACTGCCGGTAGGTTCGCGAGAGAACGATTTGCCGAACCATGTGTTTCAGGTCCCAGCCGCTTTCGCGAAAATCGACCGCGAGCCAGTCGAGGAGTTCGGGGTGGGTCGGGAACTCGCCCTGGGCACCGAAGTCAGCCGGAGTCCGGACGATGCCGTGGGAAAAGAAAAGCTGCCAGAGTTGGTTCGCGGCGACGCGGGAAGTGAGCGGGTGTTCGTCCGCAAAAAGCCAGTGGGCGAGGGTGAGGCGGTTGGCGGGGGCGTCGGCGGGAAGGGGTGGGAGCGCGGCGGGGGTGCCGGGCAAAATCTCCTCGTCTTCTTTCGGTGCATCATACATCCCGCGGTCGAGGATGTAGGTCTTCCGCATTTGCTCAGGCGGGTTGTCCCTCATCACCATCGTCGTGACTTTTCCGCTGAGGAGTTGCTGCTTCTCTCGCGCAGTTTCCAGGCTCGCGGTTCGCGCCGTGAGATAGTCACGATTTTTACCGAGGGTTTGGCTTTCGACAATTTTCTTTTGCGTCGCATTTCTCTTCGCGGCGAGGGTCTCCGTCGCCTCAAGCGCGAGGTCGCGCATCGTCCAGGCGATTTCGGCCGGCTTCAGGTCGCGATTATAGAGCTGCACCTCATCGATTTCTGCTTTGATCTGGCTGCCGCTTGATCGTCCTCCGAAGCGGAAGGGAACCTCGGTCTTGATCGTAGCGGTGAGTTTTTTGCCTTCGTTCGTGGTCTCGACGGCTTTGCCATCGATGTAGACTTTCACGCTCTCGTCGGTGCCGGCCCCTCCGTAGGTCACGGCGACGTGTTGCCACTTTCCGGGGGTGAGGGCTTCTTTGGAAATGACTTTCACGGCATTCGACGGCCATTGGTTGATGAGATGAATCCCGGGCTTCCCTCCCTGGATCCAGAGGTCATAGCCGCGGTGCGATTGCGCTTCGTTCATTTTGGCAAGGATCGCGCCCCCGGCACTGGCGGCCTCCAGTTTGACCCAGGCGGAAAGGGTGAATTTGCTCTTATAATCGATCTCGGTGAAGGCACCGGCTTCAAAGCCCCGCTCGCCATCGAGCTTGATCGCGGTGCCGAACTTGCCTGCTTCGCTCTTCTCGAGGGCGCGTGCTCCCTGAGCGTCTCCGTTGCCGACCGCGTCGATGATAATTCGTCCGGCGGCATTGTCGAGCGTGTAGAAATGTTTGAGGTCTTTGAGACGGTTGGCGATTTCAGGGTCCGGTTCATTTTTCCCCGCTGACGGATCGGCGGCGAGTGCGGTCGATCTTGCTTCGCGGGCTGCTTTTTCCTTTCCCGTGAGTTGAGTTTCGATGGCCTTGAGTTTGTCTTCTTCCAATTCCGTCACCACTTCCGCGACCGGAGCCTGGTTCCCTTTGCGGGTTTGCATGCCGGGATCAGCGGTGTTGTTGAAATAGGCGTAGAACTGAAAATATTCTTTGTGCGAGATCGGGTCGTACTTGTGATCGTGGCATTGCGCGCACTCCATCGAGAGGCCGAGCCAGACGTTGGCCGAAGTTTTGACGCGGTCCGCGACGTAGCTGACGCGGAGCTCTTCGGCGATCGCGCCGCCTTCGTCGGAGCTGGGGTGATTGCGATTGAAACCGGAGGCAACGATTTGTGAATTCGTCGCGTTCGGGATGAGATCGCCGGCGAGCTGCTCAATCGAAAACTGGTCGTAGGGCTGGTTTTGGTTGAAGGCATTCACGACCCAATCCCGCCAGGGCCACATGTCGCGCGGGCCGTCGGCGTGCATCACGGAGGTGTCGCCGTAGCGGGCCGCATCAAGCCACATCAGAGCCATGCGCTCGCCGAAGTGAGTCGAGGCAAGGAGCCGGTCCACGACTTTCGCGTAAGCGTCAGGCGATTCATCCGCGAGGAAGGCATCAATTTCTTCGAGGGTGGGGGGCAATCCGGAGAGGTCAAACGTGAGCCGACGGATCAGGGTGCGGCGATCCGCCAACTCGGCGGGGACGAGCTTTTTGGCCCCGGCCTCGGCGAGAATAAACGCATCGATGGGGTTCACGATCTCATCACGATGAGACTCCGCGACGGCAGGGGCGTCTGATTTTTCCGGAGCAATGAAAGACCAGTGTTCGGTCCAGTCAGCACCGCTTTCGATCCAGCGGCGAATGAGGTCTTTCTCTTTTTCTGAGAAGGGTTTGTTCACCTCGGGCGGAGGCATCACGTCGTCGGGATCGTCCGAAATAATGCGATGCCAGGCCTCGCTCTGATCAAGGTCGCCGGCGACGAAAGCAGCGATGCCGTCTTTGTTCGCGAAGGCATCCGCTTTCGTGTCGAGGCGGAGCTTCGCTTTGCGCTCCTCTTCATCCGGCCCGTGGCAGAAGAAGCATTTGTCAGAAAGGATCGGGCGGATATCGCGACCGAAATCAATAACGCCTTCGTCTGCCAGAACCGAAGCGGCAGGGAGGAAAAAGCACAGGATAAAGGGGGGACTCCAAAGGTGCATCATCGGAGTTTAGTCGAAGATGCGCACGGGCGGGAGGTACGTATATCGAGCGACTTTGTGGCGTAACATTTTTGCCCGGGAGCGCCGACGTCCCCGTCGGCAAAAAATGCAATAATGCCGACGGGGACGTCGGCGCTCCCAGGCGGATCTACTCGAGACCGCTCGGGACATTTGAGCTTTCCGGCGTGATCGGGGTTCCCAATTCATCGACGGGATATTGCGCTCCCTTTTCCTTGAGCTGAGCCGCGAGACCACTGATCATGCGTTTGAGCTCCTCAGGATGCGATTCGGCGAGGTTGGCCTGCTCGAAGGGATCAGTCGCGAGGTTGAACAATTCGTAACTCGCGCCGCCGGACTGGCTGAATCCTCCGTGGGTCGGGATTTGCGGGAGGGCATGGAAAATGACTTTCCAATCCCCATCGCGCCAGACGCTGAAGTAGTTGCTCCGATGCGGCCCGTGCGGGTAATGCATGAGGAACTGCTCCTCGCGGTCAACGTCGGCTTTCCCGGTCAAGATCGTGTCGAGCGGCAGTCCATCGACGATATGATCGGCGGGAGTCTCGACTCCGGCGAGAGCGAGGAGGGTCGGGAAAATATCGGTCACATTGGCGACCTGGCTCTGGATCGCTCCGGCGGGAATGGGGAGCTTTTTCTGCCAGGCGTTCTCTGGATTTGGCTTCGCCCAGGCAGCGATGAAAGGTGTTCTCATGCCGCCTTCATAGTGAGCGCCCTTTTTTCCGCGAAGCGGAGCGGCGCAGGCGACTTCGTGTTGGTCGCCGAGAGGGGCGTCGGTTCCGTTGTCCCCGAGAAAGACGATGAGGGTGTCTTCGGCGACGCCGAGTTCCGCGAACTGATCGAGCATGTCGCCGAGCGATTTGTCCATTCCCTCGACCAGCGTGGCGAAGGCCTTCGCGCTTTTCGGCTTGTCGGAGTCCTCGTAGTGAGCGGCAAAACGTGGGTCAGATTCAAAGGGAGCATGAACCGCGTAGTGCGAAAAGTAGAGGTAAAACGGAGTCTCGCTGTCTACGGTTTCGGCGATGACTTTTTTGGCTTCGATCGTGAGGGCTTCGGTGAGAAAAGTCTCAGTGCCGTGATAGGCCTCGAGATGGGGCACCGCGCTGCGCTCGCGCTTGCCGCCCCAGCCGTAATTTTGCTCCCCGTAGAAACTGCCCGGGGCACCGACGGAACGTCCCGCGATGTTGATGTCGAAGCCGAGGTTGGCGGGGTTTTCGCCTTCAGTGTCATTCGGGCCGAAGTGGCCTTTGCCGACATGAATCGTGCGATAGCCGTCTTCGCGAAGGAGACCGGGGAGCGTGACATCTCCCACCGCGAGGCCTTCCCAGTCCCACTCGGCCGGCCCCTGATCACCGGCGTTGTTCTCCCAGGGATTAATCCAGTTCGTCGCATGATGGCGGGCCGCATTTTGACCGGTCATGATCGAGATCCGGGTCGGTGAGCAAACGCTCATCGCGTAAAATTGATTGAGCCGGATGCCCTGCTCCGCGAGCCGCTCCATCGAGGGAGTGCGATACCAGTCGTTGAGCGGGTAGCGTTTCGGCTCTCCTTTTTCATCGGTCAGAAACGGGACCGAGGTATCCATCACGCCCATGTCATCGACGAGAAAGACCATGATGTTTGGCCGGTCCGCTCCGAGTGTGGAAAGAATCGGAAGAAAGAGAGCAACGAAAAGGAGGAGTCGGGTTTTCATGATGAAGGGCAGTAGATCAGAATCCGGAGAATAATCCAATGGCGTCATCGCTTCTAATTTTTCACCTGTGGATAGACAGCCTGCCCGCTTTACGATAAGATTTTCTTCCATGAAAAACCCTTTCTTTGTTGCCGCTGTTCTTTCCGTCTCTTTTCTTTCGCACTCCGTCCAGTCTCAGGACACACCGGTGGCGGATGATGGGCCGCAGCAGGGAATCGCCGGTTTCTGGGAAGTTGTCACTGCAAACGGACGGTTCATCGCCCGGCTCGACAAGATTGCTTCGGCGAGTCAGCACGAGTATTTCATCGACGGCGCGGTGCGCGTTTACGAAGTCACGGTGGAAACCGACGGAGGCCAGACGGGGCGCTTTTACTATTTGGAGTCGGCAGCGGAGGGGAGCAGCATCGCGTCCGGCAGCGCGACGATCGAACGCCTTCGCGATGTCGCGAACAAGGTCTCGGACAAGGCGGGCACCGGCAACATCGACACGATCGTGACGAAGCACTACCCCGAAACGACTCACGCTAAGACCTCCGAATATCGCGTCCAGTCGAAGGCGACGGTCGATCAAATTTATGATCACATCCGCCGGGTTTGGGCAGAGGAAAAGGGCCGCGGCGAAGAGAACCGCCTCGTGATTCGCAACGGCTAGAGCTCTTTCCCCGTATCCAACGGCATGGAATATCGCGAGATCCCGCATTCAGATCTGCGTGTCAGCCTCATCGGGCTCGGCACGATGACCTGGGGCGAGCAAAATACGGAGGCCGAGGGACACGAGCAGATGGACTATGCCCTCGCCCAGGGGGTGAATTTTTTCGACACCGCCGAGATGTATCCGGTCCCGCCGATGGCGGAGACTTGTCATGAGACAGAGCGGATTATCGGCACCTGGTTTGCGGCGCGACAGAATCGGGAGCAGGTCATCCTCGCGACAAAAGTGGCCGGTCCGGGGCCGCATGTCACTCATGTGAGAGAGGGGACGCGGCACAATCGCGAGCACATCATGCGGGCGGTCGAGGGGAGCCTGAGCCGGTTGCAGACCGATTACATCGATCTTTATCAACTTCACTGGCCGGATCGTCCCGTGCCACTTTTCGGGACGCGTGACTATTCGCCGCCGAAGCAAAATGAAGCCGTTCCAATCGAGGAAACGCTCACGGTGCTCAAGGAACTCGTCGATTCCGGAAAAGTTCGCGCAATCGGGTTATCCAACGAAACTCCCTGGGGGGCGATGAAGTTTCTCCATCTTGCCGAGACGCTGGGCCTTCCCCGTGTCGTCACGATTCAGAACTCCTACAACCTCCTCAACCGCACCTTCGACAGCGGACTTTCTGAAATCTGTCACGAAGAGGGAATTCGCTCGTTGCCTTATTCGCCGCTCGCCTTCGGCCGACTTTCCGGAAAATACCGGAACGGGGCGCAGCCAAAAGGAGCCCGCCTCTCGGTCTGGGAACGCTTTGCGCGCTACAACGGGCCGAACAGCGATGCCGCGATCGAGGAATACGCGAAGATCGCCGACGAAGCCGGACTTGACCTCGCTCAGATGAGCCTTGCGTGGATCAATCAGCGGCCTCATGTCGCGAGCAATCTCATCGGGGCGACAACGATGGAGCAACTCAAGGCGAACATCGCCAGCGTCGAGGTCAAGCTGCCCGGCGAGGTCAGAAAAGCGATCGACACCGTGCACCATCGTTTTCCGAATCCGTGCCCTTGAGGAGGCCCGTTCGGGTCATGGACGGGGGCGCAGAATTTATCGTGCCGGGATGAAGAACGGGCGTATCTTTTGGAGTTCCATGCTCCGTTTCGTCATTACCTGCCTGATCGTTTCTGCCTTCCTGCCCCTCGCGGCTCAGGAGACGGCGGCGGTGCATACTTTCACCGACAAGAACGGAAAGCAAATTCTCGCCACCCTGCTCAGCGTCTCAGTGGACAAACGAATGGTGAAGATCCGCCGTGAGGACGGACAGGAATTTGAACTCGTGATCAATGTCCTCAGCCTCGACGATCAGCAATACATCAAACAGCAACTCGCCCTTCTGCCGGTGGAGAAAAAAGATTACCGGCTTGAGGTGGATATCGCGAAGAAAGGGGTCAACTCCGAATCTTATCCCTATGGCGCGACTTCCTACACGCTCACGCAGGAGTTTTTGACCTACGTCGTCAAAGTGCGGAACCTTTCCCGCGAGACCCTGGAGGGAGCGAAGATGGAGTGGATTGTCGTTGTCGACGACCGGTTGAAAGTTCTTCAGGAGGAGGGTGAGTGGGCCTACGACCGTCTCGCTGATGAGGAGGAAAATCTGATCGCCCTCAGTGGTGAGGTCGCGCTTTCCTCGTTGCCTTTCAATCAGGAAGTCGTCGTCACGACCGGCGAGATCGAGGTGAACGAAATGCTTTACCTCAGAGACGTTTACAACGGAGACACCATCGCAGGAGTGATCGCGAGGGTCGTCAGTGCCGAAGGCGCGGTGATCATGGAGAGCCGCCTTGGCGATGCTGATTTTAATGAAGTAGGTTGGGATACCGCGATGGCGCTTGTCGCTCCGGTTCGAGGAGATGACTGATCCGCCTTTTCCGCTTGCGGTAAAGCTGTTTCCGTCTTTTGTCTCGGCCCATGAGTGAAGCGTATAAAATTGCAGTCCTGCCCGGCGACGGGATCGGCCCCGAGGTCATGAACGAAGCCCGCAAGGTGCTCGATAAGATTGCCGAAAAGCACGGACTGACTTTCCAGTTGGAAGAAAAACTCGTCGGCGGTGCCGCGATCGACGCCACTAGTGGCCCGCTCCCTGAAGATACTGTGAAAGCCTGCGAAGCTGCTGATGCGATTCTCTTTGGATCTGTCGGCGGTCCCAAGTGGGAATCTCTTCCCCCTGAAATTCAGCCCGAACGAGGTGCTCTTCTCCCTCTCCGGAAGCACTTCGGCCTCTTCGCGAACCTTCGGCCAGCGGTTTGCTTTCCAGCCCTCACTCACGCGTCACCCGTTAAAGAAGACCGCATCGCGGGAGGCTTCGACGTCCTCTGCGTTCGTGAGCTCACTGGTGGCATCTATTTCGGATCACCCAAGCTGATCGAAGAACGAAATGGCGAAAAAGTAGCGATCGACACCATGGTTTACTCCCAAAGCGAGATCCGCCGCATCGCTCACGTTGCCTTCGCCGCCGCAATGAAGCGCGACAAGCGAATCACTTCGATCGACAAAGCCAACGTCCTTCAAAACGGCATCCTCTGGCGCGAGACTGTCGAAGAAGTCGCAAAAGACTACCCCGAGGTCACGCTCAGCCACCTCTACGTCGACAACGCTGCGATGCAGCTCATCAGCCGCCCGCGTGACTTTGACGTCGTCCTTGCTCCGAACCTCTTCGGCGACATCCTTTCCGATGAAATGGCCATGATCGCCGGTTCGCTCGGGATGCTCTCCAGCGCCAGCCTCGGCGAAAGCAAAGGCGACGGACTTTACTTCGGCCTCTTCGAGCCGAGTGGAGGATCTGCTCCGGATATTGCAGGACAGGGCATTGCGAATCCCATCGCGCAGATTCTTTCCGCCGCGATGATGCTTCGCTTTTCCTTCGGACTTGGCGAAGCGGCCGACGAAATCGAAGCGGTGGTGAAAGCCGTCATCGACGATGGCTACCGCACTGGCGACATCTACACCGGTTCCGACGATCAGAAGAAAGTTGGCACGGTGGAGATGGGTGACGCGATTGTCGCGAAGTTGTAGGAAACGTGAGACTGGCGTCCCGCCAGTGATTGCTGCCAACTCACCGGCGGGACGCCGGTGTCACACACGGGAATGCGTCGTAGCCGGTAGTGGTGATTTTCAATCGCCACCGCCGGAAGACCGGGCTGATGAGGTGGCGATTACAAATCACCACTACCGGCTTGGCATGATAAAAAAAGCGCACGAATGGACACGAATTTTCACGAATTCAGAGTCTGGATGTTGCCCTGTATTCGTGAAGATCCGCCTCGATTCGAAATCCCGGGGCGAAAATCTGATCATCAATCCATTTGAGAATAATCAAACAGGGTTGACTGAGTGATCTAACCCTGTTTCGTCCTCTCGACTCGCCATGACCTACGCCGAAATCCTCCAGCAACGAATCGAAGCCACCGGCAGCGCGCTTTGCGTCGGGATCGACCCGCGTCCGGATTTGCATGATTCGGTCAAAGATATCCAGACTTTTTGCGAAGAGGTTATCGCGGAAACGGCTGAGTTTGCGGCGGTTTTCAAACCGAATATTGCCTACTTCGAGGCGCTCGGGGTCGAAGGCTATGCGATGATGGAATCTCTCATCTGGCGGATGAAAGAAACGGGGGTTCCCATTGTTCTCGATGCGAAGCGCGGCGATATCGGAACCACCCAGGAGCATTACGCGAAGGGCTATTTCGGGAATTGGAATGTCGATGCCGTGACCTTGAGCCCCTATATGGGCTGGGATTCGGTCGAGCCATTTCTTCAATACCCGGGCAAGGGTGTTTACCTGCTCGGGGTCACTTCGAATGCGGGAGCGGCGGATCTCGAGCTCCACGATCTCGCGGACGGTCGCAAGGTCTTCGAGCTCGTCGGCGACATGGCGGGACGTGCCGTTGACACTCCGGCGGGGGAAGGCAGCGTCGGACTTGTCCTCGGGTTGACCAATGTTTCCGATGATGTCCTTGCGCGGATGCCCGATGTCCCCCTCCTCATTCCGGGGCTGGGCGCTCAGGGCGGCGATCTCGAAACCTTGCGCGGGGCGAAGCGATCCGCGCCTTCAGTGATCAATGTTTCCCGTGGCATTCTTTACGCCGACGAGCACCTTTCCTTTTCTGAAAAAGCCAAAGACTATGCGAACCGAATTGCCAGTATCACCTGAAGAAACCATCGAACTCCTCAAGGATTACGGAGCGGTTGAGCAGGGTCATTTTATCCTCGCGAGCGGGAAGCATTCCGGCTTTTACGTGAAGAAGGGCAAGCTCGTGCAGCATCCCTGGGAGTTGCAAAAAATGATCGAGCAGCGCGTCGAAGCGATGCAGGCGCTCGGTCAAATCGATGTCGTTCTCAGTCCCGCGATGGGCGGGGTCCCGGTCGGTCAACAGGTTGGTCTCGCGATGCATGCGCGGACGATTTACGCGGAGCGGAACCCGGAGACGAATGAGCTGGAACTGAAGCGTGGGTTTGAAATCAAGCCGGGGGAGCGGCTTCTTCTCGTCGAGGACGTCATCACGACGGGTGGAACTTTGCTGGAGCTTACGGATTTTATCGCCTCACAGGGCGGGGAGGTCGCCGGCGTGTTCGTGATCGTGAACCGTTCCGGCAAAGATAAAGTCGGCGATTTTCCGGTCGTGAGCTGCATGGAAATTCAGTTTCCCGTCTACGAGGCGGACGAGGTGCCGGCGGAATTGGCAGCGATCGGGGCGATCCGCCCGGGAACGAAGCGGGTTGAGTAATCGAAGCAAGGAAGGATGGGCTGCCCAGCCCGTCTCGCGAAGCATCTGCGGCGATGGATTAGGCAACCCATCCTACCTTGGACTTTCCGCTCTCTCCCTGACTTTTCGGGTTTGGCGCTAAACTTTCGCTTGATCCTACCGCCGTCTCTCCTAAACATTATCTATGGGTGAGCTACCTCTTGGTCTTAGTTTTGACGATGTCCTTCTCGTTCCGCAGCGGAGCGGGGTTTTACCGGCGGAGGTCGATGTCTCCACCAATCTCACGGCGGACATTCCGCTGAAGATTCCAATCGTCTCTTCGGCGATGGATACGGTGACGGAAGACGGCCTCGCGATTGCCCTGGCCCGCGAAGGCGGCATCGGCGTGATTCACCGCAACATGCCGATCGAACAGCAGGCGGACATGGTCGCCAAGGTGAAGAGGTCGGAAAATACGGTCATCAGCGATCCTTTCACGACTTCGGCCGACATCAGTCTCTCGCAACTTCAGGAGGTGATGCTCGAGAAAGGCGTCAACGGTTTCCCCGTCGTGGATGAAAATCGTGTCCTCATCGGAATGGTCACGAGTCGGGATATCTGGCATGTCGAAGACGAAAGCGCCCCGGTTTCTGCGGTGATGACGCCGAAAGAGCGGCTCATCATGGCTCCGAAATCGACTGGACTGGAAGAGGCGCGCCGCATTCTTCAGCTCCACCGCATTGAGAAGTTGCCGCTCGTCGATGACGAGGGACGACTTGCCGGATTGATCACGGCGCAGGACATCGAAAAGCGCGACATGTATCTGAACTCGGCGAAGGATAATCTTGGTCGCCTGCGGGTCGGTGCCGCCATCGGAGTGGGGGAAGATTATTTTGACCGTGCCGCCGCGATGATCGCGGCGGGAGCGGATGCTGTTTTTATCGATGCCGCGACCGGTCACACCGAGAGAGTGCTTTCTGTGATTGAACGACTTCGGAGTGAGTTCGGTGTCGCCGTTGTCGCCGGCAATGTCGTCACTGCGGACGGAGCGGCTGATCTTATTTCGGCCGGTGCTTCGGCGGTGAAGGTTGGTGTTGGGCCCGGATCGATTTGCACGACGCGGGTCATTGCCGGTGTCGGGACTCCTCAGTTCACCGCGATTCAGAATTGCGCGGCGGTTTGCCGTGACAAGGGCGTTCCTCTCATCGCGGATGGCGGGATTCGCTACTCGGGCGATGTCGTCAAAGCGATGGCGGCGGGCGCTGATCTCGTCATGCTCGGCTCGCTCCTTGCCGGTTGCCGTGAGAGTCCCGGAGAAATGGTCAATTACCAGGGCCGAACCTGGAAAGAGTATCGCGGCATGGGGTCGCTCAAGGCGATGCGCAAAGGTTCGGGCGACCGCTACGGTCAGAATTCTTCCGGCAAACTCGTCGCTGAAGGCGTCGAGGCGCGGGTTCCGTATCGTGGTCATCTGTCTGACACCGTCTTCCAACTGCTGGGCGGCCTTCGCAGTGGCATGGGCTACGTCGGGGCGGAGAATCTTCAGTATCTTCGCGAGCGGGCCAAGTTTGTCCGCATCACCTCGGGCGGTCTCAAAGAAAGTCACGCGCACGATATCACGATCACCGAAGAGCCGGTGAACTATCAGCCGGCAAGTTGACCTGAATTTGCATTCTGTTGGTTTTAACCACGGATAAACACTGATTTACACGGATGACGATACGCAGATGATTTCATGATTTGTGTTCATTCGTGTCCATTAGTGGTTTTAAAACTAAGAACGCGGCCTAATTTTTTCTCACCTTTTTTCCCATGGATAATCCCATCGCCGTCATTGATTTCGGCTCGCAATACACTCAGCTCATCGTCCGCCGCATTCGCGAGTTGGGTTATTTTTCACGCCTTTACCAGCCCTCCGAACTCCGGGAAACGGGGAGTCCCGCAGCGGTGATTCTTTCAGGCGGACCTCGCTCGACCCTGGAGCCTGACGCGCCTGATATTGATTTTGACTACCTTGTCGAAATGGGAGTTCCCGTCCTCGGCGTCTGCTACGGGATGCAGCTTCTCAACACGAAATTCGGTGGCACCGTGGCTCCCGGAAATACTCGTGAGTATGGCCCTGCTACCTTGATGCCTGAAGAGGGCGTGAGTGGAATTTTTGACGATCTCAAAGGGCATTCCCAAATCTGGATGAGTCACTCTGATACCGTGAGTGAGCTTCCGGAAGGATGTCAGGTCATGGGCCGAAATCTCGATCAAGTGCCGGTGGCCTTGAAATGGAACGACCGCTTCTTCGGGATCCAGTTTCACCCGGAAGTCTCGCACACGAAAGAGGGAACGCAGATTCTGAAAAACTTCCTCAATCTCGCGACTGACCTCCCTGAGTTTGCAATCGCTTCCTTCAAGGACGAACTCGCGGCCCGCGTTCGGGAAACGGTGGGTGACAAGCGAGTCGTTTGCGGCGTTTCCGGCGGAGTGGATTCTTCCGTTCTTGCCGCGCTGCTTCACGAAGCCGGGGTGAACACCAGAAACATTTTCGTCGATACGGGTTTGCTCCGCAAAAACGAGGCGGAGGAGGTGCAGTCTCTCTTCAAAGAAGTCGGCATCGAGATCGAAACGATTGATGCCTCGGAGCGATTTCTCACGGCACTGAAAGGCGAGAGCGACCCTGAAGAAAAGCGTCGCATCATCGGACGTCTCTTCGTGGATGTCTTCTTTGATGCCGTTGGCAAAGATGTCGAGCTGCTCGCGCAGGGAACGCTTTATCCGGATGTGATCGAGAGCGCCACGAGCGGGTCGATCGCTTCGACGATCAAGACGCATCACAACAGGGTGGATCGCATCATGGAGCTGAAAGCGGCGGGCCGTGTCCTTGAACCGCTCGACGAGTTGTTCAAAGACGAAGTCCGTGAGCTGGGACGCGTTCTTGGATTGCCCGAGCGTGTCGTGGGGCGTCATCCTTTCCCCGGCCCCGGTCTAGCGGTGCGTTGTCCCGGTGAAGTCACCGAGGAGAAGCTCCGCATCGTGCGCGAGGCGGACGATATTTTCATCGGCCTCCTTCACGAGAAGAACTGGTATGATTCCGTCTGGCAGGCCTACGCGGCGATCATTCCGACAAAGACCGTTGGGGTCAAAGGAGACGAGCGTAGCTACGAGTATGCCCTGAGTATTCGCGCGGTCACGAGCGAAGACGCGATGACTGCCGAGTGGGTCCATTTGCCTTACGAACTGCTTGGTGAGATTTCCAATCGAATTCTCAACGAGGTGCCCGGGGTGAACCGCGTCCTTTACGATATTTCGACGAAGCCACCGGCGAGTATCGAGTGGGAGTAGGCAGTTTTCAGTTTTCAGTGGGGCTTGTGACTCATTGGGAAATTTGGTAGAATCTGGTCATGGGAAATGAGCCCGACATTGATCCGAAGATTCTGGACGATCCGATTTTCCAGCAATTGATGGAGGAGGGATTGGCGATTCAGGATCGTTTCGCAGCGGAGCCTGTTTATGCGAAGACAGGTGAGGGATATTTGAAAAGCGCCGGTGTTTCCGAGCTTGCCGAAGCAAAGCGGAAACGCAAGGAGGGTGAATCAAGTTCAAGCATTCGTGTAGCGGAAGGAGATGAGTGAAGGCGTATTTGAAACCATTTTCATGGGAGATGGTGCAAGCCCAGAATTCAATCCTGTGCGCGGCAAAGAGCGCTCATCACGGTCCGTCATCCGATGGTTTTGAGGAGACGAAAGAGCGATGGGAAAAAGAGCGGGTTCGCATGATGTCTCTGGATGAGTCGATTCGCTTTCTTCAAAGCTGTCATCGATCAGCTCCTTTTTGTTTTTACAATGGGAATACCTTTGCTTCGATTGGGTTGCTGATTCTCCGGGGATTTTACCTCTCGGCTGAAGAGTCAGTTATCATTCGCAGCCTCGCCGGTCACATCGTCGCGGGAGTTTCGACGGGGGAGGAGGAAGCCGCCTTCAAAGCATTCTCGGACTCTCTGGAAGAGTGAGCCATCGCGGTGGAGTTTTTGCGGACACGGGGGACTATGTCCCTCCATTGTGGGGCCGGACGCGGAATCGAGGGGCAAGTTTCACCTTGCCCGCGATGCTAGGTGCCGGTCGGACGCGAAATGTCGGGGCGCGCTCGCCTGAATCTTGGCGTGCGAATTGGAGACTCTTCGTCTTCTTCTTACTCCTCTTCTTAATCTCGTGCTGAGGGAGAAGAGTAAGAAGAGGATTAGGAGTAAGAAGAAGAGGTGAAATAGAGACCGTGTCGCTCAATTGGGTCCGGACGCGGAATGGCGGGGCAAGTTTCACCTTGCCCGCGATTCCGCCGCAACACGGAGTCTGCGCAAGACGGGTTAGGCAAACTCGTCCTGCTGCTTGAATTACGCTGGTGGGGCGCCGAGGGCGTCGATCTTGGATTGCTCAGTGTCGAGGACTTCGCGGCGGAGGTTGGTGCCTGACTTGCGTGCCCACCAGAGGACGATCGGAGACGCGATGAAGATCGAGGAGTAGGTTCCCACGATGACACCAATGATGAGCGTTTCTGCAAAGTTGCGGAGACCGGGGCCACCGAAAATGTAGAGCACCGTGACGGTGATCAACGTCGTCACACTCGTGAGCACGGTCCGCGAGAGGGTCTTGTTCAGGGAGTAGTTGATGATGTCTTTCACGTTGCCTCGCTTCGTGGCGAGACCTTCGCGGACCCGGTCGAAGACGACGATGGTATCATTGATCGAGTAACCGGCGATGGTAAGGAACGCGCCCACGGTGATGAGGGTGACTTCCTGCCCGAGCAGGGTTGCAATTCCGATCACGAGAACGAGGTCATGGAAAAGCGCGGCAATCGCGCCCAGAGCGAACGCAAACTCGAAACGAATCGTCACGTAGATGAGAATCGCAATCATGCCGATGACGAGAGCGAGAGCTGATGACATCAGCATCGACTGGCCGACGGCGGAACCGACGGAACTGACCGTCGCATCCTTGAGGGTTATCCCGTGATCTTTTTCAATCTCGTCGATGACTTGCTCGGCCGTGTTGTCGGGAGAGCGGATGAGGAAGAACTCACCCTCAGCACCGACAGGACTTTGACTCTGAACGAGCGGTTCGCCGCCAAGGTCAAGATCAGCGAGCGATTCTTTCACGCTGTTTTTCGTGAGGCCTTCCGCTTGGAGGGTGATGGAATCACCGCCCTTGAGCTCCACGCCGCGAGGGTCAAGTATTGGAACGAGGATTAAAGACGCGACGAGGAGAATCATCGATCCCATGATGCACATCTTACGCTTGCTGAGAAAGTCGATCTGCTGATCGGGGATCAGGTTCATGAAGCTGAGTTTCTTCACAAAGCCGGATTCAGTGCCCCAGCTGAAGCAAACTCGTGTCACGATAAGTGAGGAGAACAGGGTCGCGAAAATACCGATGATGAGGGTGATTGCGAAGCCCTTCACGGTTCCGGCGGCCACGGCGTAGAGAATGATCGCGGTGATCAGCGTGGTGATGTTCGCATCGATAATCGCGGAGAAGGCTTTTTCGTAGGCAGTGTCGATTGCTGCTTTGATCGATTTTCCAGCGGCGAGCTCTTCGCGCAAGCGCTCGTAGATGAGGACGTTCGCATCGATCGCGACACCGATCGTGAGAATGATGCCTGCAATACCGGGTAGTGTCAGGGTGAACTGAAACAACGCCATCGTCCCGAAGATCATCGCGATGCTGATGCAGAGACCAATGAGGGCGATGATACCGGCGAAACGGTAGTAGATGAGAATGAAGAGGAGGGTCAGAGCAAGGCCGGAAACGCCGGCGAGAATACCTTGCTGAACCGTCGCTTTACCCATCGTTGGGGTGATGAAGTTTGAATACTCAATCTCAATCGGATTCTCGAGCGGGTTCTCAAGCGCGGAGGAAAGCCCGATCGCTTCTTCCTGAGAGAAATCTCCGGTGATCGAAAAGCTGTCCGTGAGCATGTCTCGAATCACGGGGGAGGAGAGAATCACATCATCCATGATGATGCCCATGGGCTGACCGATGTTCTCAGAGGAGAGAGGGCCCATGATCTTGGAGCCATCACCGGTGAGGTTCACGGAGATTGAGTGGCCGGATCCTCCGTAGAAGTAACCGGCGCTGCTGACATACTTGCCTTTCATGTCCCGCTTGATCTTCACGAGGCCATAACGGGTTGGCATTTCATTCCCGTTGTCGTCGAGTTCGAC
>CAZOUP010000074.1:0-26379 GCA_964583035.1 uncultured Akkermansia sp.
TTTCCATGAGCTGCCTCGCTTCGCGCGGACGCTCTTCGGCAAGGAGGACTCCACTAAGCTCTCTCGCATCGGCATTCGCTGTTTTAGCAGAACGATCCAGCATTTCTCTCACCTCTTCCGGATCACGATTTCCGAGACCTTTGACTAGAACAATGACAGCAAGATCGAACTGCGCTTTGGAATCCCCCAGGCGGGCAGCGTCAAAAAAGCCGGTCAAGACTTCGCCCATCGGGGCCCCGTCAAGCCCGACCAGCATCGCATTCAAGCGGGCGGCCACTCCATCCCCTTCAGCAATTCGCTGAGCAAGAAACGCGTCGATCAACCCACGACTTTCCGGAATCCCGAGCGCCTTGGTATGAGGAAGTAAATCAGGCTGAGCTCGCGCCATCAGATACGACTCAAGCTGCTCGACCACTTCATCCGGAGTCGGGGCGTCGGGCACTTCGTAGTCAGTGACGGGAAACCGAACATCTTGAAACTCTTTGTAGTCGCCAAGCCGGCTGTTCCACCCCGCAAAGAGATAGCCCACGATCAATGCGGCCACGACCGACCACAAAGCGAGCCACCATCCCCGAAAAAACCGGGTCGGCGAAAGCAGTTCCTCGCCCTCGTAATCCTCTTCATCCCACTCCGGCTCATCCAGAGACTCATCAAGATTTTCCGGATCCTCTGCCGCGCGCGACGGTCCTGTCGGCTCCGTCAGTTTGATGGGCTTACGACAAAGCGTTCCCTCCAGCATCGATTCAAACCCGTCGTCCCGGTCCGCTTTCTCATCCGAATTTTCCTCTACCGAAGGATCGCCAACAAGGAAGTCGTTTTTCAAATACTCTGCAAAGAGATTCGTCTCGACCGACTCCGGATTCTCAAGAAGGGAGATCCGGTAGCGCTCGAGCAAATCACCAAGAGGTCCGGGGAGATCCGCTTGTAAAGCGACGGGGCGACGCCAGCGAAAACGATGGCAGGTCAGCACGAAAAAGATGAGCGGCAAAGCGATCGCGGAACGCCGTGCCGCCTCGGATTGTTTACCGGGAATCCTCGAAAGCGCACGAACCGGCCCCGGCAGATTCACCCCCTCTTGCAGCGTCTCCGAAGTCTGGTGAAGCCTCAACTTAACCCCCCATTCCTCCCACACGAAGCGTCCCTTTCTCTCGACGAGATGAACCGCCCCGATCACTGATTTTGTTCCCGTGAGAAAAAGGACGTTTTCCGGAGGTAGCCACCACACTGCGCAGGACCCCGTATTCTGCTCAAGCGAGGTGAGAGCAGTGGAAATCCGCTGAATAAGAGGCGCTGCTCCATCGATACTTTGCGGCCCCAGTTGGAGAAGGAGTGTGGACAAATCCACTCCCTCGACCTGTTCCTCGCCCACGAGAGTGAGCGAGCCCCGGTCTTCGAGATAGTTCACCTGCAACTGATGCAGCATCGACCGTCCGGGGCGGCGGGTCGCATCGTGATGCTGATTTAACCACCCTTCACGCGGCAGCGATTCGGTTCCCGGAAGAATCTGGACAAAACTCGATTTCCCACGAATCACGGAAGGAATAGCATAGCGTTCGGATTCCCGATCCTCGAACACTTCAAAGGCAAAATCAGCTTCACCTTGATACGAGTCAGCGAGGTCCCGCTCCATCCACTCACGCACAAGAAGACGCGGCAGCGAAACGGCGGAACGATGCCCGGAAGCCTCCGCCGCGAGACGGTGCATCTCCGCTTTGAGTCGATCATAGCTCCCGCCACCATTTTCGGAAAGGGCGTCGAGAACGCTCTCCTGGACCGTGATCGGGAGTTCTTCAAAATTCCGGGGGAGCGACTCACGGTAAAAGGTTCGCACCGGCACTCCGGCGATCAACGAACAGAAAATCTGAGCGAGATACCACTCCCGCGGGTGCTCCTGCACCTGAGCGCCGGGCTTGGTCCATCCGTAAAATTCGGAGAAGACCGGTCGCACCTCGTGATAACGATCAACCACGACTTGAAAATTCAGTGTCGTGAACCGGTCGAAAGAAGGGAGTCCCCGCGGCACCTTTTCAAGAAACTCGAAGAGCTGGGAAATCCATTCACCGGCCACAGAAAATGGGACTCCACCCGCCCGGTCGAGGTATTCCGGAAGCGGCTCCCCGTCTTGCATTTCGTCCGCGTAGAAGAGCTCTTCCGAATCGCGCCCCCAGGTGATGAGACGTGAGACCGAGTCGCTGCGGATATCGGCAATCTGCCGCAGCTCATCTTGAAACGCTTCAAGCTTATCCTGCCGTACGGCCGCTCCCTCAAAGATATGGAGGCGGGCCATTCCCCATCGTTCGCAGTCGAGGACGAGGAGGTTTTTTTCGTCAATCCCCTGCGCTGGCAACGGGATCACATTTCCCTCTGCATTCCTGACAAAGCGAAACTGCGCAAACTCGGCGTGGGTTGGATTCTTCATTCACAGGCGATGAAACCTCGATTCAACCTCTGCTCCGAAGGCCGGAGATCAAGTCGGAGAACAATCGGTTGAGGTATTCAGGGAAAAGGTAGACATTATGGGCCGGTTCGTCATCACGAAACCGCAAACAATCATGGCCGACACTTCTCGCACCAGCACAATCAACCGTTCCACGAGTGAAACTGAGATTCAACTCACGCTCAACGTAGACGGCACCGGTCAATCGACGATCGATACCGGCGTTCCGTTTTTCGATCACATGCTCACGCTTTTTGCAAAGCATGGCCGTTTTGATCTCGAGGCGAAAGTGAAGGGTGACATCGAGATCGATTTTCACCACACCGTCGAAGACACCGGCATCGTCCTCGGGCAGGCCTTCAGAGAAGCCCTTGGGGAAAAACGTGGACTCTTCCGCTATGGTTCCGGGCTTTTCCCGATGGATGAAACCCTCGTCTCGGTCGCGCTCGACATGAGCGGGCGCCCTTTTCTCGAATATCGCGGGCCGGAGAACGTGCCGCATATTGGTGATAAGTTTAACTTCACGCTCGTCGAAGAATTCCTGCGGGCCTTTTCCTTCAACGCGCTTTGCAACCTCCACGTTGAAATTCGCTACGGTCGCGATCCTCACCACATGGCCGAGGCGATTTTTAAAGGGCTGAGCCGCTGCCTCGACGACGCAACCCGCATCGATGAGCGCATCCGTGATGTGATCCCGAGCACCAAAGACGTGCTTTAAATCGGCGCGTCCTGACTTACAGATCACCATGGCGGATCGAATCGGTGTTATCGATTACGGAGGCGGCAATCTCCAGAATGTGTTGAATGTGCTCAAAGCGCTCGGGCACGAAGGTGCCCTTGTGTCAAAGGCGGTCGATCTCGATTCGGTAGATCGCTTGATCTTCCCCGGCGTCGGTTCCCTCGGCGATTGCGTGGAAGATCTTGACCGGAAAGAACTGCGAGCGCCCATCCTGAAGTGGCTCAAAGAAGACCGGCCTTATTTCGGGATCTGCCTCGGCTATCAGGTGCTTTTTGAGAGCTCCGAGGAATCACCGGGACTGGAAGGACTTGGGTTTTTCAAAGGAAAAGTGGTCCGCTTTGATAAATCACACGGCCTCAAGATCCCTCACATGGGATGGAACGAAGTGAATCCGGTCGATCCCGATTACTACATCTGGAGCGGAACACCCTCACCGCTACACCTTTATTTCGTGCACTCGTTTTACCCCCAGCCTGCGGACGAGGCGCTGATCAGCTCGACGGCTGAATACGGAAGCGCCTTTGCCTCCAGCATCGCGCAGGGAAATATCTTCGCAGGACAGTTTCATCCGGAACGCAGTCAGGATGCCGGGCTCAAACTGATCTCAAATTTCCTCGAAGGTTGATCGAGTCAGGCAGGCAAAGATACGCGCCACGGTGATTGCAGGGCGACCGCTCCGGTTGCCTCATCGTCACCGCGTCAGGCGGGGCGCCCGACCTACAAACTACCGAGCCCGGAAACCTAATCAGTTCGCGACCCGCATCGGCATGATGACGTAGAGGAATGGCTCGTCAATCTTGATCACGCCGGGGCTACTCTCATCAATGAGGTCGATGAAAACTTCGTCCTGGTCGAGATTCCGAAGTGGTGCCATGACAAACTCCGGATTGAACGCAACGACGATACGCGGACCGTCATAACGAACATCGATTGATTCCTCCGCCTCCCCGATATCCGGAGAGTTCGCCGAGATGGCGAGACGGTTGTCGTCGAACGCAAACTTGATCGAATTGGTCTTCTCGTTCGCGAGAAGACTGACCCGCTTCACGGCGTTGAGGAAAACCTCGCGCTCAATTGTGACCCGGTGATTTGCCGCACCGGGAATGACTTGGCGGAAGTTCGGGTAGTTTCCCTCGATCAGCTTGGTGATGAGGTGGCTCTCATTCAGTTCAAAACTGGCCTGGCTGCTTGTCAGCGCAATTTTGAGTTCTCCCGAATCACCGAGGAGCCGCTGCAATTCATTCACCGCTTTCGTTGGTATAATTACAGCAGTCTCATTTCCCGCTGGAAACTCAAGGTCCTGCTCCACCATGGCAAGGCGACGGCCATCAGTCGCGACGAGCGTCAGCATCCCTTCGCCGATGAGACAGTTCACGCCATTGAGCACGTAACGGGTCTCGTCAGTCGAAATCGCGTAGGATGTTTTCCGCAATGCATCTTTGAGCAGCTTCTGATCGATCGTGAACTCTTTGGCTTCACCGAATTCACCAATCACTGGAAACTCCTCGGAAGGAAGGCCGAGAATCTTAAAGAAACTCGGACCGCTCTTCACCGTTGCGGCATTGTCCTCATTCACCTCGAAGTCAATCTCACTCGTGGGAAGCTCGCGGACGATGCTCGCGAGTCGACGTGCAGGAAGAGTGGTCTTCCCTGTCTTCGAAACCTTAGCAGAAATACGCTTCGTGATCGTGACGTCCAAATCAGTCGTCGACAACTGCAGCCCCAATTCGTCGGCCTCGATGAGAACGTTCGACAAAATCGGAAGCGTCGTCCTCGTGCTGACAACGTGCTGAACCTGGTTGAGCGCGTCTTGAAATACGTCTTTTTCGATCTGAAATTTCATGCTGGAGCAAACGTGAAGGTGAACGCGAAAGCCCACCCTGTCTACGGTAAACTTCAGTCCGAAAACTTCTTACGGTAGCTATTGGAATCAAGGTTTTGACTGCCTGATTTCGGAGAGCTGGATCGACGCGCCCGTTTCGATTCCAGAGAGGACCCTCCGCGAACAAGACGCCGGCGAATCAACTCGACCGTCCCCTTCATGGAACTCGAACTGCTGCACTCAGCTTTGATTTTTTTCACCGCATGAATGACAGTCCCGTGGTCTTTGCCGAAACTGGCCGCGACATCCATGAGCGAGAGATCGGTCATTTCTCGAATGAGGAACATGGCGATATGACGAGCTTCCGCCACGCGCTTCGTCCGCTTCTTCCCGTTGATCACATTCACCTCGATGTCGAAGTGCTCGGCAACGGTTTGCTTGATTTCTTCAAGCCCGACAAAGCCCGAGGAAGCGCCGCTTCCAACGAGGTCGGAAAGAATATCATCCAGCCTCGCAGGCTCGACTTGCTCATCAGTCATCGTCGTGACCATCGCAACGCGGATAAGGGCACCCTCCAGAATCCGGACGTTACCCTGGACCCTCTCAACGATGGCATTGATCAGTTCATCGGAAACGAGCATGCTCCAGTCATCACGCTTCCGTCGCAGAATCGCCGCCCGAGTCTCAAGCTCCGGACGGTGAATCTCAGCACTGAGACCCCACTGAAATCGCGAGACAAGACGATCCTCGAGCGCTCGAATCTCTCCGGCCGGACAATCACTCGCGAGGACGATCTGCCTTCCGAGATCCGAGAGCCGATTGAAGGTGTGGAAGAACTCCTGTTGAAGGCCTTCTTTCCGACCGAAAAACTGAACGTCATCAATGAGAAGAAGATCCGCTTCGCGGTACTTCTTACGGAACGCGACGAGGGCGTTATTCTGAATCGCATCGATGTAATCGTTGGAGAACTGCTCTGCCGTCACAAAGAGGACGCGAGATTTGGGACGTTTCTTCAGGGACGCCCAACCTATCCCGTGGAGGAGGTGCGTTTTCCCGAGGCCACAGGCAGAGTGAAAGAAAAGCGGCTGATACGTCTTCCCGGGCTCGTTCGCCACCGCCTGCGACGCCGCCCAGGCCAGATCACTGTTTTGTCCCGGAACAAAATTCTCGAAAGTAAAAAGGTCAACGAGCCCGGCGGCCCGACCCCGTTCCACTAACTTCTCGTCACTGATTCTCTCGGTGAGAACCCGCTCCTTAAGTTTTGCTGCCTTGTTTTTCTTCTTCTCTGACTTGGCCTTTTCTACCGGCAGGACTGCCTCTTCGTCAGTAACGTCGAAGCGGAAGCTCTTACAGGCAGGAATATGCTTCTGAAGAGTTGATAATATACTTTCTTTAAAATTTGTTTCCGCCCAGAGCGCGTAGCCTGATCCAGGCACCTGAATCACGGCCACGGAATCATCCAGCCCCGTGAGGCGGAAGTTTGGCAGAAAGAGTTCTACGGTTGAGGCGCCAAGTTCGGCGCGGAGATCGTCTGAAACGCTCCACCAAAGCGCGCCAAGGTCTTGCTTTTCAGAGGATTCATGTGATTCGGGATCAGGACTAGACTGCATGGGGGAACGGTATTTCTCGGGTTCGGAACGGTTGTTTTTGTGCGTGAGATGCGTAATGCACACCGAAGGAGGTAAAACGTTATTCCGTTGATTATAAACGAGTTATGGAATGTTCTATTCAGCAGACCTCCAAAATCGATAATTTTTGGCAGTTTCACCTCGCTGAGGCAACGGAACTGCCACTGCCATTCCGCCGGACTGAAACGATGGTCCGAAAGGGGCTGGTAGAGCTTTTCCGCGCTGTGCGAGACGCGTGCTCTCAGAGTGACATTCCCGTCAAAAAAGGACAACCGGAAATTGTCTTTTCCTTCCATTTTTTCGAGCCCTGGTGTCACGGGCCTAGAAGAAAAGGGAGCAAATCCCAAAAGCTAAAATTTTGAGAAAACCGCTCAACACACCCGAATATTTTACAATTTCAAAGGGTCGCGTTTCCCGATCAGCAATCCACAGGCAATGGTGATGATCGTTGTGATGGGCCACATCCAGGCAGAGGCGATGGTGGATTTAACTGATTTAACTTCTTCACCCACGAGTTCGTAAGTAGGAAGTTGGGCGAGAAAGTCGGCTAAGCCGTTATTCATGAAGAGGACCCAGACGTCCGTGCGGACGAAAACCACGAGGAGAAAGGAGATCGCCGCGCCAATCACCAATCCTTTGATGCTCCCGCGACGCTTCGCTAGCAGCGCCACGAGGAACATACCGAGCAGTGGCCCCACAGTGTAGGTCGTCATCCCGAAGGCTAGCGGCAACACATTGACATCGGTCTTTTCCTTCACCGCATAAAGGATAAAGGTAAAGCCGGTGAGGAAGGCCCCCCAGACAAACACGAGGATCCGGGACAATCTCACGAGCCTGAGTTGTTCCTCGTCGGTGTGCTCGCGGTCGGTCCGACGCATCAGAGAAAGCGTGGTTTGACTCAGCGCCGCGAGAATGGAATCGAGGCTCGAAATCGCAGCGGCGAAAATCCCGGCGAGGATCAATCCACGCAAAGCCGTCGGCAGCTCTGTCACAATCCAGACGGGAAAAACGTTATCTGGATTACCCGGCTGGCCGCCTTCCCACTTCAGAGCATCCATGATGAGCGGATCAGTCGGCGGATTTTTCTGGTAGAACACAAAAAGCGCGGCACCGACGAAAAGCATTAGCACGGTAATGAGCTGCCCGAAGGAACTCCAGATGATCGCTTTCTTCGCATCTGAAGGGTTCTTACAGCAGAACATGCGCTGCGCATTGAGTTGATCGACGCCAAATGCATTTAAGTTAAGAAACGGCACCGCGATCAGTGCCACCCAAAAGGTGAACTCGACAGCGGGATCGAGAGAGAAGTTCAAGACCTGCATCTTATTGACGGTCGAACCATCAAATTGCTCTGCCGCCGTCGCCACGCTGAAAAGCGTGCTCCAGCCGCCCTCAAAAGTGGAGATCATCCAGAAGAGCGCGACGAGACCTCCGATTACGAAGAGGAAGAACTGCATCACGTCAGTCCAGATCACAGTCCGCATTCCACCCATGAGCGTCCACCCGATCGCGAAGAGTCCAATCACGACGATGCACCACTCAAACGGAAGCGGGGTGACCACTTTCAGCGGAAGCGCCGCGACTAAAACCCGGACGCTCTGGGCAAGAATACTACCCACGGTGAAAAGCACCGTCGCCAACTTTTTGACGCCGTCGCCGAGCTTGTTCCCCATGTAGTCATAGGGGCTGTAAATGTCTTTCTCGTAGAAGACGCGGACGAAGAACAAGCCAACGATAATTCGCGCGACAATCGATCCCGCCGCCCACTGGAGATAGGTAAAATCCCCCTGCAGCGCCATGACCGCTCCGGGAACGCCAATGAAGGTCACCCCGCTGATTTCCGTCGCGATAATGGAACCGGAAACCGCCGGCCAGGGCAGGGAACGACCGCCAAGAAAAAAATCGTTGATGCTCGCCTGTTTGCCTCGCATGCGATGGCCTACCATCGTCGTGAGGAGGAGGTAGCCGAAAACCACGAGCCAATCGACCGGGGTGAAAAAATGTGAAAGTCCGTCCATGAAATAAGGCAGCCCGAGGGGCTGATGCTCACCTTGAAACGGGGACCCCTCAACCGAAAGCAAAATATCACGAAATCATCCGATTAAAGAAGCTGGGAATTCGGCCCCCACACACGCAGACAAGCGCATGAGCACTGTTCACGGTCTTCCGCCAAACCGACCGGGAGGCCGATTCTGCTCTGGCAAAGTGACCGTCATTGAGACCGCAAAAGAAAAGAAACGTTCTCTGACCGCAGCGTAGAACTCGAGGTCTGCGTCGCCAATGTACGCGCGCTGCGAGGGGGAGAGCAAGAGACCTCAGAGACGACGACGGCGACGCTTGATATGAAGCTGCGCGAGCGACTTCTGAATCGAGACTTGAACGGCAGCGACTTCTTCAGGCGTGCTGATCTCTTTCATCGAATCCTGAGCACGGGCGAGCGCTTTCTCGACTGCATCTTCGTCGATCTCGGACTCATCGAGTGCCATGTCAGTGAGGACAGAGACGCGGTCGTTCGAAATTTCGACCACACCAGTTCCAATCGCGAGTGAATGTTCTTCGCCATCTTTCAGATAGCGAAGTTCACCGGGATTAAGCGTCGTCACGAGCGGCGCGTGGGATTTGAGAATCCCCATCTCCCCCTCCACCCCGGGCACGACGACACTATCGATCTGATCAGAGAACGCCTTTTTTTCGGGAGTGACGATGTCGAGTTGCATGGGGTGACGAAAGAGGAGACTTAAAATGGCTTACTTCTCGACTGAGTCGATGCCGCCCTTCATGTAGAAGTTATTCTCAGGAACACTGTCGTGCTTGCCCTCGAGAATTTCCTTGAAGCCCTGGACGGTGTCCTTCACAGGGACATAGACTCCGTCAATACCGGTGAAAACCTTACCGACGAAGAACGGCTGGCTGAGGAATTTCTGAATCTTACGGGCACGGAAGACGGAGAGTTTATCCTCAGGGTTAAGCTCATCCATTCCGAGAATCGCAATGATGTCCTGCAAATCCTTGTAGCGCTGAAGCACGATCTGAACGCCGCGTGCCACTTCGTAATGCTCCTCTCCAACCACCTCAGGCTGAAGCGCTGTCGAAGTCGAAGAAAGAGGATCCACCGCCGGGTAAATACCCAGCTCGGCGAGGGAACGCTCCAACACGACAGTCGAGTCGAGGTGGGCGAAGGTGTTTGCCGGGGCCGGGTCAGTCAAGTCATCCGCAGGCACGTAAACCGCCTGGAAAGAAGTGATCGAACCTTTGTTCGTCGAAGTGATTCGCTCCTGAAGCTGCGCCATCTCGGAAGCCAAAGTCGGCTGGTAACCCACCGCCGAAGGAGTCCGGCCAAGAAGCGCGGAGACCTCGGAACCGGCCTGTGAGAAACGGAACACGTTATCAACGAAGAGAAGCACGTCCTGGTTTTTCTCATCGCGGAAATACTCTGCCATTGCGAGCGCCGAGAGAGCAACCCGGAGACGGGCACCCGGAGGCTCGTTCATCTGGCCATAAACGAGAGCCACCTTCGACTTGGAAAGATCATCTTGATTGATAACCCCCGCTTCGGACATTTCCCAGTAAAGGTCGTTACCCTCACGGGTTCGCTCACCGACACCGGCAAAGAGTGAATAACCACCGTGCTCTTTCGCAATGTTGTTGATGAGCTCCATGATAACCACGGTCTTACCAACCCCGGCACCACCGAATGCGCCCACTTTACCACCCTTGGTGAACGGACAAATCAGGTCGATCACCTTAATGCCGGTCTCAAGAATTTCCGTCGAGTTCGCCTGCTCCATGAGCGTTGGCGCAGGACGGTGAATGGGATAACGCTTGTCCGCATTGACCGGACCACGCTCATCGACCGCATCACCGGTGACATTAAAAATACGACCAAGAACTCCCTCACCCACTGGCACCGAAATCGGAGCACGAGTATCAGTGATGGGAAGACCTCGCTTAAGACCCTCGGTCGAAGACATTGCGACTGCCCGAACCCAGCCGTCACCGAGGTGCTGCTGAACTTCGAGAATCAATTTCACGGATTCGCCGCTGACATCGTAGTCCACCTGAAGGGCGTTGTAGATCTCCGGCAACTGCTCCGCGTCTGAAAAGTCGGCGTCGATCACGGGGCCGATCACCTGGACGATTTTACCTACGTTACTCATCTGATTTTTGTCCTACTCGTTGAGGGTCTTGTTTGTTAATAAAGGGGTTCAGGGGTCACCACGATTATTCGAGGGCTTTCATCGCCGTGGTGATTTCAAGCAGCTCAGCGGTAATCGCCGCCTGGCGCTGCTTATTGTATTCCAGAGTGAGATCCTTGATCATATCCTTCGCGTTATCGGTCGCGGCTTTCATCGCGACCATTCTCGCACTGTGCTCGGAAGCACGTGATTCAAGGACCATCTGGTAAAGCTGGTAATTCACATACTGGGGAACAATCGAATCGAGGACCGCACTGGCGCTCGGCTCAAAAAGATAGCCGCCATACTCGGGGCCGGGGTTGATCTCAAGCGGACCGGGATCCTTGCCCACACCCACGAAATCCTTATCGCGCCCGAGATCGATGGGGCGGATCGGAAGTAAAGTTTCAACCATCGCCTCCTGGCTGATCGTGTTGATGAAGTTCGTGAACGCCACTTTGACCCGGTCGTATTCCCCGCTGAGGAACTTTTCGATCGCGAACTCGGAAATCTGCTTGGTCTCAAGAAATGAAACCGGATCTTTCACCGCGAAGTCTGCGAGAAGTTCCCGCTTCATTCGCGAAAGCGCCTGGCTTCCTTTGCGACCGACCGTCACGAAAACCGCTTCCGTGGTCACGTTCTCCTGATTCGCAACGAGACGAAGAAGGTTCGTATTGAGCGGCCCGCAAAGCCCTTTGTCCGTCGTCACGACGATGACTAACTCCTTCTCACCATCACGCTCTTTCAAAAGCGGATGATCCTCCTCGCTGGTCTGCTCCTTCAGATTGACGAGCACCTTATTGAGAAGATCGGCATAGGGACGACCGGACATCGCCTGATCCTGCGCCTTCTTCATCTTCGAAGCCGCGACCAACTGCATGGCCTTGGTAATCTGGGCCGTGTTTTTGACCGACTTGATGCGTCGGCGGATGTCGCGAAGGTTAGCCATGTCTCAATGAAACAGTCGTCGGAAAAATCAGTTTAGGAAGCCTTGTAGCCAGATTTGAAGTCTTCAATTGCCTGAGCAAGCTCGTCTTTGACCTGGTCAGTGAGAGCCTTTTCATCACGAATCATGCTGAGGAGTCCGTCTTTGCGGGCGGAGAGGAATTCCATCATCTTCGCCTGGCAATCCTTAATATGCGAAACCTGAACGCTGTCGAAGTGGCCATTCTGAATCGCCCAAAGGACGCAGACCTGAACCTCCACTGGAATCGGCGAATACTGCTTCTGCTTGAAGAGCTCAACGATACGCTGACCGCGCTCAATCTGAGCTTTTGTCTTTGCATCGAGGTCGGAACCAAACTGAGCGAAGGCCTGCAGCTCGCGGAACTGAGCAAGATCGAGCTTGATCGTTCCCGCCACTTTCTTGACCGCTTTGGTCTGCGCCGCAGAACCCACCCGGCTCACGGAAAGGCCGACCGAAATCGCGGGCCGAATCCCCTGATAGAAAAGATCAGTCTCAAGATAAATCTGACCATCGGTGATCGAAATCACGTTCGTTGGAATGTAAGCCGAAACGTCACCGGCCTGAGTCTCAATGATTGGGAGCGCGGTCAGGGAACCTCCACCATTCGCCTCGCTAAGACGGGCCGAGCGCTCAAGAAGGCGGCTGTGAAGATAGAAAACGTCACCGGGATACGCCTCACGACCGGAAGGACGGCGAAGCACAAGAGAAACCTGACGATAAGCAACCGCGTGCTTTGAAAGATCATCATAGACGATAAGTGCGTCCATCCCCTGATCCATGAACCACTCACCAATCGCACAACCACCATAAGGAGCGAGATACTGGTTCGTTGCGGAATCAGAAGCTGAAGCAGAAACCACCGTGGTGTATTCCATCGCCCCTGCCGCTTCGAGAATCGCGATGTTACGGGCGACGTTTGCCTGCTTCTGGCCGATTGCGACGTAAATACAGTAAAGTGGCTTGTGATCCTTCAGCTTTCCTTCTTCGGCCGCCTTATTCTGCTGCGCCTGGGAGATGATCGTGTCAATCGCCACCGTAGTCTTACCGGTTGAACGGTCACCAATGATGAGCTCGCGCTGACCACGACCAACAGGGATCATTGCGTCAATCGCCATGATACCGGTCTGAACCGGAACGGAAACAGACTGACGGGGAATGATCCCCGGAGCAATCTTCTCAACAGGGTAAGTCTCAGTAGACTCAATCTCACCCTTGCCATCAAGAGGCTGACCAAGTGCGTTCACGACACGGCCGAGAAGACCTTTCCCAACTGGAACCGAAAGAAGGCGTCCCGTGGATTTCACTTCGTCTCCCTCTTTCACATGGAGACCTTCACCGAGAAGAATACAACCGACTTCCGTTTCCTCGAGGTTCAGAGCGAGGCCATAGAGGCCGCCCGGAAATTCAAGCATTTCGTTCAACATAACGTCGCTGAGGCCCTCGACCTTGGCGACACCGTCACCAATTTCCCGGACAATTCCCACATTTGACTTCGATACAGAAGTCTTAAGGGCTGCGATTTCAGATTCCAGTTCCTGGAGGATATTGCTCATGACATTTCGTCAGGTTCTTCGCTACGATAAATCGTTTCGATTAGGTTACTTAGTTAAATTGTTCTTCGAGACGCTGGATGCGGTTCTTGACGGAACCATCCCATACGTCACTTCCGATTTTGATACGAATGCCACCGAGAAGCTCAGGGCGGACCGCATACTCCGTGGTAATTTGCTCACCGTATTTTTTTCTCAAATCCCCTTCGACCTGGGCTTTGGTCGCCGCATCGAGTTCAATTGCGCTCTCGATCACGGCACTGTTCCGCTCAACCTCGAGCCGGACGAGACGCCAGTAGGCCGTTACAACTTGAAGGTAGCCACGCGGCTTCACGTCAGACAATTTACGCACCACCTTCTGAACCACTTGAGGATCCAGAACGCCATCGACGAGGGAAACTTTAAACAGCTTCTTCGCGGTGCGTTTTAATTCTTTGCCTGACTTCATTTGAAATAGTTCCTAGAGACTAGAGAGCGACTTGACCGGCTGTTTCCTCATTAATCCGCTTCTGGTCACCATCATTGAGCACTTTGCCCGTGACCTTGGAAGTCGCCTCGATCACAAGATGACCGAAGTCACGCTTCAGCTCATTCATCGCGCTTTGGTGCTCCAGCCTGGAAGCCTCACGCGCTTTCTCGATAATCTGCTGCGCCTCGTTAATCGCCTCTTGAGATTTTTGTGAGCGCAGAGCCTCGCTGCTTTCGCGAGCCTCGGTGATGAGACGCTCAGCATCCTGATTCGCCTCATCGAGAAGGGCTTGAACCCTTTCCTCAGCCTTCGCCAACTCAGCCTTGATCGTTTCCAAATTCTCCTCACCCTCAGCAATGCGAGAGCGGCGCGCCTCAAGCATCGCAAGAACAGGGCCGAAAGCATACTTGGACAGGATAAAGTAAACAATCAGGACAATGATCACCTGAGAGATAAACTTTGGCCAGGCCAATCCAAACGTCTGGAGAATGTCACCCATGGTCGTTAGCGAGGTAAGTTAATTGAGAAGTAAAAAAGTTGTGGAGCTCGCAGCATCACAAAGACACTGCGAGCATCCAAAATCCCGCGAAGATTAGCCCTGAAGAGCCATAATGAACGCGTAAATCGCGATCGCCTCTGCAAGCGCCATTCCGATAATTCCGATAGTCAGAATATTACCGAAAGCACTGGGGTTACGACCAACTGCCTGAGCAGAAGCCATTCCGATCAGTCCGAGACCGATACCAGCACCAGCACCAGCAACACCGAGGGCGAAGTTACCGTTGAAGGCACCACTTGATACAGCATCAGGTGCTGCGGCGGCGAGCGTTGTTAAAACATCAATCATGATTATTACTTTCTTTTTACTGTTTCTTCGTCACCGCCCACACTTTTCTACGCATGGTCCCGATGACAAAATTGGTTCGGAGGTCAGTGTTCTTCGTGAGTCGTCGAGAGTTTGATATAGACCGCGCAGAGCAACGTAAAAACAGTCGCCTGAAGCGCCCCGACAAGGATCTCCATGAAGTAGAACGGGAGCGGAAAAAGGACCGACGTAATAAAGGCGACTGCGCCGGTTGCCCCAATAGCTTGACCGAGCCCACCCATCGTAATCAAAAGAGTTTCCCCCGCGAAGATATTCCCCAAAAGCCGAAGCGAGAGCGACATGGGACGAAACACTATTGAGACAATTTCGATGACTCCGACGAAAATGAAGATAGGCATCAACATATATTTCAGCGGCCCGGTAAGGCCGCCCTTAGGACCGAAAATATGAACAATTGTGCCCCATAGACCCAACTCGCTGATCGACAGCCACAACCAAACGACCATGAAGACAGCTGCAAGCGCCAAGGTCATGTTCAAATCCGCAGTGGCCGGACGAAGAATCGGAGTAGTGACTTCCTTAAGGCTGAGCGGCCCCGAAGGTTCACCCCATCCGATTGTGCCAACTCCCGGGATCAGGCCGAACCAGTTAGCGGTGATGATGAAGATGAAAACGGTAGCAAGAAGCGGAAAGGCTTTGGGAGCGACGTGCTTTCCAACAATGCCCTCGACCTGACCATACAGAAACTCGATAATGAATTCGACAATGTTCTGCTTCGGCCCCGGAATCAACTCCATGCGTCGCGTCGCAAGCCGAGTGAAAAGAAGCACCGAAATCGTGACAAAAGCGGCAACAAGAATCGAGTTAGTAAACCAGCCCCCAATCTCGGGAGCGGCAATACCCGCTGCTAAAAGCGGGTTTGACGAACTGAGCGAAAGCGTTGGCAGATTGGCGTGCATCAAGGGAAAAGAAGGGGTGCCGAAAGGGGTTTGAGGGGGCGATTCCCTTCTTCTGTGCGCATACTAATCAATGCGGTTCGTCTCGCAACAGCAATTTGTGAAAAATTTCACAAAGTCTGTGTCGTCCTCGACAGGAATGACGAAATCGAAACTACGGTCGCTTCAAGAACGGACTCAGCATGTCAAGGAGCGGCTTCGCCTGTTCGATCAAATCCGATGTGTCCGGCGCGGTCGATTCTCCACCGGGACTGGTCGGAAGAAACTTGTAAACCTCTTTCAAAACCCCTTCAGGCAACCCTTTTAAAATTTCCTCCCCCGCCGCCGCGATGAGTCGCCCGCTCAAGTCCTCACGGGGCTCGCTGACGGTCCCAGTCAAATTCATCGGAGCCCAGAGGAACCCGTCTTTACTCTCGGTAAAAACCTGGCGCTCAGCGCCTGGTATCCAGCGGAGCGTTCCCGGCGTCACGCCGACGCGACAAATTCCTTCGAGGCTCTCGCCTAAAATCGTGATGTCACCTTCCACTCTCACGAGACCATCTGACTGCAGGACGAGATCATTCAGCTCGACCACCTCGCCTTCGCGCTTGAAGCCGGTTTTCGCCTCGCTGAAGACGAGCTGTTTAAACTGCTCATTCCGCGTGTATTCAGCGATTAAAGCCAGCACCGGGATCGACTTGGCGGCCGCTTCCTTGACACGAAGTTCACCTTCGTAAATAAAGGCGCCCGGTTTCCCCGTGACCTTGACCGGCCCTTCGACGATGCCGTCGAGGCGCTCCGACCACTCGCCCTCGACGAGATCATCGACATCGATCGAAGCCAGATCGAGGTCGAGGTCGAAGACCCCGTCTTCGCCAAATCCGATCTCCCCCGCCGCAGTCACCGAACCATCCCCGAAGACGCTGAGAGCGCATCGATCAATAAAAAGGTCGGACCGTTTCCAGCGCATCGCCAGTTCGCGGATCACGACCTCTTCCTGATTCGGAACCTGAACCGTGCCGCCCTTCATCCCTATCTCCCAAATCTGAGTCGTGAAATCCGGAGTGATCGTTCCGCTCGCCCCTTTGAGGAGAAAAACAGACTCATCCGCACTGTCGATCACCGAAATTTGAGTCGAGCCCACGGAAATCTCATCAACCTCAGCGCGATTTGGAAGAAAGCGCTTCAGCCAGTCGGGGACCGCAGGTCCGTCAGATGCTTCGAGATTGATCACCTCGCTCTCGCGCGGGGCCTTTGCCCGCCGCTCGGAAAACTCGAGGTCGAGACGATTCACATACGCCGCCGGGACTCGGAACGCCCCCGCCTTAACGCCGCCGGTCTTGACCCGCACCCCGTCGAGATTCAACTCCGCAAAAGGGGCACCTTCATATCCAATCGCCTGAAACTGGTCCGCGTAAACCTCCGACCCCTGCCATTTCATCTCCGAAAGCAAAATCCGCGAACTCATTGCTGCCGATGCTTTATTTATGACCAAGTCGCGAAAACCCTCGCCGCGCAGCCAGTTGTCGACGCTCGACTTCGCGATCAAAAGAGCCACCACCATGAGAAGGAGGAGGCTGAGGCAGGCGATCACAACCGCTTTGAGCGGATTGAAACCCTTGGACTGACGTTTCGGTTTTCGAGGCATGGCTGGAGATTCCTTTAAGTATTCCGTTACGCCGCCGCAAGGCAAGTCTTTCATCGACCCATCGTCGGCTCGATGATCACCGCTTTACTGGAGAGAAGTTTCGACATTTTAACCCCGCCGACCCATAACTCGACCCTCCATGAGAATCCCCACCTTCTCTCTGACTGTCGCCGTTGCCCTCTCTCCTGTCCCCGTTTCGGCTCAGGGAACCAAGGCCGACTGCGACCGTGCTGACGGACTGAGAGAACTCGCCACCGGAAAGGTTATCAACGAACGACTCTCGCCAAACTGGATCGATCACGGAAACCAGTTCTGGTATCGGACAAAGAACGCCGACGGCTCTTCGAGGTTCATGCTCGTCGATCCGGAGAAAGGAACCCGCTCAGATATCGAACGCCGCCATTCAATTCGATAGGACGCCATCTTTTTTCAACTCAGCCACAAACTCGCTGTGAGGAATCGTCACCTCATTGCGACGATCAGCAATCGCGGCCAGATCACTGAGCTCCTCAAGCAAGGCTTCTTAGGACTCGATCGAAAGAATAACCTCCGTTCGCTTACCGTCCTCATTCGTGACATATCGAGGGGAAACACTCATGATTTGACGAGGTTGCATTGTAAACTCCAACTGTCGAGTCATCTCAGTTGCCTATCTTTAATTGGTTATAAAGTTACCGAACATCATTCACGAACCCGCAATTCCGCTCTCTCCGGCATTGCAGAGATCCCGCAAACATCCTAAAAGTGACGCGTGTTAGAACTCAAAAATATTCATTTCACGATCCAGAAGGGCAAGGAAGACATTCATCTTCTGGAGAAAGTCGATCTTCGCGTGCCGACGGGACACTTCATGGCGATCGTCGGCCCGTCCGGCTGCGGTAAGTCCACCCTGCTGAAACTCATTGCAGGGATCAATCAGGAAAGCGAAGGCAGTATTCACTGGAACGGACGAAACCTCTCCGAGGAAGGCGATCTCGAATGTTCCGAAATCGGCTACGTCCCGCAGTTCAGCATCGCTTATGATGAACTCACGGTGGAGGAAAACATCGAGTCCACGGTTCGTCTGCGCGCGAAAACTGAGAACCGCAAAGAGTTCGAAGCTCTCGTCGATGGCATCCTCAACTCGACCGGACTCGACCTGCTTCGCGACCGTCCCGTCCGGGTCCTCTCCGGAGGACAGAAACGCCGCCTCTCCCTCGCTCTCGAACTCGCGACTGACCCTGTCCTGCTCCTTTGCGACGAAGTCACGAGCGGACTCGACCCGAAAAGCGAACAGGAAATCGTCGCCCTCATGCATGAGCTGAGCCGCAACGAACATCGCATCGTCGTCAACGTGACTCACAGCCTCGCGAACCTCGAACTTTACGATTCCGTCCTCGTCCTTGATGCCGGCCGCGTCGTCTATCACGGCCCGCCGCGCGCCATCGAACATTACTTCAGCGTGACCAAAGCCGAAGACGTCTACCCCCAGCTCGCAAAGCGGGACAAAAACGCCTGGGCTGACAGCTGGGCCAAACATCGCGAGGCCTACTACGAAAATCTCCCCGCGAAAAACACTGGTGACCCGAACATCTCGGTTTCGGCGATGACCCCGGGAGCCGCGACCCAATTCTTCGCGCTCTTCTTCCGGCGTTGGAAAATTTTCTTCCGCGACTGGGGTGGGCTTATGCTCCAGGCGTCGATTCTCCTTGGCTTTCCGTTTCTCGTTGTCGTCTTCGAACTCGAAGGGGTCGAACAAACGATGCGCCTTGCCGATTCCATGCCCGACAGCAAAGCCGCGATGGAAGCCGAACAAAGCGCGATCACTTTCAATCTCAATCTCGGCGGGGTCGTTTCCGGCCTCGTCATGTTTCAGGTCATTCTCCTGACCTTGATGGGGTCAAACAACTCCTCCCGAGAGATTGCCGGCGAGCGTCAAATTTTTGAAAAGGAAAAACTCGGCGGCGTCCGCCCTCTCATCTACCTCGCGAGCAAACTGGCCTTCCTCTCTGTCCTCGTTATCATCCAATCGGTCTGGATGGCGATCTTCGTGCAGAGCATTTGCAAGCTGCCGCTGGAATCCTTCTTTCCGCATATCATTATGCTTTTGTTAGTCAACGGAGCCATGACCGCCATCTGTCTCGGTATCTCCTCGATGGCAAAAACAGCGGACCAGGCTTCCCTCCTTAGTATCTACCTCGTCGGCTTTCAGCTTCCTCTTTCCGGCGCCGTCCTCGCTCTTCCGGAATGGGCCGGCTGGCTCACGCGTCCTTTCATCTCCGCCTACTGGAGTTGGGCCGGAAGCATGGACGGCATGGAGAAAAACTACCTCCGCTGGATCAAAGAAGTGACCGACACCTGGCTCGGGCCGATGTGGCTCTGCATGCTCGTCCTCCTCGCGCACGTCGCGGTCGGGCTATTCATCGCCTATGTCGGGGTGAAGCGCCCCCGCTGGGAGCACTGATCCGACGCCCTTTGACAAATGCTCAACGAGACAGCATCCCTACCTGTGTCATCGAAAAAGCCAACCATCCCAACTGTTCAGAAAACAGTGGAAAAACCTATCCGGTTGAGACCTTCTCCAACCAGCTACGAGAGCTCTGTCGAAACGACGGCGCTGGCTCTGGGGTTGGGAGGCAAGGCAGCTCAAAAAACGAAGCCGAGCAAGGAGTCTCTCTCGCTCGCGAGATTGAACTGCTAGTCGAGAACTCGACACGCCGCGAAGCCTGTGGCTCGGAGAATGACTTTCACCCGGAGGCGGCCCTTCGTTCGTCCACATTGCCTTCGCCGCCCATCCTCTGCAGACCAGGAGCTCCTGAGGACATAGATCACCAAGAGGAAATCTCCCTAACATGACCGCAAACGAAGAATTGACTGCCTACCTCGCTGACTTCGTGACGGAGAACAAGCGTGACAAAATTGCCGCCGTCCTTTCGGAAAGGACGCGGCACTTCACCGTGATGCTGGAGGATATCTACCAGCCTCACAATGCTTCTGCCTGCCTCCGGAGCTGTGAGTGCCTCGGCGTCCAGGATGTCCATGTCGTCGAAACAAAACACGAATATCGCCCGAACAATGACGTCAGCGTGGGCAGTGCGAAGTGGCTCACAATGCACCGCTATCGAAAGACCGCATCGGCCCTCGAAACGTTAAAGAACAAAGGATACCGCATCGTCGCGACGACCCCGAACGAAGACGGCTACGATCTCACGACCCTGCCCCTCGACCAGCCCGTCGCCCTCCTTTTCGGAACCGAAGAAAAGGGCCTCACCGAGGAAGCCCTCGCCGCCGCCGACGACACGATGCGCCTCCCCATGTATGGCTTCACCCAGAGCTACAACATCTCCGTCACCGTCGCCCTTTCGCTCTCCCAACTCGTCGCGCGACTTCGTCAGTCGGAGATCGACTGGAATCTGAGCGAGGAGGAAATCAAAGACCTGACACTCAACTTTTACCGCCGCATCATCAAGCGACACGACCTCCTCGAAGAAACCTTTTGGGAAACCCGCTAAGCAGAAACTTCAGCCGGTAAACCAGCGAAAACCACTCTGAATTTTCGCCGCTTTTTCCTCTTCGATCCCCGCTTCATCGGCGAAAGCCGTGAAATCTTTCGCCGTTTCCTCCACTTCGCGAATAATCGATTTTGCCTGCCGCGTCCGCACCGATCCGTAAGCCGCAAAAGCGAGCAGATCGTCAATAATGAACCCATCCCGCTTGCCGTTCACGCTCATCTGGTGACTCCCCGTCCACTCCCCGACCGGGTTGTAGGCAAAGGTCACATCATAAGCCGGCGAGAGCCGCCAGGTGCCGCCCCGATCCATGAGGAAGGCGATATTTTTGGTATGGTCATCCTGATTTCGCGTCACCAGATTAAAGACCGTCCGGCGAAACTGCTCCTCCACCTCAGTGCGGGATAAACCAATTCGCCGCATCGTCTGAAAGCACTGCTCGTAGCTCGTCGCCCCCGCGAGATTGAAGTCAAAATGCCCCATCGCACAAAGACTCTGGAGATGGATTTTTTTCCCGTCGTTGGTCCGGTCAAAGCGCCGCGTCATGAAATGAGCGCGCCCGTTTTCCCGAAGGAGCCGACAATCGCTCATTTCGATCCCTGCCTCGCGGGCCATGAGGTGATAGGCGTATTCGACTTCACCGTAGCCGAGAGGATCAGCCCGCTCTTTATCACGATTCCCCGTGACGCCATCGAACTTGATCAGCCACGGCTCGAAGCCCTCAGAATCGCCCACTTGTCCCGAGCGGATTTCACCCGTCTCGGGGTGCCACGCAATGACCGCTTTTGCCCGTGCCCCACCCGCTGAGGTGCCGACTTGAATGATGTCACGAAGCGCCTCAGCATTCTCGGAGGCATCGCCATCGTGATCCAAGACCGTCCGCAACTGCCCTTTTCCCGCGAGGGCTTCATTCGCGAGCCTCACCAGATTTTGCACCTCGAGCGGCTCCGAACGACGCGGCTTTCCTTTCATCAAAGGATGAAATTCCAAAGCCCCCATGCCGCGCTCTCCCATGTAGCAGAGTCGCTCCACGGGACTGAAATCCCCGGCCGCCCTCCCCTGTCCCGCCAACCATTGGTCAATGAGGAGGTTTCCAAATTTGTCGGGGAGGGAGTCACTCAACATGCCTGGCAGCCCCTGAAACGTCGTCGGATTCAGCTCCGGGAAAACGTAAAGCGCCCGGCTCAGTGGCATCATCAAGGGAGCAGGCTCAATCCCGCTTTCGAGAAAATCTTCGGCATGTTCGTAGCTGGCGAGACGCCGTTGCGAATCCCATGCCACCGCCCCGATGAGACGATCCCACAAGCGAACCTCGGCAATATCAACGCGTTTCATTTTTCGGGAGAAAGCTCGATCAGACGCATGACCGATTAATCCTCGTCACCCCAGGTCCAGGGTTTCCCTTCGGCGACTTTCGCCGATCTCGCAGCGGCCTCTTCATAGCGACTCGCCCGTTGCCGCTGCCGCCCCTTTAGCTTCGCCAACTGAATCGGACTCACTCCGGGATCGGGGAGAAAAGCATCGAGATTCTCCAATCGACCGAGCGCCCGCAGCACCGCAAGGAGGGTTCCCATCGAGCAGCCTTCGCCCGCTTCGAGGTTGGTGATTGTCTTCCGCGCGATCCCCGCCTCGCGGGCGAGAGCGGCCTGACTCACGTTTTGATTGAGTCTTTCGCGCTTGAGCCTTTCGCCAATTTCTCCGAGAATGGCACGGTCACTGAGTTGGCCTTGAATCTTGATGCGTAAATTTTAACTCCGAAATGCTATTTTTCAAGTCTGTGTCACTATTTTTACTCATAAAAATCACTCACTCTCAAAATTTAGCTTCATCCGCTTTTTTTCAATGAGTATATTCTTACTCTTTTAATGGATATATTGGACTTATTGATTATTTTTTTACGCATTAAATATTGTTCGCTTTTCTGAAGCCGCGACCTTCCTTGTCACGACCCTGTTTCCTCGACTGTCTCTCATGCCTGCCCACAAATTTTCATCTTCCGCGGACCAACCCGAATTGCCGCTCTTTGACGATCTGGAGCCGGCCCCCGCCACGGGCCCGGAGTTAACACGAAGATTTCTTGGATGGGGGAAATCGCTCCTCGCCTCGCTCGTCGAGGAATTCACCTCCTCCTGGAGCGGCAAAGGGGTCCTCGATCTTTCCGACACTCTCGTCATCGTGCCCTCGAAAAACGCCGGGCGCCGCCTCCGCGAAGGACTCGCGATTCGCGCGGCGGAAGCGGGGGCGGCGGTCTTTCCTCCCCGCGTCGTGACGCCGAATTTCCTCTACTCGTCCGAGCGCCTTCCCGGTCTCACCGAACCCGTCGCGACGACATCGCAAACCCAGTGGATCTGGACTGCGCTTTTTCTCCGCATTTCGCTACCCGACTTCCGCCGTCTTTTTCCGGTCGATCCCGTCGATCGATCTCTAAAATGGGCCTGCCACACCGCTTCCGACTTTCTCGCGGTGCGCCGACTCCTCACCGAGTCCGGACACGACTTCGCGAGCGCCGGCGAAGTGCTGGCGGCTCATGACATGGAACCCCTCCGCTGGGAGGAAATGGCGCGTCTCGAACGGCTCGCCGTTGCCGAGGCAAAACGCTGCGGTCTCCTCGACGAAAGCACCGCGCAACTCAGCGTGCCGCGAGCAGGCGCTCTCCCCGACGACGTGAAGCGCATCACCCTCTGCGGCGTCGCCGACCTCCCCGTCCTCGCCGCGAAATCTCTCTCTCACTACGCCGCTTCCTCCAAGGTCGAAATTTTCATCGCTGCACCGGAAAGTCACGCCGACCACTTCGACGAATTCGGTCACCCTGTTCCGACACTCTGGATGGAAAAAGCGATCCCGATCCCCACGCCCGCGACGACGATTCACGACGCCGTGACCCCGCTCGATCAGGCGGAGAAAGCAGCGACACTTCTTGGACATCTTGACCAACCCGCCGCCAAAGCCGCGATTGGAATTCCCGACGCCGCCCTTTCCGTCCCCCTCCGGAAAGTCTTCGCCGAACGCGGGATCGAGTCCTACGACCCCGCCGGGCAGCTCATCAGCACCGAGGGCATCTACTACCTGCTCAAACAAACGAGCGAGATCATTTCCTCTGACTCTCTTGACGCCTTCCGTCGCCTCCTCAACTGCCCCGGCGTCCCCGAAGCGATCGGTCGCGCCCTCCCCGGGGGAACCGACTACGGACCGGTCCGCCTCATCAAACTCACCGACGAGCTCATCATCGACACGATGCCCTCGCGCCTCTGCGACGCGAAGGAATCCGCAAAACGTCGCTTCTCGAAAAAGCACCCTGAACTCGCCCTCGCGATCGAGTGGATGCAAGACTGGGCGCAGCGCTTCCGACGCGAACCGTTTGAAAAAACGCTCTCCGCCTGGCTCACCGAAATCTACGAAGGCACCCGCTTCACCCGGCAGGACTTGCCGCAGCAAATCCTCACCGAAGTCGCCACCGCGATCAATGCCCTCGAGCAGGATCTCGCCGCGGTCAGCGACGCCTTTGAAAAAATGCCGGACGGCCCCGAAAAACTCGAACTTCTCCTCACCTCACTGAGCGGCCAATCGGTTTATCCCGAAAGAACCCCCGGGCAAATTGACCTCCAGGGCTGGCTCGAACTTCTCTGGGAGGATGCTCCTCATCTCGTCCTCACGGGGATGAATGACCACGTCGTCCCTGAAGCGGTCGCGGGCCACGCTTTTCTCCCTGACACAGCGAGAAGAGTCCTCGGTGTCCTCAACAATGACGACCGCTTTTCCCGCGACGCCTACTTTCTCACCGCCATCTTCGAAAGCCGGAAACACGACGCCCGGCGGGTCGATCTCATCTTCGGTCGCGAGAGCGTCAGTGGCGATCCCCTCCGGCCCTCCCGCCTCCTCTTCCAATGTCCGGTCGAGGAGCTTCCCGACCGAACCCTGCAACTGTTTAAAAACCTCGAAGCCCAAACTCCGACCGCCCCTCGATCCATTGTTTTCCAACTCACCCCGGCGGCGCTGCCCGAAGAGAATCGCGTTTTTAAACGACTCAGCCCGACCGCGATCAAACAATACCTTGCCTGCCCCTTTCGTTTTTACCTGCGCTACGGACTCGGAATGGAACGCGTCGAAATCGACAAGCGCGAGATGAACGCCGCCGACTTCGGTAACCTCGTTCATGATTCGCTCGAGAAATTCGCGCAGGATGAAGAGGCATCGAAGAGCACCGACCCTAACTTTATCAAAAATTTCCTCCACGAGGAGATCGACCGGCAGCTCTCCTTTCAATACGGCAGGGAACTCGCCACTCCCCTCGTGATCCAGCGCGAGTCCGCTCGCAAACGACTCGGATGGTGGGCCGAAGTCGAAGCAGCCCAGCGCCTCGAAGGATGGAAGATCGACGAACCCGAGGCCACCTTCGGCACCGACGAGTGGCCCTTTGAGATTAGCGGTGTTCTCATCCGCGGACGCATCGACCGGATCGAATCTCACCCCGCCGAGGGGATCCGTGTCATCGATTTCAAAACCTTCTCCCCCGGCTCAGGCCGCTCACGCAAGACCGTCGACACCTACCACCTGAAACCGCTGAAGCGCACCGAGTCGCCCGACGATTTCCCCGACTGGATCCTCGTCGAAGATGACGAAGGCAAACTGCACCGCTGGACCGACCTACAACTCCCGCTCTACCTCCTCGCGATGCAGGAAAAGAAAACGAGCGGACCTCTGACCGCCGCCTACGCGACCCTCGGCAAAGCTGAGGGCGAAATCGCGCTCGACGCCTGGACCGGACTCGATGACCGCCTCCTCGCCGCTGCGCGGACCTGCGTGGTCGGCGTCGTCGAAGCGATCCGCGAGAATCGCTTCTGGCCGCCTCATGAAGACGCTCCACCCTGGGATGATTTTGGAGATCTGTTAGGACTGAAGCCCCGGGAAAGCATCGACCCAACAGGGTTAGGTGCCGGACTTAACCCTGTTCAATCAGCATGAGCAGCGACAATTCCATTCCCAACGAAATGATCCTCGCCTCGGCCGGATCCGGAAAGACCTTCCAGCTCACGAACCGCTACATCGCGATCATGGCGCTGCAGTGGCAAAATGATCAGCCGATTCACCCCGAGCGCATCATTGCCGTGACTTTCACCCGCAAAGCAGCCGGCGAATTTTTCTCGGCAATTCTCGTGAAGCTCGCGAAGGCAGCGACCGATCCTGACTATGCAAGTGGTCTCGCCGGAGGACGCGACGACCTTCTTTCCCGCGCCCTCACCGCAATGAAGCCCGGGGACTTTCGCGAACTCCTCCGGATTTTCATTCAGCGAATGCCCCGGCTTTTTCTCGGCACCCTCGACAGTTTTTTCTCGAACATTCTTCGATCATTCCCCGCCGAATTCGGACTCACGACCGAGTTCGAAATCATGGACGAATACCGCACCGCGAACGCGATCGACCAAGTTTACGAAGCGGTCTTCAGCCGTCGCCTTGGCACTGCCGAAGCGAACGATGCGGATCAGGCGCTCTTCCTTGAAGCCTTCCGTCAGGCGACGTTTGGCAAAGAGGAATCGAATGTGATCCGCTCCCTCGACGAATTCGTGACGAGCCTGCATCAGTATTACCTGAACGCGCCCGAGGCAAAATTCTGGGGCGATCCAACCACAATCTGGAACCGGCACAACAACCGCTGGCTCATCGATGGGATCGAGCCGCTTCAGGAATTTGCCCGCCT
>CAZOUP010000075.1:0-25853 GCA_964583035.1 uncultured Akkermansia sp.
GTTGGTCGGGGGGCCAGCTGGAGGATGAAATGGAACGGAATTCCTGGATTTCTCATCAACCGGAGCGGGAGATTATCGACCTCTCCAATGTGGAGGAGTTGTGGAAATTGATCCTCAGGGAAATGAGCCCGTATTATCGGTTCATCGCCGACGAGCCGGAGAATCCCGGGCTGAACTGACGCAGTAGCGGCGTTGGGGACAACGCCGAAGAGCGCGGTCTTCACGAGGCAGCGCGGTCGGAATTTTTCCAAATCCCGCTACATGACCTCCAAAATCGTGAGACCGATCTCCTCGAGAATCGTGCCACTGGTTTGCCCCATGAGACGGGCCCGCAGCGGCGCACCTGAACCGAGAACCGTGACTTGTTCCCCTTCAGACTCCAGGGTCAGTCCACCCCCGGCGGGAGCGAGGAGATAATAAACGATCTCGCTGTTTCGCTCGGCTTCGATCAATGCCCCTGGCCCGATGGGGTCATCGAAGTCGTAATCGGGAAATTCTGCGGCATCGAGTCGCGCGACCGCCTGAGCCAATTCGTCGGCCTGCTCCGCCTGACCGGCCGCGAGATAGGATGCCTCAAGGCCGCGGGTGTCATACTTTCCCTCTGCCTTGGTGTCGTCTCCTGTCGCCGCTTCCTCAGCGCCGGCGAGGGCGGCGAGGGCACGGGCATACCGGGCTTTGACGAGAGCCTTGAGCATTTCAACGAGAGCGGCTTTGTCCATTTGAGGAGGAAGGAAATTAAACAGTGCGACGATATTGTCCCGGCGTCATGCCGAGGACGGATCGAAACTGTCGCGTGAAAGCACTCTGATCGCAAAAGCCATATTTGTCTGCAAGTGAGGCGATTGATTCGCCCGAGTTTCGCAAATCCGCCGCTGCTGCCTGAATCCGTGATCGCAGGATGAACTCCCGCGGACTCATTTTCACGAGCTGAAGAAATTGCCGGTGCAACTGCCGTTCCGAAATGCCGACTTCGCGGGCGAGGGCGGCGACGCGATGAGACGAAGCCGGAGCGCGACTGATGATTTCAATGACTCGCTCGGCTGCGGAGTGCATCGGATGCGAGGGATTTCTCCCCGAATAGCTCCGCGTGATCCCAACGACCCCGAGAGCCGCGCCGGCGGAGTTCATGACCGGATACTTCGTCGTCGAATACCATTCGAGGCGGCCGGCTTCATCGAAGAGGACCTCGGCATGATCGACAAGACCCTCGCCCGAATGCATCAACTGACGATCCCCCGCGACGAGTTGATCGGCGATCTGTTTCGGATAGCGATCATGATCCGTCGTCCCGACAATCTGGGAAAGCTGAGTCAAACCGAGCCGATGAAGGAGGGCACGATTCACATGCGCAAATTCGCTCCGGGCATTTTTAACAAAAAAGTAAGTGTTCGGGAGCCGATCAAAGAGATCGCGCATTTGTCGCACGAGAGGCTCATGGAGAAGTTTTTCGAGAGAAGTGCCGGATTTTGCCATGTCTGAAAAATACCAAAGAATGTCAGCTTCTCACAAGACGCAATCGCCTTCCTGCGGCACGCTTTGACTCTCATGAAAAAGCTCCTCTCCCTTTTCCTGCTCACGACCCTGTCCCTCGCCGGGGCGGCGGACCGTCCGAATATTCTCTACATCATGTCGGACGATCATGCCGCGCACGCGATCGGAGCCTACGGGAGTCGCCTTGCCTCACTGAATCCGACGCCGACGATCGACCGCCTTGCGAAAGAGGGGATGCTTTTTGAAAATGCCTTCTGCGCGAACGCGATCTGCGCACCGAGCCGGGCGTCGGTCATCACGGGACAGTATCCGCACACCGCAAATGTTCGCGACCTATGGGGCGGGATCGAAGGGGAGAGGCAGTACCTTCCGATCGAGATGAAAAAAGCGGGTTATGAAACCGCGATGATCGGCAAGTGGCATCTCAAAGAGGAACCGGCCGCGTTTGACTACTACACGGTCCTTCCCGGTCAGGGCGACTATCACAATCCCACCTTCCGCGTGCAGGGCGAAAAGGGTTGGCCCAATGATACGATCAAGGTCGATGACACCCATTCGACGGATGCGATCACCGACATCACGCTCGACTGGCTCAGGGAAGGCCGCGAAACGGACAAGCCTTTTTTCCTGATGCATCATTACAAAGCGCCGCACGACTACTTTGAGCACGCCGCGCGTTATAACGATTACCTGAAGGACATCGACATTCCCGAGCCGGAAAATCTCTGGCTCGAAAATCAGCCGAAATTCGGTTCGATCGCGACGCTCGGATACGAAGGCGAACTCGTGCCTCATATCGGCACGTCCATCGGGATCCGGAACCCACGACGTTCCTACGCGGTTGATCTGCCGCCGCTCTTTCCGAAAGACTTTCCCGCCGATTACGATCCTGCCAATTACACCAAAGAGGAAATCAAGCGGATGTCGTATAACGCCTATCTGAAAAATTTCCTCCGCTGCGTTAAAGGAATCGACGACAACCTCGCGCGCCTCTTTGCCTATCTTGAAGAGTCCGGGCAGATGGACAACACCGTCATCGTCTACACCGGCGATCAGGGGTTCATGTTAGGAGAGCACGACTACCAGGACAAACGCTGGATGTATGAGGAGTCAATGCGGATGCCTTTTCTCATCCGTTACCCGGAGACGATCAAGGCGGGGACGCGGACCGACGCCATCATCGAGAACGTCGACTTCGCCCCGACCCTCCTCGATTTCGCCGGGGTCGAGACGCCGGACTACATGCAGGGTGCGAGTTTTAAGGAGGTCTGCGAAACCGGGACCGAACCCGAGGGCTGGAAGCAGGAGGCCTACTACCGCTACTGGATGCACATGGCGCACCATGATAACCCCGGTCATGTCGGGATTCGGACAAAGACTCACAAGCTGATTTTTTACTACGGCTGTGATTACGAGGGCGGCTACCAAACCCCGCCCGCGTGGGAGCTGTATGATCTCGAAAACGACCCGCACGAAAACGTGAACGTCTACGACGATCCTGAATACGCGGAAGTCATGGGCGAATTGAAAACACGCCTCGCTCAGTTGCGTCAGAAAGTGGGCGACACCGGTGAAGACTATCCCGAAGTCGAGAAAGTGATTCAGGAATTCTGGGACTACGACGGCGAAGACCGAGCCAAAGCGATCGAGCTTTCAGCCGCGTTTAAGGCGGTGCGTGAGAAAGAACTGGCCGAAGCGGCGGCGAAGAAAGCGAAAGGCAAAAACTAAACCCGCTTGCGTCAAGGAGGAGCGACACTCTTGTCGCTCGTGATTCGCGTGAGCATTGCCGCAGGGCTTGCCGGACGACAAGAGTGTCGTCCCTCCTTGGACTCACGAATTGTCGCCTGCGCGAGGGAGGTGATTCTAATCGCCTGCGATTGGCGGGACGCCGGTGTCACCATCAAACAGGGTTAAGTCATCGACCTAACCCTGTTGAGTCCGTCCCTCAGGACACCTCAAAATTGTCGGCATCGACGTAGGCCTGGATCACGGCTTCGCAGCCTTCCGGTCCTTTCATGGAGTTCCCGTGCTCCATCCCGATGATGAAATCGAGGTCCTCGGCCTTGGCGCGGTCGTGGATGTATTTGAAGACATTCCGGTAATTGATCTCGCCAGTGCCCGGCTCTTTGCGGCCCGGATTGTCACCCGCCTGGAAGTAGGCGATTTCGCTCCAGCTCGCTTCGATATTCGGGATCAGATTCCCTTCCGTGATCTGCTGGTGGTAGACGTCGAACAAAATCTTACAAGCGGGGCTGTCGACTGCTTTGCAGATCTGGTAAGCCTGCGGGGATTCGCGGAGAAACATCGTAGGGTGATTCGCGTGCTGGTTGAGCGGCTCCAGAACCATGACGAGGCCGTGCGGTTCGAGCAGATCGGAGCAGCGCTTGAGAAGCTCGATGCAATTGGCGGTCTGGTAGTTCCAGTCGCTCTTCAAATCGTAGGCGCCGGGGACGACCGTCATCCAGGTCGCGTTGCAGCGCTTCGCGCCTTCGATCCCTTTTTTGATGTCTTCGAGAACGAGATTCCAGGCGTCGTCATTTTGCACGGTGAAAGTTGGCTCGGTGGCGCCGGCGCTTCCGGTGACGACGAATACGCCCATCGACATGTCGAGTTTCTCCATCGTTTCCGCGATCTCCTTCTGCTCCTCTGGAGTCCGCAGGAGAAAGCGATTGTCCTCCCAGGCGGTGAAGCCGCGGTCGTGCGCGTAGTTCAATTCATCGGAAAGCGATTTGCTGGCGACGGGTGAAAAGGTGCCAAAATGCGGGGCGTATTTCAGTTTGAACTCATGTTTCGTCATCGCGGCTTCCTGAGCCGTCGATGATTGAGTGGCAGCGCCGACGGCGGCAATTCCCGTGGCGGAAGCGAGGAGGTTTCTTCGGTTCATTTGATCTTGGAGTCAGGAAGTGAAAAGTTGATTAATCGTCGCGGCAGAGACTTCTTCGAGCGAGTCCACAATGAGGGCGGCTCCGCAGTCGGCAAAAGATTCCCGGGGGTGAGTCGTCGTCACCGCGATCACTTTCATCCCGGCGGCGATTCCGGCTTCGACGCCGACATGGGCGTCTTCGATGACGACGCAGCGTTCGGGAGTGCGGTCGATTTTGCGGGCCGCTTCAAGGAAGACGTCCGGAGCCGGTTTGCCGCGGGAGACATCCTCGGCACCGGTGTAGTTCGGGCCGAAGAAGCGGTCGAGGCCGGTTGTTTTGAAGCAGACCTCGATATTTTTTCGTGAAGTCGAAGAACCAAGCGAAATCGGCAATTCGGCGGCGGCGAGTCCACTCACGAGAGCGACGACACCGGGGAGCGGCGAAAGTCCGCCCTCAGCGAGGAGGGAGCGGTAGAGTTCCTCTTTACGGTCGCCCAACTCGGCGATTTTAGTGGTTTCCTCCCTCGTGACCCAGCCGAAGACATCGGGGATACACATTTCGTTTCGCATCCCGAAGGACTCTTTGAATTGCTCTTTCGTGAGTGAAAGATTGAGTTCGTCGGCGAGCTGAAACCAGCTTTGCTCGTGCTGGTCATGAGAGTCAATGATGACACCGTCGAGATCAAAGACGACGCCGTAGGGAGAGGGAGGGTGGTCGGGCATATCGGGTCGCGCACTATGGGGCGGGATCGGCGATACGCCAAGCGTCAGTCGGGGAAACTTTGCGGCGCTGGCAGGGCAGAGACGAAAGACTGACGTCGTTCGTTACGGGGGCGAAGAAGGTAGCGAAACTCGCAACAGACTGCTGCAAGTCCTACCGGAATCCATGAAATCAAGGTTCCATCCGTTAAAATCCATGATTCCTCTAATTTTTGCATGGATTGAACATGGATTTAAAGGATTACATGGATTAGCTCGATGTTGATCGGCTTTTGCAACAGTCTGCAAGAGTTTCGGGGTAGGCTGGTAGGGCAGAGACGAAAGACTGACGTCGTTCGCTACGGGAAAAAGAAAAAGATAAGAAAAAAGAAAAGGAGGGAACTCAGACGCTCCAGGTCGCTTCGAATCCCCGTGTATCGACATGGATGAATGTCGGGTAAACGCCGATGCCGCCTTTAAAAAAGCCTTCTGTCCGAAGTTCCCGCGCGACCTTTCCGGCAGCGTTGGAACCTTCGCGAAACATGAGGTCAAGCGCCCGGTTCTGCATGTGATAGGATTGCGTCGCGCCGGAGCAGGCGAGATTGTATTCCGGGCTGCGGTAGGCGGAGTTGATGAGTTTCAACGGCGTGCCGAGGCGGTGGCGGATTTCGTCGGTAATCTTCAAGGTGGGGACGAGGCGGGACCACATGTGCCGGGGCGGTAGCTCATTCGCGACTCCTCCGCGCACATTGCGATGAGGACGGATCACTTCGTCGGCGGTCACGTAGCGCAGGGAAAGTCCGTTCAGGAAAGCCCGATAATCAGCTTCGTCCTTGAGGAGATGACGTTTCAGCAGGCTCCGGTCGTCCCATTCCTCCTTGAGATGGTCATAGAATCGGTCACCGGCGATCCGTGCTTTTGCGATTGTGTCATCGACCGTTCTTTTACCCCCGCCAAAATAGAAGGCCGTTCCACCCCCGGCAGCTGCGAGGCCGAGTCCGGCGATGAGACGGCGGCGTGAGAACTGATGCGGCGGCGTCGGTTCGAGATCTTCGGGGGAATCGTGAGGGTTTTCAGACATGACGGAGTGTGTGAGTGCATTCTGATACGGATGAATACGGGAATGCTTTCAATGTTTCTGCCGACGGGGACGTCGGCGTTCCCGGGTGAGGTGTTTTGGGCACGCCTGCGTCCAAGTCACCCCTTGATTGCTTCCGCAGAATCGTGGAAGATCGGGGATGCGATATTATTCCCCCGTCTGCCTTGTGGCTGCGATTTTTCTTACTGTTTCCTGCGAAAAAGCCGAAGAGGCGGCTCCGGTCGAAGAAGCCCCGCCTTCTGAAGCGAAAGTTCCTGAGCCGGAACCTGCGCCTGCGCCGGTCGCGCCGACCTATTGGAGCGAGGTGAAGCTTCACGAGGCGATCCGGGCGGCGAATCCGGACTACAGCGGAAATGGTCAGTTTCAAATCGATGAGCAGGGGCAGGTCCAGGCGATCGCCTTGGACAACTGCGGGATGTCGGATCTTTCGCCCTTCAAGGGGATGAAACTCATGGCGCTTTATCTTCTCGGTTGCGATGTGGCTGATATTTCGCCGCTCGCGGGGATGCCGCTCGTCGAGCTGTATCTGGAAGGCACGGCGGTGCAAGATCTCAGTGTTTTGGCGGGGATGAGTTCTCTCAAGAAACTCTATCTCAGCGAAACGAAGGTGGAAGATTTGTCGCCGCTGAAGGGGCTGGGAATTGTTGAAATGAACCTGGTGAAGACCCCGGTGAAGGATTTGTCTGCGCTGAAGGGTATGCCGCTCGGGATGCTGTGGCTCACGGACACTGCGGTGTCGGATATTTCTCCTCTTTCGGATTCGCCGCTGGTCAGTCTCACTCTGCATCGCACTCCGGTGCAGGACATTTCGCCCCTCCCGAAGACGACGCTGCAGCGGCTCCACATCGGGGAAACGAATGTGTCTGATCTCAGTTCGCTGAAGGGGTTGCCGCTGACGCGGTTGGTCTTTGATCCTGAAGACATCACGACCGGAATGGACGCGGTCAAAGCGATCCCGACGATCAACGAAATCGGGACAAAGTTTGAGGATGGTCAGAATGATCTCAAGCCCGCGGCCGTCTTTTGGCAGGAGCGTGGCTGAGCCGCCGTGAAAGACTGCCGGGGTTCCATCCGTTTTCTCTATCTCCTATGTTCCGCTCTATTTTTACGGTCAGTGGGTTCACGCTCATGAGTCGTGTCCTCGGGTTTGCGCGGGATGTGCTCATTGCCAAATATCTCGGTGCCGGTGCCATCGCCGACGTCTGGGTGGCGGCGTTCCGGCTTCCTAACTTATTTCGCCGGATTTTCGGCGAGGGCGCGTTTAATGCCGCTTTCGTTCCGATGTATAGCGGGCGGCTTGAGGAGAAGGGGGCGCAAGAGGCGGACCGGTTTGCGCGGCGGGCGCTTTCGGTCATGGGGGTGATTTTGCTGGTCCTCTCGGTCCTGGCGTTTATTTTCATGGAGGCGCTGATGCAGGCGACGAACTGGGGATTTGCGCCGGAGGATGGTCGTCTCGAAATGGCGGTTCCTGCGGGACGGATCACGATTGCCTACCTCTTTTTTATCTGCCTCGTTGCGGGGGTGAGTGGGATTCTTAACAGTCGGCGTGTCTTTGCGGCCCCGGCTTTTTCCTACGTGGTGTTGAACCTGGTCTTTCTTGCCGCGCTGTTGTTTGTCGTCCCCCGGACCACGATGGAACCGCTCACGGTCCTTTGCTGGGCGGTCCTGGTAAGTGGCGTTCTTCAGCTCTCGGTCGTCGTTGGCGCGGCGGTGAAACGGCGGGTGAATTTGAAACCCCGGACACCGAAGATTGACGACGATGTCAAAAAAGTCGGCAAGCTGATGGGACCGGGATTGGTCAGTGCGGGGGTGCAGCAGTTCAATTTAATCATCGGTCAGGCAGTCGCCTCTTATCAAATCGGGGCGGTTTCGCTGATCTTTTATGCGGACCGGATTAATCAGTTGCCTCTCGGTCTTCTCGGGATTGCGCTGGGCACCGTTTTGTTGCCTGAAATCACGCGGCAGCTCCGGGGAAAGAATCCGGAGGGGGCACGGAAAACGATGTATCAGGGCATGGAGATCGCGCTGCTCTTTTCTCTGCCGGCGGTCGCTGCGATGCTCGTCATTCCCGGACCGATCATGCACGCCCTTTTCGTGAGCGGGGAGTTCACGGCGGCGGCGGCAAAAGAGGCAGGGTGGGTCCTCGCCGCCTTTGCGATCGGGACGCCGGCTTATGTCCTTGCGAGGGTTTTGCAGCCGGCCTTTTTCGCGAGAGAGGACACGAAAACTCCGATGCGGTTTACGATCATCGCCACGGTCGTGAATTTAGTTCTCGTCTACCCGATGTTCCGCTGGCTTGGGCCAACTGGCTGTGCGCTTGCGACGTCGATCGCGGGTTGGGTCAATGTGACGCTGCTCTGGACGGGGTTGCGGAATGCTGAGTTCATGAAAATGATCCCGGGTTTTCTAGGCCGCGTCGCGAGGATTGTGATCGCGTCAGTGATCATGGGAGCGGGGATCTGGTTCGCGACGGAATGGGTGAAGCCCTGGATCATGACGGACGATCAATACCTGAGGCGCGTTGCCGTGTTGATCGCTCTGGTTGTGGCGGGAGCGGTTCTCTACTTCGCGGCTGTCTTTGCGACGCGGGTCTACACGGTCGCGGAATTGAAATCGAGGCTGCGGCGAACTCCGCGAGCGTAACTTTCACGACGGTTTCAACGTCTTCTCCAAGAACATGAGTATTCGCAATCGACTTCTGGTAAAGGGAATCGCCTCCCTCTTGATTCTCTGGGCGGTCGTTTTTGCGGTCGTGAAGGTGGCCGGATCGATGAAGCCGACGGTGGAAAAACTCGAAGCGTTCGCGGAGAAGAATCCGCTTTCGGAGATCGAAGACCCGGAGGAGAGAAAGAGGGTCATCGGCGGCATCGTGGATATGCTCAACGAAATGGAACCGTCGGAGGTCGCGCTTCTTGCAGACCGAAATGAGAGCGATCCGCGCCGGGAGTTTATGCGTGAACTTTCTCCCGAAGAGCAGCTCTACTTTCTCGAGCGCCGGGTGGGAAGGGCTTTTCAGCAAATGATGGTTTCGTTCAATGAAATGGAGCGTGATGAACGGCAGCGCATCGTGGAGCGGACCTTGAAGCGGATGAAAGAAAATACGGACGGAGGACCGCAGGGAGACCTCGACGGTGACGATCCTGAGCTGGCCGGAAAAATTGCGGACGCCGGTCTCAAGGCCTACTACTCGGATGCGTCCGTCGAGACGAAGATCGACCTCGCCCCGCTTCTCGAGGAAATGCAGCGAACGATGGGACGCATGGGGGGACCCAATCGATGAAGGCAGGAGCCCGTTCGGATCAAAAGGGGGTGACTTTGATCGAGATTTTTATCGTCGTCGCAATCATTGCCGCGCTGGCGGCGGTGATCGTTCCCACGATGACGCGGGTTAAAGCCAACGCTCACTCGGTGCAGTGCATCGCGAAGCTCCGCGACATCGGGATCGGGTTGAATCAATATTTTGCGGATCGCGGGATGATCTTTCCGACAATGGTGGCGGCCCGTGAGAGTCGCGAGGATGACGTGCCGGCGATCGATACCGTGCTTCTCGAGTATGTCGGCGATGAGTTCGCGTTCCAATGTCCGTCGGATCATGAAGGGATCTTTGAGAAAACTGGTTCGAGCTATTTCTGGAACAGTCTCATCAACGGGCAGCGCATGGGGAACATGGATTTGTTAGGAATGATCCGGCAGGAGTCGGGAATCCCGATCGCCTCGGATAAAGAAAATTTTCATCAACATGTTGGGGACGGGGTGAATGTTCTCTATGCGGACGGGCATGTCACCCGGAGGCTTCAATTTGTGATCGGACAAAACTGATGCTGGAGGTTAAGCAACTTTCCAAAACCTTCGACCGGGGGCGTCCTGCCGCACTCGATGACGTTTCGTTTACGGTGGCGCGCGGGCGAATTTGTGGATTGTTAGGACACAACGGGGCCGGAAAGAGCACCGCCCTCGGGGTCATTCTCGGAATGGTCTATCCGGATGCGGGGGAGGTTGAAATCGACGGCGTTGTCGTGCAACGGAACCGGGAGAAGGCGATTTCCAAAGTGGGGGCTATTTTTGAGACGCCGTCATTTTATGATTACCTTTCCGGCTGGCATAATCTGAAAATCTTCAGTGCCTACTCTGGCGGTGTGTCAGAAGAGCTGATGCGGGAGACGGTCGCGTGGGTCGGACTCGAAAAGCGGATCGGGGACCGGGTTTCAAAATACAGTCATGGGATGCGGCAGCGCCTCGCACTGGCTCAGGCACTGCTCCCGCGACCGGAACTCTTAATCCTCGACGAACCGACGGACGGGCTTGATCCGGAGGGGATTGTTGAATTTCGCGAACAGCTTTTCGAGCTTCGCGACCGCCTCGGATTGACGGTTCTCCTCAGTTCTCATTTGCTGAGTGAAGTCGAGCAGGTCTGTGATGAAGTCGTGATCCTGCAGGCGGGGAAGAAAGTCTACTCCGGTGCGGTGCGCGAGGTGGAAACAGCGACGACTCGATATCGGATCGACTCGCGGGATGGCACGCAGTTAGCCGAACTCGTTTCAGAAATGGGAGGTTCGCGGGGTGGGGAAAGCCGCTATCTGTTTCCCTCGGAAAAAGAAGGGGACGGGATTCTCTCAGCGCTCGTCGCGAAAGGAGCAAGGATCAGTCACTTTTCGGTCGAGGAGGATTCTCTGGAATCACTTTATCTCCGTTTCAGCCAATCGAAAAAGAAGGAGGACGCATGACCCTGTTTTTTCGACAACTTGGATGGGAGCTGTTTCGCCTCTTTGCGAGACGGCGGACCTACATCGGCTTCGGCCTTTTTCTCGCGGTCGAGATCCTCTTCTATTTTCTCTGGACGCGGGAACGCTCCGAGGCGCGGATGGAGGAATTCATCGGAAGGGTCGCCGGAGGATTCGACGACTACTTTTCCGCCCTGACCCTCGCCTTTTTGATTGTCGCTTTCACGATGTTGCTGCTCGGGGTGGTCTTTGTTTCCCTGATCGCCGGCGACATTCTTGCGAAGGAAACCGAGGACGGAAACCTTCGGCTCATTCTCGTGAGACCGGTTTCGAGGTTTCGCCTTCTTCTCGTGAAATTTATTTCCTGTCAGATCTACACGACGACGCTCTTCCTTTTTGTGGGGGTATCCGCGCTCGCGGTGGGTGTGTTAGGGCAGGGATGGGGTGGCGGCATGCTTGTCTGGACGCCGGACCTGCCGCGGGTCGCGCTCTTCGAGTGGGAAGAGGGGATGTCGCGCTACTTCCTCGCGATCCTGGGTTATTCCGTGATCTACCTGCCGGTGACCGGAATCGCTTTCATGCTCGGGTGCTTTAAGATCAAGCCGGCTGCGGCAACGATTGTGACGATTGCGATCTGTGTCGCGGACCGGGTCCTTTCCTCGATTCCGTTGCCGGCCTTCGATCCTTATCGTGAATATTTCATCACTTCGCGGATGGATGCCTGGCTCTTCCTTCTCTATCAGGAAATCCCCTGGGCACGTTTTTGGGAGCAGAGTGCCTGGCTCCTTGGAATCGGGCTGACAGGATTTCTCATCGGATGGCTCGTCTTTGAGCGTCGCGATATCAAATCGTGATCAGGCTTCCTCCCAGATCTGGAGAGAGTGGGCGCACAGCTTGATGGGACTTTTTGGTTTCCCTTTTACGCCGGTTTTGTTGATGACCTCAGTATGGATCACAGAAGTCCACTCGCAGACCGGTGCCTCCGGGAAATGAAAGGTCACCGTTTCGGGCTTCGCGTTGAAGAAGAAGAGAAGTGACGTTCCTCCGTCGAGCGAATGAATCAGCATCGCAAAAGCCCCGGGTTTTTTTCCATTCCAATCGACGGCTTTTTTGATCTGACCGTCAGGGCGAAGCCAGCAGACGTCGGGCAGACCGGTCTCGCCATCGATCGCGCCGGTAAAGAAGTCTACTTTGCGCAGCTTCGGGTGCGCCTGTCGGAATTTGAAGAGAGATGCCGTGAATTCCCGCATCTCTTTCGCCTCGCTGGATTCTTCCCACGAGATCCAGCTCAACTCGTTGTCCTGGCAGTAGGTATTGTTATTCCCATTTTGCGTTCGTAGCTTTTCGTCTCCGGCGAGCAGGAAAGGAACCCCCTGGGAACAGATCAGAGTGGTGAGGAAATTTCTGATCTGACGCAGACGGATTGCATTAATGTCAGGATCATCAGTGGGCCCTTCGGCGCCATGGTTTGAGGAAAGGTTGTGCGAGTCGCCATCGCGATTGCCTTCCCCGTTGGCGAGGTTGTGTTTCTCCTCGTAGCTGACGAGGTCGTTCAGGGTAAATCCGTCGTGTGAGGTGATGAGATTAACGCTGTGTCCCGGCGTTCTCCGGTTGTGAGCGAAGAGGCTTTCGCTGCCAGTGATGCGGGAGGCGAACTCGCCCATGACTTTGGGTTCACCTCTCCAGAAGCGACGGGCATCGTCACGGAAACGGCCATTGAGCTCGGCCCACTGTGTAGGAAAATTACCAATCTGATAGCCGTCAGGACCCAGATCCCAGGGTTCGGCGATCATCTTGGTCTGAGACAAAACCGGATCCTGATGGATCGCTTGAAAGAAAGCGGCGCGGCGATCAAAACTCAACGGGCTTCGCCCTAACTCAACCGCAAGATCGAAGCGAAAGCCATCGACGTGCATCTCTTCGACCCAGTAGCGAAGGCTGTCCATGATGAGCCTCAGCGCCCGCGGATGCGAGGCATCGACGGAATTTCCACAGCCGGTCGAGTCCCAGTAGACTCCGGGTTTTGTCGGGACATTGTGGTAGTAGCAGAGATTGTCGAAACCGCGGAGGAGACAGGTCGGGCCATCAATCCCGGCTTCTCCGGTGTGGTTGTAGACGACGTCGAGAATGACCTCCATGCCTTCGCGGTGAAACGCTTTCACCATGTCGCGAAACTCCGTGATCGGGTCTCCGGTCGAGGCATAGCGCGCTTCGGGGGCGAAGAATCCGATCGTGTTGTAGCCCCAGTAATTCACGAGTCCCCGTTCGATGAGGAATCCGTCGTCGAGATGCTGATGAACCGGGAGCAGTTGCACTGTGGTCACACCGAGATCTTTCAGATATTGGATGCTGGCCGGATCAGCGAGACCTGCATAGCTTCCGCGAAGAGGAAGTGGAACGGCGGGATTGAGCTTTGAAAAGCCTTTCACATGAAGTTCGCAAATGACGGAATCAGTCATCGGAAGCCGCGGATGAGCGTCTCCTTCCCAATCATACTCACCCGCGACCGGAACGAACGCGACCGGAGCATGGTGCCCGCTGTCTGCGGTGTTTGGCGAGAGGTCTTTTCTGAGGCCCTTCATTGACGCGGAGTATCGCGATGCTCCGGCAATGTGCTTCGCGTAGGGATCGAGGAGGAGCTTGGCGGAATTGAAAAAGTGGCCCTGCTCCGGCTTCCAGGGACCGGAAGCGCGGTATCCGTAGCGTGCTCCTGCGGGAATGCCGCGAACGGCGATAAAACGTGTGTCGCCGTGTCGGCCGGTCAGATCAACCCGGTGCGTCTCGCGCCAGGGGGCCTCAGGATTTGTGAAAAGGCAGAGTGTTACTGTTTCGGCGTATTGAGACGAGACGGCAAAATTGACGCTGCCATCTTCGAGAGGCGTCGCGCCGAGCGGAAAAGGTCGTCCGGTGAAAGCGAGGGGTTCTGGGAGTGGAGTTGTCACAGGTGAAAATTGGCCAAGATAGTCAGCTTTAGCGTTCATGCCAGCGCCATCGGAAACGATACGACTTGTTCTTCGGTAAGCGATTCAGGCAGAGGCTGTTCTGGCGTAAAAAATCTGGCAAAGAAGTGAAATTTCAAAAATAAGGGTCAAAAATTTTAAAATTATCTAATTTGATCTTCCTGATATTCAAATTAAATTAAAATTTATGCAAGGTTTACCGGGTAAGTTGATCCTTTATGGCTTTGTCCTTTCAGGATCAGTGATTTTGGAAGCGGAGGAGTTCGTGGTGGGAGACCGTGATGTCACTGTTTCGAACTTCACGATTTCGCCGTCCGGTTTGAGCGCCGGAGACACGGTCCTCTTTCAGGGCGACATCGTCGCTGACCACATGGGGGTCATGATTCATCCGGCTCCTTCCGGCCTGACGCTCAAATTTTCCGAAGACTCATCTGTTCTCGCAACGCACCGGGATTCGACAGGAATCCTCGTCGGAAGCCCGTTTGACGGGACGTTTGTTCACGAGGGCAGGACGACGGCCTCTTTCGCGGGGATTTGTTTTGTGCAGGGATTCTCGGGGACCGCATGGAACTCCGGTTCTGTTTTCGCGGGTCAAAGCGGGGTTGTTTTCGGTGCCGGAACCTTTTCGGGTTCGTTCACCAACTCCGGTCGTATTCTCGGCGGCGAGGATGGTGTTTTTGTGATGGATTCGTTCGAGGGAACGATTCTCAACACCGGCACGATCGAAGGCACGAGCCGCTACGGAATTCACCTCATGCAGGGCAACGGAGGCAACGTGAGAAATGAAGGCGGACGCATTGTCGGAGGAGAAAGCGCGATCTATCTCGGGGCCGGCGATGGTCGCGTCGTCCTTTCAGGATTTTCTCAGATCGAGGGCGGTATCGACGGCGGGGCGGATTCTGACACGCTGCGATTTGAAAAGATGCGAGGGGTCAGCGAGGCAAAACGCGCTGAATTGCAGGCCGCCGCCGATGCAGATGCAGCCTCCGGGTCGATCACCTTGTTCGGCGAGGTCATCGAATGGAAAAACTTCGAGGCCATCGAAGTGGATCTCGCGAGCCTCGTTTCCTACGAAAGTCTCATCACGGCCCCGGGTTTGAGCGGCTACGCGAGGGCGCTCGACAATGCCTCGGGTCACACCGACGAGTTTCGTGAATTCCTGCAGGCAATGAGTGAGGTCGATGACGCTGATCTCAATGCGGTCGCGGCGAACTCTTCAGGACAGACCCTGATCAGTGCCTGGGATAACTTCGGACGGGAGCAGGACAGTCGGCTTTTTTCACTCTTCGGATCGCAGTTTTCCAGTTTACGCGGCAGCGTCTCAGGTCGCGAAAATCAGGGCAGCGCAAACGCAAACGGCGGCGGGATATTCTCCAACGAAGTCCCGGCGGGAGGCGCGTGGAATGTCCCGGACCGCGACACGAGTGTGTTCGTGTCAGGATTTGTCGGGAGCGGTGATCAGGACCCCTCCCTGAATCGGGCCGATGCTCAGTTCGATGCGACGACGGTTGTCTTCGGAGTCGGTCGTCAGGTTTCGGATCATTGGAATCTCGGCGTCTTCGGCGGCTATGGGCGGAACGAAGCGAGGATCGATCAGTTCGGCAGCGAGCTGGAAACAAGGAGCGCCTACGCCGGGGTGAATGCGCAGTTTGTGAACGGATCCTTCTTCACGAATGTTCTCGCCGGTTATGGCTTTCTGGATTCAGATTCGGATCGTCGTGATTTTCTCGGCAACGAAATGACCGGTAATCGGAATGGTCATCAAGGGCTGTTCTATTTTCAAATCGGCTGGGATCACGCCTTTGGTGATGAGGGGCGCGGGCGCGTCACTCCATATCTCGGCCTCGCCTTGAGCACGACTTCGCTTGATGCTTTCTCGGAATCCGGACCGGCTGCGACGAGTTTGCGATTTCGTGATGAAACGATGTCTTCGGTGCAATCCGTGCTCGGTCTCAGTGTGACCGGTCATCAGGAGACGCGGGCGGGATGGGTGAGGCCGAGCCTCGATGTGTCTTTTTGGCAGGCTCTGGACGGAGCGGAAACGAGCACGCTTTCGTTGGTGAACTCCGGGTTGTTGAATCCCTATAGTATTTCCACAAGTGGTGCTGATGAAAGCCGGGCCGTCCTGCAACTCGGGACCGATTTTTCATTCGACGCGATGCCGAACTGGATCTTCAACGCCGGCTATTTCGGGAGTTTCGGCGAGGACGGTTACTCTTCGCACGGCGGAATGCTGGGCGTGAAAATCGATTTCTGACCCTTTCCGGGTTCGATTCCCGGGCTGGTTTCGAGAGAAAGTCGAAACATGACAGTTTTGTCATGGTCGCGTTTCCAAAACTGTCATGTTTTAGGGGGAAGGTGATATTGTCATGAAAATCACCCTTCAAAAATACTCCCTCTCTTCAGGTTGCCGACGGACCTCCCGTCTCGACCTCCTGCTCACCTTCATCGCGATCCTTTCGGTTCTCTTTGTGCTCTCGGCTTCAGCTCAGAATGGTCCGCGTGAAGGATCACCGAACGATTTCCGAAAGACGAACCGGCAGGGGCCGGTCGAGTCGGGGCCTAACATGAAGAAACCCGGCGATGTCAAAATGGGGATGAGAACGATAGAGTTCCCGTCTGAGTTCCGGACGATCAGTGGTTTTGGAAACAACCTTGATCATCCGGAATGGGGAGCGGCGGATATTCCTTTTCTCCGTCGTACCACGGTTGATTATGCCGATGGAGTCGATGCTCCCTCCGGTCCGGATCGCCCCAGTGCCCGCGCCGTCAGCAATGCGGTTTGTGCTCAGGAAGAGTCGATCTACAACCGGCGTATGGCTTCTGATTACCTCTGGCAGTGGGGGCAGTTTCTGGATCACGACATGACCCTGACACCGACGAATGACCTTATTGAGGCTTTCAATGTCGAAGTGCCGGCCGGCGACCCCTTCTTTGATCCGACTGGAACCGGCACGGCTGAAATTTCGCTCGATCGATCTTTCAGCGAAACGGTATATGGAGTTCGTGAGCAGGTGAACGAAATCACGGCGTTCATTGATGCCTCGAATGTTTATGGCTCGGACGACGAGCGGGCGGCTGAGCTCAGGACTCTCGATGGAACGGGACGGCTTAAAGTGAGCGACGGGAATCTCCTTCCGTTTAATACCGCCGGGCTGCCGAACGCGCCCAGTGCTGATGCGCCGAACTTCTTCCTCGCAGGAGATTTCCGTGCCAATGAGCAGGCAGCTTTAACAGCGCTCCACACGCTCTTCGTTCGTGAGCACAACTACTGGGCCGACGTGATTAGTCGCTCAAATAGCGATCTCGACGGCGACGCCATCTATGAAGTTGCGAGGTCCATTGTCGGGGCGGAAATGCAGGTCATCACCTATCAGGAATTTCTCCCTCTCCTTCTCGGTGAGAATGCCCTTCCCCGCTACCGCGGCTACCGCGAGGATGCGAACCCCGGGATCACAAACGTTTTTGCGACGGCGTCCTATCGCTTCGGGCACACGATGCTCTCTTCGCAATTACTTCGTCTTGACCGCCGCATGCGCGAAATTGACGAAGGCCACCTCGATCTTGCGGCGGCGTTTTTCAATCCTGCTTTGATCACGGATGAAGGGGGAATCGAGCCCCTCCTTCGCGGGCTTTCCCGACAGCCGGCGCAGGAGATCGACACGCTCCTCGTCGATGAGGTTCGTAATTTTCTCTTCGGCCCTCCGGGTGCCGGTGGCTTCGATCTTGCCTCGCTTAACATTCAGCGCGGGAGAGATCACGGCCTGCCCGGCTACAACGAAGTGCGTCGGAATTTCGGACTCGAAGCGATTGATGACTTTGACGAACTGACTCCCGACGATAATCTCGAGGAGGGATTCGAAAGCGTTTACGATAGCGTAGAAGATATCGACATATGGGTCGGGGGACTCGCTGAGCGTCCGGTTCGGGGTGCCATGGTCGGGGAAACGATTCACGCGATTCTGCGGGACCAGTTTCTTCGATTGCGGGACGGAGACCGGTTCTGGTATCAGAACCATCTCGATAAAGAACTTCAGCGTCTCGTCGAGCAGCAGACTCTCGCCAAGATCGTTCGCCGGAATACGGAGATTACGATGGAGGTGCCGGACAATCCATTTCTCGTGGGACGCAATGCGCCGCCTCTTGATTTGAAAGGAAAAAATGGAGGACACGGAGGGGGGCATGGTTCCGGAGTGAGACCTCCCGGCGGTCGTCCCCGCTAATTTGTTGTTACTATGTGGTTGGTGGATGGGCAGAGTTCCGGTAGTGGTTCACTGGCGCTCTGCCTTCCTCCGTTTCCGCAGGAAGCGATTCACGGAGGAAAATTGATCATGAGAATACTCGTTGTAGAAGACCAGGAACGAATTGCTTCTTTCGTTGAAAAAGGATTGAAGGAGCAGGGGTTTGTCGTCGATATGACAGGTGATGGTGACGACGGCTATGCCCTCGCCATGACCGAGCCTTACGACGCCATCGTCCTCGACATCATGCTTCCCGGTCGGGATGGCCTGAGCATTTTGAAGAACCTGCGGAAGAAGGGATTCACCGTGCCGGTGATCCTCCTTAGCGCCCGGAGCGAACTCGACGAGCGACTCGAAGGACTCAATCTCGGAGCGGACGATTATATGACGAAGCCCTTCTACATCGAGGAACTCGTGGCCCGCCTTCACACCGTAGTGCGGAGGGCATCGGGCGAATCCACGCATATTCTAAAGGTGGGAGACCTCTCGATGGACCTCGTGAATCGTGTTGTGATGCGGAATGGCGAGGAAATCTCTCTGACAATGCGGGAATTCTCGTTGCTTGAATTTCTCATGCGATCGCCGGGCCGCGTCGTCAGTCGCATGCAAATCTGCGAGCACGTATGGAACTACACTTTTGATCCTGACACGAACCTTGTGGATGTTTATATCCAGCGATTGAGAAAAAAAGCGGACCATGATTTTCCCGAGAAATTGATCGAGACGGTTCGTGGAGTCGGCTACCGGATTGGCAAAGCGCAATGATGATTCGCTCTCTCAGAACGAGGCTGGTCCTCATCTCGACTCTCGTATCGGGCGTGGTCATCATCGGAGTGAGCCTTCTCGCTTGGACATTCCTCGTGCAATCGGCGCGGGAGGGTATTGATCTTCAACTTGAGGGAATCAGTGGTCGCTTAATCAGGGACATGCACCCGAGGATGAACGGGGATGTCATGAAGAGGCGAATCGAAATTACCCATGGTGACGATATCGAAGAATCTAAGTTGATCCTTTATCTTCGCGACGACATCAATGATGGCGTGGTTTACTCATCGCTCGATGATGTGAAAGGGTTCTTCTCACAATTTCCTGACGGATTTCCGACAAAGCCAGCTGATTCGAGAGATCGTCCTGAATGGGCCATGGATGGTCCCAGTGGTCCGCCTGAAGAAAGACAGCACCCGTCGCGGCATGACCAGTCTCACTTTGGTGGAAAAGGACCCGGGGGAGGGCCAAAAGAGAAGGGGCCGCCGAGAGATAAGGGGCCTCTAAAAGAAGATGGATTGTCCGGATCGGGGCCGATTGATCAGCAGTATGCGACGGTGACTGCACTGGGCCAGGAGTGGCGAGTCATCATTTCACATGAGCGCGGATACTTTGTTCTCGCCGCAGTCGATCTCACCGGGGCGATTACCGAATTAAAAGCACTGGAAGGGGGGTTCCTGATTGCGATTCCTCTTGCGATTGCTCTCATCGGGCTTGGAGGGTGGTTCGTAGTTGATCGGGCAATGCGTCCAGTCAGGGAAATCGCCGAAGCGGCAGCTCATATTACGGCACAGGACTTGAGCGCTAGAATCGAAGGGTCGCGGAATTCGGACCCCGAGTTTGAGCATCTTGTCGATGTCTTGAACGGAATGATGGAGCGACTCGAACTTGGATTCTCCCACGCAAACCGGTTCAGTGCTGATGTTTCCCATGAACTCAAAACGCCGATCACGGTGATGCAGGGAGAAATTGAGTCTGCGCTTCGCGGTTGTGAAGCAGGAACGGAAGAGGAGGAACGCCTTCTCGTTCTCCGTGATGAGACGAACCGTCTCAAATCAATCACCCGAAGCCTCATGCTCCTGGCACAGGCTGATGTGGGGGAGTTGATTCGAAAGCGCGATCTGATCGGACTTTCTGAAGAACTTCAAGAATTGGTGGAAGATGCGAAGGTCCTTTCCGCAGAATCTGAAATTGAAATCCATTCGAAGATCGAAGAGGGGATTTCAATGAACGGTGACATGACTCTGATGCGTCAGGCATTTCTCAATCTGATCAACAATGCGATCAAATACAATGATCCTGGTGGTTATGTCAGGATGACGCTTGCCTGTGATGGGGGCGAGGCAACGATCGAGGTAGAGAACTCCGGAAAGGGGATTCCGGAGGCAGCGCGGGCCAAGGTTTTTGACAGGTTTTATCGGGCCGATGAATCACGTTCACGTCATGTCGATGGCTATGGTCTCGGACTCAGCTTGACGCAGGCAATTGTTGAAGGACACGGGGGAAATATCTTGCTTTCCGATGCTGAAGAATCCATGACACGTTTTGTTGTTTTGCTGCCGGTAATTTCAGGCGAATAAGTCGTGAAAGACTTCGCCGTGAACATCAGTGAGTCGGAAGTCACGACCCGCATAGCGGTAAGTCAGTTTCTCGTGGTCAAAGCCTAACAGGTGCAGAACGGTGGCATGGAGATCGTGGACGTGCATCTTGTTCTCCACGGCCTGAAAACCGAACTCATCGGTCTTTCCGTACTGCGTGCCGCCCTTGGTTCCGCCTCCGGCCATCCACATCGTGAAGCCGTGGTGATTGTGGTCGCGCCCGAGTTTGGTGTCGGCGGCATTGGACCCCGGAGTCGGGAGTTCCACCGTGGGAGTGCGGCCAAACTCGCCACCCCAAATCACAAGGGTGTCTTCGAGGAGGCCTCGCTGTTTGAGGTCCTGTAAGAGAGCGGCGATCGGCTGATCGGCTTCGTTGCCGAGCCTGCCGTGATTTTTCTCAATTTCGGCATGGCTGTCCCAAGGTTGGCCGGCGCCGTGCCAGACCTGAACGAAACGCACCCCGCGCTCGACGAGGCGGCGGGCGATGAGCATTTGCCGACCGTGAAGGGTTTCCCCATACATCTCGCGAATATTTTTAGGCTCGCGCTCGACGTTAAACGCATCGGTTGCTTCGATCTGCATTTTGTAAGCGAGCTCGAGGGAGTGGATCCGCGCTTCCATCGTGGAATCGAGACCATTGGCTTCGGCGTCCTGCCGGTTCATTTCCTGGATCAGATCGAGTTGCTTGCGCTGAAGATCCCGAGGCATCCTCGCGTTTTTAATGTCCGGAATGAGCTTAGCGATCGTCGTGCTTTTGGTGTCTATGTGAGTGCCTTGATAAGCGCCGGGAAGAAAAGCGGAGCGCCAGTTCTGGGTTTCGACAATAGGAACTCCACCGGGGCAAAGGGAGACGAAGCCGGGGAGGTTTTCATTTTCGGTGCCGAGTCCGTAGGTGACCCAACTGCCCATGCTCGGGCGCACGAGGCTGGTGCGCTCGGCCCCCGTGTTCATGAGCATGAGCGAGGGCTCGTGGTTCGGGACGTTCGCGTACATCGAGTTGATGACGCAGAGATCATCCGCCATTGCGGAGACCTTCGGGAAAAGATCACTCGCCCAGAGACCGGATTCGCCGTGCTGGGAAAAGTTGAAGGGCGACGCCATGAGGGTGCCCGTCTTCCGCTCGGTGCGGAGACCCCCGCCGGGAACTTCTTTGCCATGGTATTTCGCCAGCGCGGGCTTGTAGTCGAAGGAATCGACCTGCGACGGTCCGCCATTGGCAAAAATATGAATGACCCGCTTTGCCCGGGCCGGGAAGTGGGTGCTGCCGGGAGCGAGCGGATTCAGGGTTCGGTCTCCGGCGTTGAGGTTACCGAGAAAGGAACTAAGACCGAGGCCGCCCATTCCCATTCCGGAACGATGCAGAAACTGGCGGCGTGATGAAAGAGGAGTCGTCATGAGATTGAACTATTCGACAAAGAGAAACCGGTTTGTGTTCAAGAGGGCGTGGGCATAGGCCCCCCAGGCGGTCGCCGGGGTTGCCGGTCCTGAAAAGTCTTCGGCCAGGCCCCATTTAGGCCATGCTCCGCTGAGGTCGATAATTTGCGGACTCCAACGCACGGAGTCGTGGCTCGAATTGTTCTCATGCGGTTCAACGATGAGGTAAAGCCTATCATTTTTACTGACCTTCACGTTTTCGGCACCGACATGCATCGTCTTCTTCGACGCGTCCATGATGAGGTCCTGCAGGAGTTCGCCGCGGCTGTTCGCGATTTTGACGCGGACTCCGTTGCCTTTTCCGACGGCGGCCCGTTCGACAGCACCCCGGACACTGACGATGAGATCGTCTGGCGCTTCCCACTGGTAGATAAAGCTTTCCTTTGAAGTGAAGCCGGGGTGAAGCGCTCCTTCGTTCGCATAGAGATAGCTTCGGGGATCGTCTTTCAGGGGGTGCTCTTTAGCGATCTGCCAGGCTTCGCCGGTCCAGTGGGGAAGGGGGGTAAAAGTCACCTCGTTCGCTTCGTTGATTTCTCCATAGCCGTAGCTCCACTCCGAGTTGGTTTGCTTCGTCCGTCCTTTCGCATCGGATTCAAAGGCGGTGAGAAAACTGTCCGCGAGGAGTCGGTCATTCTCCGAGGGCGCTCTTCCGAAAACCCGCTCGTGAAGGTAGGCGATCCCATCCTCCTGCTGCTTTGCTTTCTCCGCGAGAATCGCGGCCTGATTCTGCATGAAGTCACTGTTCAAGGTAAAAAGCGCCTGCATCGGAATCGTCGTCGAAGGTCGCTTTGCGCTCGTTTCCCCGGGGTTGGAAAAGTCGAAGTTCCGGAAAACGGGGTTTAAGTTTTGACGATCAATGAAGGCGTAGACAGAGCGGCGGTTTGAGTAGGGCGGCTCCAGAATTTTGACGGTGCGGCCATACATCTCGTTGCTGAGATTTCCTGACACATCGAGAATCGCGTCGCGCATTTGTTCGAGTTCGAGGCGCTTGCGGGGGAACATCCAGAGGAGGCGGTTCTCCGCATCCGCAACGAGATTCGACTCGTGCTTTTCGTTCTTCGACTCCTGCTGCCACGTTTCTGAGGTGAGGATAAGGTGGTGCAACTTTTTGATCGACCAGCCGTTTTCGACAAACCAGTGGGAAAGCCAGTCGAGCAATTCGGGATGGTCGGGATTTTCCCCGGTGATGCCGAAGTCGTCGATCGAACGGACGATGCCCTCGCCGAAGTGCCACATCCAGACACGGTTCACGATATTGCGTGCTGTGAGGGGATTCTTCGGACTCGCGATCTCGTGCGCCATCTCAAGGCGACCGCTGCCGTTCACGAATTTTTTCGGTTCCCCTTGCGAGGCGATCGAGAGGAATTGTCTCGGAGCGGGTTCGCCGCGTCGCGAAGGAGTGCCGCGAATGAAAACCGCCTGCTGGCCGGGATTTTCGTTATCAACCACGATAATGGCTTTGTTAGGCTCCATCTTGGCGTCGGCAATGAACTTATCGACGACGCGCTCCTTGTTCTGTAGCTCCCGCCGATCCGCTCGCTCAAGCTTCCCGAGGAGCTGGATCCGGCGGTTGGCGAGATCAGGAAATTCCTTCGCGATCTTCGCGAGTTTAGGCTCAAGAAAATCGTCGACGACCTTTTGTTTTTCCGCGAGATCCTTGAGATATTTTTCGTAGGCCGGTCCTCCCGCCGGTTCCCCAATCGTGGGCTGTTCCTCCTTGAGTGAATTCTGGAAGACGCTATAGAGCCCGTAGTATTCTTTCGTCGGAATCGGGTCGAATTTGTGGTCATGACAGCGGGCACAGGCAACGGTGAGCGCCATCATTCCGCGAAAGGTCGTGTCGAGTCGATCATCGACGATTAGCTCCTGCTGACCGTTTTTTGAAAGGGTGATAAACCCGAGCGCCGCAAGGTGATGTTTATCCGGCCCCTCCCAATCGACGAGCTGCTCCGCCGCGAGTTGGTAGAGGATGAATTGATCGTAGGGGATGTCCTCGTTGAACGCCTTGATAAGCCAATCGCGATAAGTGTAGCTGTAAACGAAGCGCCGTTCACGACCGCCGGCTTCGTAGCCTTTCGTGTCCGAGTAGCGGGCCACATCCATCCAGTGTCGTGCCCAGCGCTCGCCATAGTGAGGTGATCCCATGAGGTGGTTGATCAGCTCAGGCCAGGCTTCCGAGCCGGGCCGAGGATCGTTCACGAATTTCTGCTGCTCTTCGAATTTGGGTGGCAAACCGAGGAGGTCGAAATGGGCGCGGCGGTAAAGTGTCGTGCGGTCCGCTTTCGGCGCGGCGCTGACGCCGGCGGTCTCCTGCGCTTTTCGGATAAAATAATCGAGAGGATGCCCGGCCTCCGCAGGGATCTGTGGCGGGGCGACAGGCTGAAATGACCAGTGCTGCGTTGGATCATCCGGCAGATCGACTTTCTCCTCGGGCCACGGGAGGCCCATGCCAATCCAGGCGATGAGATGATTGACCTGGTCTTCACTGAGCTTCGCGCCGTCCTTCGGCATCGAGGGAGCGTCGTTTTTGCCGGTTTGCCGGACCGCATGGATGAGAACGCTTTCCGCCGGGTTGGCGAGATCAATCACTTTCCGATAGTCGGACCCGCGGAGCCAACCCTGACGGGAGTTCAGTTGGAGGCCTGTTTTCGCCTTCACTCCGGTGTGGCATTCGAGGCAGCTCGTAACGAGAAGCGGGCGAATCTCCGTTTCAAAAAACGCGATTTGAGAGGCTTCGAACTCCGGTGTTGGATTCGTCCCCGTTTCTTCCGCGATGGCAGGACACGACAGGGCGAGCGCTGTTAAAGCGACTGCGTTGCGGGCCGGGATGTTGGAGAAAGAAAATGCCATGGTTCGAGGGGAAGACTCGCCGTCAGAATAGGTTACGCCATCGGCGGAATCGCGCCGCTTTTTATGGCCCCACGCGATCAGGGGAGCTGATTTGGTGATTGAATTCCCGCACGATTTCCTCACACTTCACGCTTCACTGGTTTCACCCCGCTATGACTGATACTGAAAAGAAAAAATTGTTCTGGGCCTGTTTCATCGCCCTCGTCGCCACTTCCTTCGTTTTTGGTCTGCGTGCCAATATCATCGGGGACTGGCAGAAAGATTTCGGACTCTCCGAGGCAGACAAGGGCACTATCCTCGGCGTGGGGCTTTGGCCTTTTGCGATCAGCATCATCGTCTTCAGCCTCATCATTGATTACATCGGCTACAAAACGGCCGCCTATTTCGCGATGGGATGTCATGTTGCTTCGCTGCTCCTGACGCTCTTTGCGGACGGGGCGACTGCGCTTTACTGGAGCGTTTTTCTCATCGCGATTGCGAATGGAACGGTCGAGGCGTTTATCAATCCGGTCGTCGCGACGATTTATAATAAGGAGAAAGCGAAGTGGCTCAATATCCTCCACGCTGGTTGGCCGGCGGGACTCGCCCTCGGTGCTCTCACCGCGATTCTCCTTGGCGATGCCGCGTGGCAGTTGAAGTATGTGATGTGCTTCATCCCTGTCGTGATCTATGCGGTCATGATCATTCCGCGCAAATTTCCGGTCAATGAGCGGGTCGAGGCGAATGTCTCCTATCGGGAAATGTTGAGCCAGGTCGGTGGGGTCGGGTTCTTCATCATTACCTGGTTGCTTGTCCTCGGGACCTCGCAGATTCTCTCCAGCCTGAATCCTGATCTGGCTGTGTCAGGAGCCGTCGCTCTCATCGTCGCGGCTCTGGCCGGTGGCGCGGCCTGGGTTTACACAAAGACACCCGGTCACTGGATGTTCCTCCTCGTTCTGCTCACGATGGGACCGCTCGCGACGACGGAACTCGGGACCGACAGTTGGATGCCTGACCTCTTGCAGGCGGATTTCACGGCGGCGCAGGCGGGATGGATCTTCATCTACATTTCAACAATCATGACGATCCTTCGCTTTTACGCGGGGCCGATCGTTCATAAATTTTCCGCGATCGGATTGCTTGTCATCAGCGC
>CAZOUP010000076.1:0-20652 GCA_964583035.1 uncultured Akkermansia sp.
AGCCCGGTTCAGCTGCGGCACCACTTCGGAAACGGTTTGCCAGGTATCATGCAGCAGCTTGGCGTCCCCGTCGTTCAGACCGAAACGATGCTTCAGACAGGCGATCCAGTAGTCGTCCCCGATTTCGTTATTGTAGGCAAGCTCACCCCAAAGTCGGAAATTATACCAGTGCTTGTCGATCTCCAGTTGTCCCTGTAGTTCCGGGACTTTGGAATTGAAAACCCGTCCCCAAACGTAGCCGTCCGATCCCATCATGAAGCCCGGGGACTCGTCGTCCGGCATTTCGCGAGTGAACTGGCGAACGTAGTCCGGGCTGCCCCAGCGATGCATGAAAATATCGTCGTTTCGAATGTTGAGCCAGACCTTGTAGCCAGCTTCCAGCCAACCTCCTCTGCTGGCGCGCTTTTCCCACTCCTGCGGGCGGCGCGAAGAGTAAATGCGTCCGACGCAATATTTCACGCTCACGTCCACAGGACCATTGTATTTGCTCGCGAACTGCTCTTCGACATCCTCGATTTCGGTGCTGTGATTGCGAAAGATGAATCGAACCTGCCGGTTGGGGTCCCAGCCCGGATCGGCTTTCGCATCCATCACGCCAAGACCATACGTCTTGAAAATATAGGCCTCGGTGGAGTCGTCGCCTTTGAGGTGCTCGTTGTCATTCTCTCCCGCAGCGACACCGATCGCGGTGATCGACGGATAGTTCAGAACCAGTTCTTTCACTGCCGCCCGAAGGTAGGCAATCGTGGCGGGATTGGTCTGGTCCGTGGTGATGCCGTGCTTTCCATTCGCCCCGTAGGTAAAGACGTTCCAATGAAACATCGTGATTTGAATCCCCCGATCACCTGCGTATTCGAAGACCTGCTTCCAGTGGGCGATCTTTTCATCAATCGTCATTTTCTTCACCAGTTCGAGCGTGTCATCCCTGGTATCGACAATGCCGTCCTGATTGGAATCCAGATCGCCATCCTCCCATTCGTTGTCGTTGGGGTCGAAGGTTCTGGCGATAAACTTGCCCTTGGTGTCGTATTGGAGCACCCCATCGCGCACCTTGTAGACATCATCCTCGACAGCGTCCTCATATCCCGGCGTCTTTACCATGTGCGGATAGGGATGGCAGGTCCAAAGGCTCAACACATTGTAGCGGTAGCGAGCGAGGTCATCGAGGTAGGGCTTCCAGAACCCCTCGAAGTCCCACATGTTCGTTATGTTCTCATTCGCGGCATCGCCTGAGTCGTCATAGGACGGGCTGCGCGCATCCAGCGGGATGTTGAATTTAATCCCGCGTTTTTCGAGGAACGGCTTGCGGCTCACATTTTTAAGTGGAAGGCCGAGTTTCAGATATTCTGCCACTTCGATCCCCCCATACATGGCTCCAGATGCATCGGCTCCGATCACCTCGACTTGGTTCCCACTGGCCTTAATTTCGAACCTCTCCCGAGAGGAAGCTTCCGGCGTGATGGTCAAGCTGATCCGGAGATCGTCACGGCCTGACTCTTCCAGCGCGGCTTCCAGTTCCTGCGCCGCGAAGGCCAACTGCGGGTTCGTTGCGTCGTGTTGGACCGAAAGAACATTCCCAATCTTCTCCTGAGCTTGGATAGTGATCGCCTGTCCTGCTGCCAACGAGATTAGCAGCGTGGCTATAATGGCGAAAATTTTCATCTAATTCTAAGCGCGATTGAAGAACTTGTGGTGGGATGCCTGTTTGAAAACGAGTGTCCTCAGGTTCTTTCCGTGTCGGGCATGCGGATGGCTTCAGAGTTACCGCAGCCAGATCCGTTTTACTGTTCATCCACTTCCAGAGGGCGTTTGCCATCGAACGGCCCCCACATCATATATTTTTCGTAGTTTTTGAGATTCTGGTAGACGGCTGGATTGTAGTCCGGATTGGCCTTCGGTAATCGCGCTCCCACCTCTTCGAAATACTGCATCATCTCCCCGAAGAGCCTCTGATGTGTTTCGGGTTGCTCGCCGGCGATGTTGCTTACCTCTCCCTGATCAGTGGCGAGATCGAACATCATCGGCAGGTCCGGTTTTTCGTAAAAATGCATCACTTTGGTCTGACCGGAAATGATCGCGGAATGGGGGATTTCTTCGCGGTAATGCGGCACATGAAAATACAAGTTCCGGTTGAGGAAGGTCTCGTCTGGTTTCTCTCCCGCCATGTATCCAGCCAGGCTCAGTCCATCGATGTCCTCCAAGGTGGCGGAATCGCCTCCCGCCCACTCAACAAACGTGGGCAGAAAATCGTAGTTAGCGACATTGCCTTCGAACACGGAGCCAGCCGCAATACCCGGTCCCGTGACGAACATAGGAACCCGAATACCTGCCTGCCAGGCCCACCACTTGTGCCCATGCAGAGGCTGAGTCATGCCCGGCGTGACCTGCAACTCCGAGTGTCGGTAACCATTGTCCGAAACAACGATGACGTATGTGCTGTCCGCGATTCCGAACTCTTCAAGGGAAGCCAGCACCGCGCCGATCCTGCCGTCGAGATCTTCGCCCATCCCCAACCAGGTCGCGGGATCGTTCCTCGCGGTCAAATTTTTAGCCTTTTTGCCGAGCGTCTTGTAGTAGGCCTGCAGCTTAGGGTGAGCGGCATATTTCTTCCTCGTTTCTTCGAGGCACTGTGCCCCCGAGTGCATCGCGTAGTGGGAGATCTGGCAGTAAAATGGATTTCCCTGCTTTGACTGTTCTTCGATGAAGTCGATTGCCTTCTCTGTGATGCTAAACATCAACTTCGGATCGCTTGCGTAGACCTCGGGATCATCCGGCGTACCCGGCTTATTGTCCGTATCGCCGTCATGCACTGCATAACCTTCGGCGCCCGGGTCACTATACATATGCCATTTTCCAATGTGAGCACTGACGTATCCAAGGGGGGTAAGCGCTTCGGGAATCGTAACGGCGTCCGCATCCAGCGATGGATCTGCGATATTCGGGACCACAGGGAGATTTCGATAAGCTGGACGCGTGTCGTAATAGTCATCCTTTGGATTTCCCAGAACGAGGGTAAAGCCGCTTCGCGGACAGGATTGACCGGTCTGTAAGCTCACGCGAGCGGGCGCGCACTGCGGCGAGCCGTAGGCATTGGTGAACTTCATTCCCTGCCTCGCCAACTTTTCAAGATTCGGCATTTCCAGAATCGGCATGAACGAATTCGCCATCGACTCGCTCATGCCAATTGGCGTGCCGTTCCAGGCCCAGTCATCGATGTAGATCAGCAGGATATTGGGCTTATCCTGAGCTCCCGAACTGTCGGCTACAAGAACTCCCCACATCAGGAGGAAGAGATACATTTTGTAAGGATTCATTTCTATTCGCGGATTAGAGGCGTTCACGGTTTCTTTTGATCCGCTCAGATCAGATGTATCGACGGAGCGTGGCGATGCTTTTTTCAAATTCGGATTTCTGCAGTTCCTGGTCAAAGACTTTGGTATCGGTGCCTTCCGGCGCTTTAAGGATCGATGGAGGTGTCCCTTGTTGGCAGAGCCTCAGGAAAGAAGCTATGTCGGTGATTTTCAGGTTAGGAAAGCCAGCAAGAAAATCTTCCGTCAGGAAGGGAAGGGGCCGTGCCTCATTGGAGATGGTCTCGACAAAAAGCGGCACGCCGGGGCAGAGTCTTTTGAATGTATCAACGTAGACCGGCACGTCCATGAGTCCCTCGCCAATTGCGGTCCATTGGAAAGTCGCCCCATCCTCCGAAGGCCATACAACATAGTCCCGCACACTGCTGCAGAGCACGTGAGGCCCAAGCTTTTTCAGTTGCTCCATCGGATCCTCCATCGCCCAGAGCGCGTTGCCCGGATCAAGCATGACGCCGCACACATCGGAGCCAACCGCTTCGATCAGCGACAAAACTTCTTCCGACCGGGTGTCGGCGGCGTGATTCTCAAAGGCAAATTTCAGGCCGAGATCGAGCGCTTCGCTGCGAACCGCTTTGAGGGAATTTGCCGCTTCTTCAAGACGTGCTTCGATGCCTCCCTCGGAGTAGCGGTCGTCGATATTACCAATGCGGCAATTGACGACCGGAGAACCAAGCGCCTGAGCGATGCGAAGCCCTTCGCGAAGCGTATCCGCTCCGCTGCCGTAGGTATCGCGGTAGGACTTTGCGCCCTCACTGATCCCTCCCGCTCCAATGTAGATGCGTAGACCGGCAGCGTCAGCCGCCGCCTTGACGCGTTTCAGATGTTCGGCTTCGAGGCTTTCAAAATAGTGGGGACCATTAAACAAAACCGCATCAAGCTTCTGCTTTGCCGCATACTCGATGTGCTGCAATGACTTCCACTTCATGCCGCGCAGGGAATGTCCATCCAGCCCGAGGGCAAGCTTTTCGGTTGGCGACTGGGCTTCTGCGGCTTGGATTCCGGTGACTGCCGTTGCGATTGTGGAGGAGACAATCCCCTGAAGGATTCGCCGACGAGAGGGAGGAGTTGTAGTCATTTTGAGGATCAAATTGCTTCGTTCAGAAATGCGAAAAGCATTTTGGTTACTTCAGTGTCTTTTCAAAGAAGGCGCCTGCGGTGTCGAGCATCTCATCGAACCAGACTTGTTGAGTCGTGAAGGGATGTGGCGCGCCCTGAATGACAGTGAGATTTGATTCGATGCCGAACTCCTTCATCTGTTCACGAAACTCATCTGCGTGAGTGCTGGGATCATCTTTTTCGCCGGTGATAAACCAGCAGGGCGGATCATTCTTGTCGAGGTGCGTCATCGGCGAAGCGAGTCGATAGGTCTCGGGTTGCTCCTCTTGTGATCCACTGAGAAACTGTTGCCAGATGTCCGCTTCCTTCGACTTTTCCCGATTTCGTTCCGACATGAAATCGGTCTGCGCGCCCATCGGAACCGCCGCCTGAATCGCACTGCTAAAGTCCGCATTGCCGCCCTCGCCTTCAAGTTCACTAACCTCTCCCGACGTCGCTAACAAGGCGACCAAATGGCCTCCGGCGGAATGGCCGATCGCACCGATCTTGTCGGGATCGATGCCATATTCTTTCGCGTTGGCCCGCAGAAACCGGACCGCCGCTTTGCAGTCCTGAATCTGGGCAGGAAAGGGGAGTTCTCCGCTCAGGCGATAGGAAATGGTCGCCGTGACAAATCCCAGCGCCGCGAGCCCCTGAGCCGGTTTGGCATGATTGATTTTACTACCTTTCCCCCAGCCACCGCCATGTACGCAGATGATGGCAGGCAAGTTGCCCTCGACATCCTTCGGACGATAGATGTCCATCTCGAGGGTGCGATTTCCGTAGCGTGCGTAGGTCACGTCGATTTTGGAATCAAGATTGGCAAGGGTGGCTGCCGGAATCTTCGTTTTACCGTCGGCATTGGCAGGATCGGCGGCAACCGGCACCGTCAATGCAAAGAGAGAAAGTAGAGACAGGGACAGTCCAACGGCAGTGGGGGGATGAGTAGTCATGAATGGGGGGAAGTAGAATGAGACGGGCGAAGGATCATCAGAAGATCACTTATCCGCACTCTGCAGGAAAACGAGACGCGCAGTGACCTCGTCAAGATAGTGGATCGCCTCCGTCTGCACCGATTCGGCACAACCGGCTCCGAGTGAGATGACGAGGCTCCTCGTGCCAGGCGGAATATCGAGGGTCGCGCGCACCTTTTGCCAGCCATGATCGCCCGCTTCGAGGATCACATTACGACCGGTATGTTGCAGGACAGTGTTGAAGAGCAGTGGTTCGTCGTTCCAGATGTCACGAACCTCAGTTGGTGCCTCCCGGAAGGCGGCAAGCCGGATCTGATATTGAACCGGCAGGGCCGAATCGGGAGAACCGAAAAAGGCGGAAACTTCGATCTGCGAGGGAAGTTCACCGGTCGGGAGAAGGACCTCCTCGAGATCAAGAATACGCCACGCGTAGCCCAGCCTCCTCGTTTCCTTAGTCTTGAGTTGCACCATGCCGAGGCCTTTACGCGGCGCCACTTTCTGCTCTGGCGGCAGCGGCACGACGATATCCCCCGACCACTCATTGGCTCGTTTTGGAAAATGTTTTCCCGGAGAAGTCGAAGCGTCCTCGAACCCTTCGGATAAGACGGTCCATTTTTCCTGAATCGCACGCTTCGCGAAAGGAATCGCGTAGGCCCAGGCCACGGAGGCGGTGAGAACACCGGCCACGATTCCGGCAGCTGCCGCAGTGAAAGGTCGCCATTCCCGGGGGCGGAAGCCACTGGTAGAGACAGAGGTAGAAGCGCCGGTAACTGCCCTCAACGAGGCTTCATGCAAAGACTGCTCAAGCATTCCATGGATCGATGCCGTTTCCCAGTAACGGGCGCGAGCGTCAGGCGAAGTCTCGATTAGATGACTGAGTTTTGCTGCTTCCGATTCGGTGAGCCTTCCATCGAGACATGCCTCGATAAGGGAGTCGATTTCGCTAGTCTTCATGATTTGGAAACAGTTTCTAGTTCCAGCGAAACGCAGTCCCGCAGAAAGCCGCGCGCTTTGCTCAGGGCGACCCGCACGGCGAGAGAAGTCATCCCGGTCTCGACCGCCATTTCGTCTGACGATTGGCGGCTCGAGTAGCGGCGCCAGAGCAGATCCCGCATCTTCGGCGTGACACGTTCGAGGCAATTCGACAGGGCCCGCTCCTTCTCTTCCAATGACTCAGGTGCCGGAACCTCCTCCGAAAGCGCGATGATCGCGGCCTCGCTCAGGACGGTCGCCCGCTTTCGCTGACGCAGGTTCTCCAGCACTTTCAAGCGGGCGATTCCGCAAGCCCAGGCGATGAAATTCGTTCCCGGCTCGAAAGTGGCGGCTTTCCGGGAGACCGTGAGAAAAGTCTCCTGCATGACATCATCGGCGTCCGCGAGCGAAGGTTGCAGCGCCCTCACGAAGGCACGTATCGCTCCCTCGTGGCGAACGAAAAGCAGCTGAACCTGCCCGGATGCACCATCAACCATATTAAATTCATCCCCTTTCATGATGAGTAATGACACAACCTGTTCATTTGTTTCCAAAAAACATCTGCCAAAAAAGGAATTCGGCACCGAACTGGGTCGATGACGGACCAACCGGCTTTGCTTCCATCTACCAGAAGAAAACAACCCTCATGGTCGGATTCCGCAGATTCACGGCGCGTGATCCCATGGGGAAGGAATCACTTGTTTCCGGTTGGATTTCTATGCTCATATCGTTGGAACATCTGCCATAAGTCCCCGGTAAATCGAAGTTCGTGAAACAACTCATTTTTAGCCTTCTCTTAATTGGCTTCCATCTCAATACTACGGAGGCCTATTCCGCCCTCTACCTTGCTGAAGCAGCCGCCATCCGTGACATCGTCCAGGCCGCCTACGAGCACCCCGCTCCGCTTTCCCAAAAAGCAGCAGCCGTCGCCGCCTGGGGCGAAGCCAATGATCGCTTTCAGCCACAGGCAGCAGAACTCATCGAACTCCTTTCCGTCCTGAAAAGCGCCGAGCGATAGAATCTCCTGAGTATCGAAGCTTTTTGTTTTCCCAGTGAATCGTGAGCGGAACAGGATCAGCTTCCATTCCGCTCAATTCATACTCGCGAGTCGTTCCTGCCGGCTTGGGAGAGCTTTGAATTTCCTGCCCGAAAGGAACGATGACCCAAGCTTCGTCACCGACTTTCCCGACCCAGCGGAATCCTGATGATTCCACTTCCTTTCGAAATTCGGAATCACTTTTGCCCCCGAAATTAATGGTGAGGAGATCGTCTTCCGGATTCCCGCCTTTAAACGAAAGGTTACTCTCCGGAAAGAACATCGTTCCTTCAAATTGACCGCGCCCTTCCTGATCCAGCCAGGTGATTCTCAACGGGACGACAGGGCCGCTCTCGGATTTCATGAAATAGGTCTTCACCTCCTGCGACTGGGCACTGGCGATACCGGGGAGGATGAGGAGAGCGGACAGGGCAATGAAGACGGATCGGATCATGAGCATTTCAATGGTCTCAGTGAGCAGACGGAAGGGTTTTCGCATCACTTCTTTCGTTTCGCAAGTTCGGTCGCTTTTTCAGCATCGTAGTTTGGATTCGGCGTCGGCATTTGCGCGGCGAGTTCCTGTCGCCACTGGATCAGCTTTTGTTCAAGTCGCGCCGCTACTTGAGGTTTCTCCATGAAAAGATTCATCGTCTCACCTGGATCATTTTCCAGATCATAAAGCTCTTGCCCTCCATCTTCGTGGCGCTCGATCAGCTTCCAATCACCGGATCGGATCGCGCTGTAAGGCCCGTCGCCTCCCGCATGATAGTGCGGAAAATGCCAGAAGAGATCCCGCTCTGGAATTGAGCCATCATCTTTTAATCGCGGGACGAGGCTGACGCCGTCGAGCGTGTCTTCGTCCTTATCCTCAGCCGTGATTCCTGCCACTTCAAGAAAGGTCGGCATCCAGTCGATCGAGCTGACCGGCCCGCTGCTGACGCTGCCTGCGGCGGTGTGTCCCGGCCACTTCACAATCGCAGGAACCCGCACACCGCCTTCGTAAGCCGACCCTTTGCCTCGACGGAGCGGCATATTTTCGGTGAATTCATCGTGCTTCCCATATCGCCGGGTGAGACCGCCATTGTCGGAGGTGAAGACGATGAGGGTGTTGTCGGCGAGCCCGTTATCTTCGAGAGCGGCGATGACCCGCCCCACAGCGAGATCCATGCTCTTGACCATCGCGGCATAGGTCGGGTTGCGGTGCACGGCTTCGGGATCGACTTTGGCTGAAAATTCTGCGACGAGATCTTCGCGACCCTGGATCGGTGTATGCGGCACGTGAAAGGCAAAGTAGAGAAAGAACGGGCCTGCTTTGTTTTCCTCGATCTTCGCAACGGCAAGATCCGCGAGGTAATCGGTGAGATAGCCACTCTCAGTCCCAAGCTCCTTTTGCGTTTTTTCAGAAAGATAAAAGCCCTTCGTTCCTTTGGGTTTGTCAGCACTGAAATCGAATCCATGGGACGTCGGTCCCGCATCGGGACGGTTCGGAAAATCAAGGTGCCATTTCCCGACGTGGAGAGTCTTGTATCCGTTCGCTTGCAGCACTTCGGGGAGGGTCGTTTCGCTTGCCTGGAGTCCCTTTGTCCAATCCGGAATCGTCAACTTCGCAAAAGGCCGCTCCTGACCGGGGATGAAACTGGTGAGCCGAAGCCGCGCCGGATATTTTCCGGTCAAAATCGAGGCACGGGTAGGGGAGCAGACGGTGCAGGCCGCGTAGGCATCGGTAAACTTCATGCCCTCTTCGGCGAGACGGTCCAAATTCGGAGTCTCGTAAAAATCACTCCCGAAGCAGCGCAGCCCGGTCCAGCCGAGATCGTCCGCGAGAAAAAAGACAATGTTAGGCTTCGATTCGCTCCCGGCCACCCCCGACGACACGACCGCCAGGGCAAAGAAACAAAGGGCGTGAAAAAGACGAGTGCTCATAAAATGTCCCGAATCTTGCATTCAAGAAACGATTCGAGCAATTTTTTTACGCTTTTTCTAATTTATTCTGAATCCGTGCGTCCAAAGAGCAGTGTCATTGAATGTATAAAAACCCCGACTGGAGCGATCCGGTCGGGGTTTTTGCTTTTATGCGACCACTCAGGGGAGCCGCTTCCCGTTCAGTCTAAATCGCTTACATTGTGTATCCACTCTCTCCGTGAGCTGAGCTGTCGAGACCGGCGTCTTCAGATGATTCCTGCACACGCAGACCGACCGTGAACTTGGCGATGAAAAGAGCAATCGTTGCGGCGACAGCACTCCAAACGATCGTGACGATGACACTCTTGAACTGAGCGAAAGTCTGCGCCATTCCAGCCGTCGCTTCGGCACCTTCACGAATGAAAACTCCCGTAAGGATCGCGCCGACGATTCCGCCGATGCCGTGAACGCCGAAAACATCGAGGCTGTCATCGTATTTCAATGCGCTTTTAAGCTTCGTGGCGCAGAAATAGCAGAGGAGACTCGAAAGCGCACCAATGATAAGCGCCCCGGTGATGTCGGTCGTTCCCGAAGCAGGAGTGATCGCGACAAGGCCGGCCACGGCACCAGTCGCAGCACCCACGGCTGTCGGCTTCTTCACCAAAATCCATTCGAGCGCGACCCAGACGAGAACAGCCACGGCCGTCGCAACCTGGGTCACGATCATTGCCATCCCGGCGGACTCGTTCGCACCACCGGCAGATCCGGCATTGAACCCAAACCAGCCGACCCAGAGGAGAGACGCTCCGATGAGGACGAAGGGCACGTTGTGAGGATGAAGCTCAGAGGAGCCGTAGCCTTTGCGCTTACCCACGAAAATACAGGCAACGAGTCCGGCGACACCGGCATTGATGTGAACCACGGTTCCACCGGCGAAATCGATCACGCCCCATTCATGAAAGAGACCGCCTCCCCAGGCCATGTGCCAGATTGGGAGGTAGGAAAGAGTCGTCCAAATGATCGAGAATATGAGGACCGCCGAGAACTTCATACGTTCCGCGAAGGCTCCGACCATGAGGGCCGGGGTGATAATAATGAAGGTCATCTGGAAAATGACCCAAACGCTTTCAGGAATCGTCCCGGCAAGGGTGCTTTCCTGCATGTGATTGAGCATCAGCATGCTGAAATCACCGAAATAGGAGCCGCCGTCACCCGCAGCGAGGCTGTAACCATAAACGACCCAGAGAATCGACATCACTGCCGCGATCACGAAACACTGCATGAGGATCGAGAGCACGTTCTTCGCTCTCACGAGACCGCCGTAAAACAACGCGAGTCCCGGTAGGGTCATGAGAAGAACGAGCGCCGTGGACGTCATCATCCAGGCGGTATCACCGGTATCAAGTGCCGATTCGGCAGCTTCCTGGGCGAAGAGGGTTCCTCCGGCTAAAAACAGAGTCAGGAGGATGAGGAGAGGTTGGATCAGGGGGGTGGGTTTTGTCATATAAGCGAGTTTAATTTGTCGAAAATCGGCGACATGCCGATACGAACTCGCTTATTAGCAAAGAGGTAAGGATCAGGTCAACGGAAAACCGCAGGACGGTCTATTACCTTCAACTATCGACCAGTAACTGCCCGAGGTGGGTCGAGAGAAAGCTGAGGCGATCTTCAACGTTCAACATCTCCAGGATTCGCTGTCGCTGGGAAGAATCGCTGATGAAACTCTGGGCAACGACATCAGAAATCGCTGCCGGGTCGTGAATCCCCTTCAAATGGTCTCTGAGCTGACTTGTCATGAGCTTTCCTTCCCCGCAGAGACGACCGCAGAGATCGACGACTTCTAAAGCAAGGTTTCCGACGGCGGTGAGATCATCAATTTGCGAGGGCTGCGGCACAATCGTCGCCACCCGGAAAGGGGCGGTCTGCTCCCAGCCAAGAATCTCGACTCTCTGCAGACCGGAGAGCATGAGGTGAGACGTCCCATCGTCGTGAGTGACACAGGCCCTGATGAGCCCGACCGTGGTGATGCGATGAACCGGATCAGGGTGCTCATCAGTCTCGATGTCCGGGAGAGCATGCCCGATGCAGAACATCCGCTCCCGCTCGAGAGCGTAGGAAAGCATCTCCCGGTATCGCTGCTCAAAAAGGAAGAGCGGCATGTAGCCATGAGGAAAGAGCGTGGCCCCACCCAGCACCATGACGGGCACTCGATCGGGGATTTCAGCTGTTTCCAATTCAGACATCGGAGATACTACGAAGGACATCGCGAAGAGTCTGCGATTTTTTACTGAAAAACTGACTTCTATGGCATCTTTTCCATTGCAAGAAAGGGGATTTGTGATTAAGTCCGGCCCACTAAAGGAAGAACCCCTACCCGCGTCAAGGTGACGCTTTTCCCGCCTCAAATGAGTGAATCAACAGATACAGCAACGGAGCTCAAGCTTCATGGGACCGACACCGGCAGCGCCGATGTGCAAATCGCACGTCTTACTGAGCGGATCACCCAACTCACTGACCACATGGGTCGCAACAAGAAAGATCTTTCTTCTCGTCGTGGACTCCTCCGCTTAGTGGCACGTCGCCGCAAGCTTCTCGATTACCTGGCGCGCACTCAGCACGACCGTTATAAGAAGGTTCTCGAGTCACTCGGCCTCCGCCGATAGAAATTTTTTGAAAGCGTCGACTACGGTCGGCGCTTTTTCGTTTCGGCTTCCGAATCGAAATCCTTCTGCCCTTCGCAGGAAGGCTGGGATCTCACCAATTCAGTGATCCCCGGTTTCGGAACCGGAAAACGAGCAGAGAGAGGATTCTCTTCTCCCTCTATCCACCCTTTCCAAAGAAAAAAGAAAATATGAGTATTGAAAACATCACGTGCCAGGTTGGTGCGTCAGAAATGAAAATCGAAACCGGCAAGATGGGTAAGCTTGCCGACGGAGCCGTCACCGTTCAGGTCGGCGACACCATCGTCATGGTCACGGCCGTGTCCCAAACAAGCGTTCGCGAAGGCCAGGACTGGTTCCCACTCTCCGTCGAATACAAAGAGAAAGCCGCTGCTGCCGGTCGTTTCCCCGGCGGATACTTCAAGCGTGAAGGTCGTCCCACTGAGAAAGAAATCCTCACCTGCCGGATGACGGACCGCCCTCTGCGTCCGCTTTTCCCGAAAGGCTACTTCTACGACACTCAAGTCGTGACCCTTCTCCTCAGTGCTGACGGAGTGAACGATTCCGATATCTTGAGCATGAACGGCGCATCCGCCGCACTTGCGATTTCCGACATCCCGTTTGCAGGTCCGATCGCCGCCGTGCGTGTTGGCTACGTGAACGGAGAATTCGTCGCCAACCCAACTTTCGACGAGCGCGAAAACAGCACTCTCGACCTCGTTTACGCCGGTCTCCGTCATGGTGTCATCATGATCGAAGGTGGTGGAGACGAAGTTCCCGACGACATTTTTAAGAAGGCACTCTACTTCGCTCACGAAGCGATCCAGCCGATCCTTGACGCTCAGGAAGAACTTGCCCGCCGCGTTGGGAAACCCAAGCGCGAGGTCAAGCTCATGGAAGTTCAGGACGAGCTTCTTGAAATCGCTTACGAAATCGCCGGTGACCGCATCGAAGATGCAATCAACCAGCCCGGCAAGGTCCAGCGCGGTGCCGCCGTCGGTGGCCTTCGCAAAGAAGTCGATGCCGCGATTCTCGCTAAATACCCTGACGCGGACAACTTCGCGATGGGGCAGGCTTTCGATTACCTTCAGAAGAAAGCGTTCCGCGTTAGCATTCTTGAAAAAGGGGTACGCTGCGACGGACGTGACGTCGACACGATCCGCCCGATCGTCTGTGAGACAAAGATCATGCCGCGCACTCATGGTTCGGCTCTCTTCGCTCGCGGAGAGACTCAGGCCCTTTCGATTGCGACACTCGCTCCAGCGGACGAGAAGCAGTATCTCGACAACTATGCTGGTGGCGAAGACACAAAGCGCTTCATCCTTCACTACAACTTCCCTCCTTTCTCCGTCGGTGAAACCGGCCGGATGGGTGGCATGAACCGTCGTGAAATCGGTCACGGTGCGCTCGCTGAAAAGTCGATTGCTCCTGTCATCCCGAGCGAAGAGGATTTCCCTTACGCAATCCGTATTTCCAGCGAAGTGATGGAGTCGAATGGTTCCACTTCGATGGCTTCGGTTTGCTCAGGCACAATGGCTCTCCTTGACGCCGGTGTTCCGATCAAGCGACCTGTCGCCGGTATTTCCTGCGGACTCGTCACTGAGTTCGAAGGCACCGAGATGAAGCGTTACAAGACGATGATCGACATCATCGGTAACGAGGACTTCAACGGCGACATGGACTTCAAACTTTGCGGAACAAGCGAAGGTGTCACTGGTTTCCAGCTCGACCTCAAGCTTCCCGGCATCCCCCTCGACCTCTTCTGTGAAGGTGTCGACAAGGCCGCTGCAGGTCGTCATACCGTTCTCGACCTCATGAATGCGGTCATCTCCGAGCCAAAAGCCCTCAGCGATTTCGCGCCTCGTATCGAGAGCCTTAAGATTGATCCGAAGAAGATCGGTGAGCTCATTGGCCCTGGTGGAAAGAACATCAAAGGAATTCAGGCCGAGACCGGTGCTGACATCAATATCGATGACAGCGGAACAGTTTCGATCTACGCCGCGAATCCTGAGGCGCTTGCCCGTGCCATCGAACTCGTCGAGCGCGTCAGCGCGGAGATCGAAGTCGGCAAGACTTACGAAGGCAAAGTGGTCAGCACGACCAACTTCGGTGCTTTCGTGGAAGTTCTTCCCGGTAAAGACGGCATGATTCACATCTCCGAACTCGCGGACTTCCGCGTCGAAAGAGTGGAAGACGTCGTCAAGGTCGGTGACATCATCGCCGCCAAGTGCATCGGAATCGACGAGCGCGGACGCGTCAAGCTCAGCCGCAAGGTCGCCATGGCCGAGCGTGGCGAGGCAGCTTCCGCAGAACTCTCCGAAGGCTGATCCAGTCGGAATCTACGGATTCAATTTCGAAAAGCCCGCTCCGGTTTTACCGGGCGGGCTTTTTTCGTGCCCCTTTTGTCAAATGAAGAGACTTGCGGCAACTTCGGAAACCGCGTTCACTGAGGAATCCTACCATGATCAATTATCGACCTTTTCTCATCCTTACCGTTCTCTGCTTTTTCCCTCTTCCCGCCAAGGCTGACCCGGTCGAAGATGCAGTCACTCAGATCCGGGCGAAATACAATCAAATCGAGAATGCCTCACTGAAAACTGAAGTGATCGAGTTTGCTCCGGACGATGATCCTTCCTACGGCAAGGTCACCAAATATTTTCAAAACGGGCAACTCGTGAAAGCCAATTTTGTCTTCGGGGAAGGGGATCATGGTGGAGCTGATGAAACCTACTACTACGAGAACGGTCAACTTTTCTTCATCTATGTGGCTCAGAACAGCTGGGGGTTCACGGGACAAACCGCTGCTAACGGTGAGAGCGAGACGATCGACACGATGACCGAGCATCGACTCTATTTTTCAAACGGCGCATTGATCCGTCACCTAAAGAAAGAGGTTAAATCGACCAACTATGAAGCGCTGGCATCGCTAATTGCGAAAGCTCCCAACCAGACTCACAATGATCCAACTCTTTCCAGTGCCGCCAAAATGCGTGGATTTCAAATTCCAGGCGTCGGGAGCTGGCAGGATATTGCGACGATTCTCGGCTATTAACCTCAGCGCTTCGGAGATCTCTGAATCCGCAGATTTTTGCAAAAAAAGAGACAGCGGGTAAAATTCGACACAAATTTTTGCAAAATCGAGAGATCAACGTTGAGAATTTTGTAAAGTTTGACTATTGTGTGACCTTAATTGGTTCTGCTTCCGATGAGGTTCCTGCTCACCGCTATCCTTTTTATTTCCGCAGTTGTCGTTTTTACTCTCATCGCGAAGGTCTTCTACCAGGGTAGCGTCGAGACAGAGTTCGAACGGCAAGCGGTCGCTGCGCTCAAATCCGGCGGGTTTGATGACGTTGTCGTCGACTTTGATCATCATGAAGCCACACTGAGCGGGTTTGTTGATAGTGAGACCGATGTCGAAACTGTGCGGAGCATGGTTCAGCAAGCGGTTCCTGTGGCGCGCCTCCCCGAGATCGAGCTAACGCAGCTTGCGATCCGCCCCTCGATCCCCCCTGAAGTCAGAGTGGAGTCATCTGAGACCGGCAAAACGATCCGGATTTCAGGCACTCTCGGTGAAGATGGAGAGGGGGTCAGGGCACTCCTCGGTGCCCGACTTGTCGCCATTTCCGGAGGTAAAATCGAAAACGACGTCACGTTGAACCCGAAGCGCCTTCCTCTCACGGCGGTCACTGAGTTCGCGGCGGTTACTGCCGAACTCGTCCGTCACTCCGCCGCGGCAGAGATTTCACTTTCCGACGGGACCCTCGTTTTAAACGGTACTGTGCCGAACGATGGAATAAAGGAAGGTATCCTGGAGTTAGCCGCGATGTTGGAGGCAGAACAGGTAAGCGACGAGATTTCAGTCGTCGATCCGAGATCGTTCCTGAAGAAATCAACCCTCACCCTGACGCGGAACCGTTTCGGCATGACGCTTGGCGGGATTCGAGCCGCGAGGGGCAGCGACATCGATGTAGTCGCGATTCTCAAAGAGGCGTCGCCAGCCTTAGTCATCAACGACCGCCGCACCATGGCTGACGACCGCGTGGCCGGCTCGTGGGAGAAACATGCAGGAACGACACTCCCTCTCTTGACTGAGCATCTGCATGGCGAAATGACAGTTGAATTCGGGGAAGAACAAATTCGCATCACGGGGATCACTGCTAACCGGGAAAATCGTGAAAAGATCCTTGTCGCGATTCAGCCAATTTTGAACGGCAATCCAGAGATTGAGGTTCTTGCTGACCTCACCATCGAAGACCCTTCAGAGCAGACGGGCCCCGCCTCTTATCTTTCCGTGACCTACCTCGATGGTCTCCTTACTCTCGAGGGGAGAGTTGCCGACGATGCCTTCGTCTCCGATCTCGAACCGGTCCTCGAAGCCATCGTCCCCGATCTTTTAATCAAGAACGCACTCAAAGTGGAAGCAGACGCGACTGCAGCAGGATGGATCGAAAACCTCTCTGTCTTCCTCAGCGAGGCGCTTTCCCGCGTCGATGAAGGCAACTTCCACTTTTCCGATTCCAAAGTCCGGCTCGAAGGGACGACGCGGGAAATCACTGATAAAGCGATCCTTCAGAATGTGGCGATCAACTCGGCACCTTCCGGCTACATCGTCGAAAATCAGTTGATCCATCCGGATGAACCGTTCCCAACCCCTGAATTACTCCCCGAAGCGCGGGCAACGCTCGCGGAATCATTGAAACAGTTTCCGATCTACTTTGATTCCAACAGTGAAATCGTGAACGAGGCAGGTCGCGAGAAAGTCAAGGCCATCGCAGGATTGCTGAAGGAAACCGGGGCTGATGTAAAACTCATCGTGACCGGCTTCGCCGATAATGTCGGCAACGCTGAATACAACCGTCAGTTGAGCCTGCGACGGGGCGCCGCGGTCGTCGCTTCTCTCGTCGCCCTCGAAATACCGGAAGAGAGCCTTACCACTGAAAGCAAAGGGGAGGACGTCTCCGGAGTCTCCCGCAGTGATCGCTGGAAAGCCCGCCGGGTCGAACTTTCGCTCGCGGATGATCCGGAAACCGGGACTGGAGAAACCGAGTAATTTTCCCTCAACACGACTCATGAACCTGGATCTTCCACCTTCCTCCGAGAACTTTCTCACCGATTGGGGACTAACCATGGCCATCAGCGGCCTGATTTGTGCTCTTATTGGTCTCGTTGTGGGCTGGATAATTTGGAAGAATACCCGTAGGTTTACTGAAACTATAGAAAACGGAAACCGTGACGCTTTTGCTGACTACGAGAGAACCAGCGATGAGATGTCAAAAATCAAAGCAGAGCTAGCCGGCTCCGACGACTAAAGTTTACCGAAACACCGCTTCCATCCGCACACAGACACCATGCACGACTTCACCCTTTTTCTTCTGAAAAACTGGCTTCCCGTCGGAATCGCTTCGATCGCTTTTTTCATGATCGGGCTTCTCCTTGCCCGATTCATTTGGGGGCGCTGGTCTCAGCGACTGGCTTTTGCCGTCGAAGAGAACCTTAATCTCGCCAGCCAATGGAATGCTCTTGGTTCTTCGCAGCGTGACCTCTTCAAGAAACTCCGCGCCCGCTGGCAGGCGGACCGCGATGTTTGGGAGACCCGCCTCGTCGAAACTGAGACGCTCGTGGCGCAGAAAGATGCCCGCATCGCGCAGCTGAGCAGTCAACTCAGCAGCTCCGGCAAAGCCATTCCAGCCGAAATCGAGCTCGACTCAAAACTACTTACTGAAATCGAAAGCCTCAAATCGGAGATCCGCCGCCACGAAGCGGAAAACCGTGAGCTTAAAGCGCAGTCGGCAGCTCCCGTTCAGCCCCTGTCTCTCCTTGCCTCAGTATCGCAGCCGACAAGTGAAAGTGAGCTGGAAACCAAAATTACTGATCTTGAAAAAGACCTCATCGATACCCATGACGAACTCCATCAGGTGAGGAGTGACTATCTCAAACAGGTGGAATTGATCGAGGTGCTCGAATCTCGCATCGAAGGAACTCCCGATGCGACCGGATCTGCCGTCGAATCGAAGAAAGCGACACAATTGCAGGCACTCCTCTCTCTGAAGGGTCGAGATCTTCAGATTTTTCGTGAAGAACTCAGCACCCTGAAGAAGCGAAATACAGAATTGCAGTCAGAGCTTTTTGAGGCACAGAAGGCAGATGCTCTTGATGCAAGGCTGGATCAACTGAAAGCAGAGTTGGAGACCTCCTCGAAGTCGCTTAAATCAGCACAGATCAAAATTGCGGACCGGGACTCCGACATCATCGGGCTTCGCTCTGAAGTGAGTAAGCGCGAGGAAAAGATCGCGGGCCTCACTCTCGAACTCTCCGACAAGGCTGCCGAAATCGAAGCGATGGAGGCGCGCGTCGCCCAGCTCAACGTCGTTGAGAAGCGCCGTTCATTGCTGCAGCTCGATCTCAATGATGCCTGTCATGAGATGTATGATGTCCGCGCGGCATTAAAACATCGTCTTGATGAAATCGAGATGCTCGAAGCACGACTCGACGAACTTGACCCCATCGAAGAAGCCTACGCTGCCCTTGAAGCAGAATTGAAAGACACCCGCCACGAACTAAGTGATGTTCGCCTCGCGTTGAACGAAAAAGTCGCTGAGTTCGAGATGAAAGGTGCTCAGATGGATGAGCTGGAAGCCATTATCGAAGACCGCGGTGCCGAAGTGAATGATCTCTCCACCGAACTCCGTCAAAAGCGCGACGAACTTCGTCTCCTGAAGAACACGCTCGCCGAAACAGAAGGGGAGCTCGAGGCCATCACTGAAGAGGCGACCACTTTCACGACCACTCTGAATGCGAAAGAGACTTTTCTCGAAGAGCAGGCACTCCGCATCGCCGATCTCGAGTCGGCTTTGACGCAGCGTTACACGGAATTGAACTCAGTGCGATCCAGCTTCGATGATCAATCCAAAGAGGCCAAGTATCACGAATCACGTGCCGAGCAACTGGAAGGGGAACTGCAGCGCCGCGAAAAGGAGTTTGAAGCATCTGATGCGAGGGTCGCCGGTGCGGAAGGGGCGATCGCGGAAGCCCGACTTCAGATCGATGAACTGACGACTCGCCTTGCGGCGTCCGAGGAGTCGGTCCAGGACTTGCAGTCCTCACTGGAATCCCTTTCACGGGAAAAAGACGAAACGATTCGCGAGCTGGAGCAGGCAACGCGCCGCGTTAGCGAGTTGGAAGAGGCGACACGCGAACGCGAGGAACACATTGCCTCCATCGAGCAGGAGTGGCGCGATGGTCAGCGCCATTCCGAATCCCTTGAGCGTCAGCTCGCAAAGCTGAATATCGAGATGGAGGAGGCCCGTGAAAACAGACAGCACACTCAAGTCGCGATTGAGGAACTCGAGGAAGCCCTCAAGTCCAGTGATGATCGTGTTCTTGCTCTCTCCGGAGACATTGATACCAAAGAGGCGGAGCTGAACGGGGTGAGGAGCGAGATCGAAGCACTCCAGACGCTACTCTCGAAACGTGATGAAGAGTTTTCTCAGCGCGAACAGGAAACTGACTCTCTGCGTTCTGAACTTAAAGGAAAGATCGAGGAACTCATTGATGGGTCGAAGACGCACAAAGTGACGGGAGCCGATGAAGCAGCAAGAGTGGAAGCACTGAAGAGTTCACTGTCCGCCAAAGAGGAAGAACTGAAACGCTTCTCATCCCAGCGGGGAGGAAGTGTGCAGGAGATCGATGAACTCAAGCTCAAAGTCGAAAAACGTGGCAATGCGATCCGCGATCTTCAAAACGAAGTCAGCAAGATCATGATGCAACGAAGCGCCCGGGAGAACGAGGTTTCGATGCTGAAAGAAAAACTTCGTGAGGTCGAGCGTGAGCTTCTCAAGGCCCGCGAATTGACGGCTAATGCCTCCGCAGAGGCCATGGGCACACCACCTTCAGTGAAAGACCTTGAAGCGGCCCTGAAGCAGTCGCTCGTCGATGAAGAAGCGAAGAGCGGAGGCACTTCTCTCGATCAGTTGGATCAGGAACCCGCCCAAAACGTCCGTGCCGTTTCCACTGAGGCACATCACACACAGTCAGACTCCGAAGACGACGCCAACACGATCTACTTCGATGAGTCGAGTGCCGGGTTACAGGAAAAAGAGATCAGCAAAATCGATGAATTTGCGCGTCTCGTTCGTCGCTCGAACAAGCTGACCATCAGCGTGATCGGTTTTGCCGGAGCCGAAGGAACCCCGGATCTCACCGAGGCACTTAGTGCACGCCGCGCCGATGCGGTTCGTGAGAGGCTCCTGGAGCGTGGCGTTCCTCAGTCGAAAATTGAAGTGAAGAGTTCGGGACAGGACCGCAAGTTTAATAACTGGCGAGCCCGTCGTGTTGACCTCATTTCCGCACCTATCGCCGTGGCAGAGAGCGTCAACTGAGGATCTTCCATCCGCTCGATGACTTTTTCCACGGGATCACAACTCTTGGCTCTGGCTCTCCCCGGCGGAGAGAGCGGCTGGGCCTACTACGTCATCTGTGCACTCTTTTTCACCCTTTGCGGGTTAGCCTGTGGTTACTTTGTCTGGCGAAAAGGCAACATGCAGATGCAGGATGCCGAACTGGAAGTGAAACGCACCGCCGAAGAGCTGCAGGCCCTGCAGGAAGACCTCAGCGAAGAAGAGAAGGGGATCCGCCTCCACGGCGAA
>CAZOUP010000076.1:20752-25811 GCA_964583035.1 uncultured Akkermansia sp.
CCTAAAGCTTCCAATCTCCGCGATACGGAAGCGCCATGAGTTCCTTTTGCGCGTCGTCGTTCCCGACGATTTTTTCGGCCTTTGGATCCCATTTTACGGGGCCGCCAACGCTGTTCGAAACATACGCGAGATGCCCCGGGGTGATCGAACGATGCGCCGTCTCGGCATTGGCAATCGTGTCTTCACGGGAAATCACGCAATCGATGAAGTCACGCTGGTGGCCGGCGACCTTTTTCGTCTTCCAGTCACCGGCGACAAAGCCTTCCTCAAGCCAGGCAGGATTCGAGGCGGTGACCTTGCCCCGAGTCACATGAACCCAGCCATTTTCGCCGATCCACTTAGAACCCATCGGATTCCGTGATGACATGAGGACCTCGATGTCGCCTTCGTATTTGGAGAGAACATCATACTCGACCGGCGAATCGTAGACCTCAGTTTCCGGAAAGACCCAATTTTTCGCTTCGACGGAAACGGGACCGCTTTTGTCCATCTCGAGTCCCCAGTGAGTGATGTCGTTGTGGTGCCCAATCCAGTCCATGAGCTGACCGCCACCGTAGGCGAGCGTCCAGCGCCACGACCAGTGATGGCGCGCCTCCATGTAGGGAAGCATCTCCGACGGACCGCACCAGAAATCGTAGTTCAGATCAGAAGGTGGTGCCTTGATCGTGGGATCACCCTCAGGAACATTGTGCCCCGAAGGCAGACCCACCTCGACGCGAGAGACTTTACCAATGAGGCCGTTACGGACCAGCTCGACGGCTTGCTGGAACTCCTTGCTCGAACGTTGCTGGGAACCGACCTGGAAGACGGCATCCTGCTTCGCGACTTCGCGGTGAATCCCGTGACCCTCGGCATACTTGTGAGCGACTGGCTTTTCGCAATAGACGTCTTTTCCGTTGCGCAGCGCATCCATCGTGATGATGCCGTGCCAGTGATCCGGGGTCGCGACCATGACGCAGTCAATGTCATCCCGCTGGGTGATCTCGCGGAAGTCCTCGTAGGCATCGCAACCAGTCCAAGGCTTACCAAGTGCTTTCGTGTAATGATTCTCGACTGCTTCCTTTCCGGGGGTCCGTCCGTAGGGTCGACTCGTTTTGCCGTTTCGTGTTAGAATGTGGTGATCCTCGACGTCAGCAATCGCCACGCCTTGAACGGTTTCATTCTTCAAAAATGCCTCCATCACGCCGATTCCGCGATTTCCCATGCCGATGAAGCCCATTGTGACCCGGTTACTGGGAGCATTCTGCCCGAGGACGGACGCAGGAATGATCGTAGGGGCGCCGATGATCGGAACGCCGACCGCAGCCGCCGCTTTTCCGAGGAAGTTTCTTCTAGAGGTGGATTTGTTCATGGGGTTTTCAGATGAGGTAACGTAGAAAATAAAGGTGACGTAGCAGTTCGTGGAAGTCTATTCTTTGGATTTCCGGATCGCGCTATTTAGGAAGGCGCTTTGCGACGGATTCAAGGCCATCATCAAGCCGAAGGCCGGGCTTAAGTCGGTTTTCTGCATCACGTGAAATGATCGCCAAGTCACCCGTGATTTCTTCCGAGTCAAAAGTGACTGCCTCGTCTCCGGGAAATCTGCGAATGATGCGGTCGATGCCGCCATCCTTCCGATGGATGGCAAAGCGGAATTCACCCGGTGCTGCATCGGGAATTACCTCGACGGACTCGACAGGCCAATCTGCCTCGCGAGCCTGCATCTGGATAATCCAGGCGCAGGAGAAAGTGCCGCGAGCTTTCCATGAGTAGGTCGGAGTAGGGTAGGGTTTCGCCGTTTCGCCATAGACCCGCCAACCAAGTAACTCAGGCTCTTCCTGACCCTGGATCACTTCGACTTCGATATTCCCAAGCGGGTTGACGGGAATCACTTGCAGCGCAACCGCAGGGATCGTCGCGACCACGGAGTGATCGGTCTCGCGAATTCCGATGTCAGGAGGATTCAAGTTCAGCTGCCACGGATGACGCCAGGTTCGCTCGGTCTCGTCAAGCGGCTCGACGGTATCAATGACGAGGTAGTAGCCGTCGAGAGTTGGCTCATCTCCTTTCACGAAAATAACCTGACGCACCCACTTACCCTGAATGTGCTCACCCGGTCGATGCCAACCATACTCAAAGGCTCCTTCGCCATAGTCGAAGTGATCATTGCTGATCCAACGACGTTTCGGCGGGGCAAATCCGCGATGCATCTCCTGCTTCCAATGGGGGATGCTGTTTTCCTGAGCCCAGTCTGGTGAAAGGGTGTTGTACGACAGGGAACGACCGGCATGAACCGTGTTCCCAATGCCGGTGTAGCTGCCCCGACCCGCATCGCGGATCAAAAGGTGATTTCCGAACTGCGTGTAAATATTCAAAGCATCCTGCTTGCCGTGGCTGGCACCCCAGGGACCGGCACCAAAAAACAAATACTGCTGGCCTTCACCCCAACCGGTTCGCATCAGATATTGTCCCGCATTGGGAAAATAGAGGGACTTCCTTTCCGGCGGGCTTCCTTCCTCACCTTTCGTTGCGATCCATTTGAAATCTTCACGATGCGGAAACCAGTGAAGGGATCGCCGGAAATGATCATCAACCATGCTCCAGCCTCCGTCATTCAGAGGGATTTGACTCTGGTTCGGGGTCGAAAGGAGAAGGGGATGTTCGAGCGCTTTTTCGAGCAGTGCGATATATTTGGCCGGGGTTTCACCACCCAGTTGCTCGATGAACCGGATAAAGTTTTCCAACGCCAAAATGGTGGCCCAGTTGTAGCCGGTGCTGAGGCTGACATGACTGCCGTCGGGATGAAACTGTTTCGCGAGCACTTCGTCCCATCGTTCCTCCGCCAGTTTCTTCCAACCGGCGCTGGCTTTAAACTCAGGAAGCAACATCGCGGTTTGAAGCAGCGCCATAGAGGTGTGCGCCGCACCGTCGTCATGCACCGCGAAGCTGCTTGGATTGGTGATCAATTCCGCCTGCCGAATCATTCCGAGAAGTATCGCAAAATGAGCATCCTCGCTGAACGCTTCTGCATTTCGGAACGTTTCATAAGCCGGCCACCACGTCATTTCGAGACGCCGCCCGATGTTGCTGGTATTCATGTAACCCCACCGGAAGAGGGTTCCATCCATGATGTTGAGCCCCCCGATAATCGGGGTGCGATCCCAGAAAAACGGCTCCCGGGATACCCAATCAATAACCTCATCAGAGAATTGTTTCGCATAGCGATCATCGCCGGTTTCCTCGAATGCCTTTGCGAGAGAAACCCAGTGAAAGTGGCGATTCAGGAAACCGTTGTCCTTCGCCCAGTTGATCTGAAGGGGCTCCTTCTGCAAGACCCAGCGATGAGTATCGCCATCCGTATCCGTCCAGGCATCGGTGAAGTCGCTAAAATACCCCAATGTCCCATACTCTCCTTTGAGAGCATGGTCAGCAATCAATTGCCAGTCGGGATGAATCACCGAGTCGGCAATGCTCTCCAAGCCCGGACCGCCGGGTTCGCGCCGGGTGCGCATGTGCCGGAGAAAAAGTGATCGGGCTTCCTCCATCTTTCCCGCCCGGATCGCGGCACCCACCGGAGCCATCGGGGGGTAGGAGAAATCAATCGCGCGCAAGACAGTTTCCGAGGCCGGGGGTAAACGTTGAGCCTCTGCTACGGAAAGTTCCTGAAAGGTGAAATCCGTGAAACGACTCCTGCGATGGAGCCCTCCCTCGACACCTCCACAGAGGGTGATCAATTCGACGACCCCTGCGGTGATTTTTTCATCGAAAAAATGATCCTCTTTGGGCCGATCCATCGCATCCACAAACAAACGCACCCTTGAACCGTCTCCCTCGGGCCAAACCACGAGCCGGAGGCGATGACCTTCCGCTTCGCGAAAGAGCAGCTCGTTTGGATGCTGATATTCTGCGGTATCAACCCATCCCGCAGTTTTGGGATGAGGCGGCTTGGACGAGAGATCATTTGGCCCATGCCAGAGCGCGTAAACAGTTCGCGCCGCTGTCTCTCGAAGATCCACTTTCAGGGCCGGCCACTCAGCCCCTTCAGAATCTACCTCCGGCATTCCAAGGCTCAGGCTCGCCACGACCTGAACGTCTCCGCCTTCGGCCACGACAGGGTCGATCTGAACCTCGATGGAGAATGAATCGGCCTCGGGATCGATTCCCTCAACCTCGCGGCTTGCCAGTTCTTGAGGCGCAACACCAAGATAGATCGTTTCTGCTGCGGATACGCAGGTAATCGCAAAAAGTAGAATGAGCGCGATCCGCATCAGCAAAGTCACCTCAAACGTCACACAACTGAGCGGCGTGGCGGAGTGCGGCGAGTGGGTCGTCCCACTCAGGGATGAATTCCTGCGCGACAAAGCCGTCGTAGCCGGTTGCGATGATCTCTTTGAGAATCGGCGGATAATTGATCTCCTGCGTCTCATCCATTTCCGCTCTTCCCGGATTTCCGGCGGTGTGGTAGTGGCCGATGACGTCCTTGTATTGACGGATACGGCGGATGATGTCGCCATTCATGACCGAGACGTGATAGATATCGAAGAGGAGTTTGAAATTCGGGGAGTCGACCTGCTTGATCAGATCGACGCAGAAATCAACGTCGTCCCCGAAGTAGCCGGGGTGACCTTTCATCGGGTGCGAATCATCACGCGAATTGAGGTGCTCGAGCACGATTGTGACTCCGGCTTTTTCCGCGAGCGGAATGACTTCTTTCCACGTTTTGATGCACTGCTTCGCAGCGGCTTCATCATCCATCCCCTCATAGCGCATCCCGGTGAAGGTGATGACGCTTTTACAATCGACTGCCTGGGCGACTTCGATGCCTTCGGTGAGTTTTGCGACGACTTCATCGTGATTAGCTGGATTGCAGGGACCTGTCGCAAAGCCATGGGTGCTGATGAGGGAAATATCGAGTCCGAGCTTTTTCACTTCCGGATAGGCCTCGCGGGGAATGCCCTCCATCCCCGCAAAGCCGAGTGCCTTGCAATGGTGGGCGAGTTCGATCGCATTGAAGTGGTCTTTGAAACACCACCCCATGATCGATTGATTAATCCGCCCGTTTTTGATGACGAACTCCGGA
>CAZOUP010000077.1:0-25415 GCA_964583035.1 uncultured Akkermansia sp.
CAATGGGGCCGCCGCTGGATTACGATCGACACCTCGCGCGTCGCCTTGGCTCTCGCCCGCGCCCGCATCATGGGTGGGCGCTATCCTTACTACCTCCTCGCCGATTCCAAGGAAGGCCAGAAGAAGGAGGCCGCCGTGACCCGCACCGCGCCCGCGACGACGGCGACTCATGGCAAACTCAACCACGGCTTTGTCTACGAGCGCGTCCCCCACATCACGCTCAAGTCGATCGCGAACAACGCCGAGATCGACGTGATCTGGGAATCCTACGAAGCGAAACTCCTCCCGCTCCGCACCGCCCTCTCCGCCGCGCTCGACCCGGCATGGCTCTCCGATTTCCGCAAGACTCAAGCCTACGACGTCGAAGTCCCGCCCGAAATTCAGGAATGGGAAGTCCCCCGCGAACGCCCGGAAAACTGGTCACTGAAAACAGAAAAACTCCACGCCGATTTCTGGGAACTCCGCATCGCCCGTCAAAAAGAAATCGACGCCTCGATCGCCGCGAAAGCCGATTCCGAATACCTTTACGACAAACCCTACGAAGACAAATCCAAGGTCCGCGTCGCCGGTCCCTTCACGGTCGAGTCGCTCTCGCCCCACCGCGTCCTCCACGTCGATGAGAACGACGAGATTGTCGATGGCTGGAAAGTCTCCGAGAGGAAAGGAGGCGCCGATTACTCCACGCCGCAGGACTTCGCGACCGTCATCCTCGAAAACCTGCGCACCTCCGGCGTCCAGCAGGCGAACAAGGAAGACCGCATCACCTTCACCTCGCTCAAAGCCTGGCCGGGCGAATACATCTGCGCGGAAGGTCGCTACACCGAATCCGAAAGCGAAGACGCGCCCGAGAAACGCGCCGGCATTTTCATCGGTCCCGAGTTCGGCACCGTTTCCCGCCCCGACCTCGTCGCGGCGGCCCGCGAAGTCGGCGAGGCCGGATTCGACGTCCTCATCGCCTGTGCTTTCAACTACGACGCCCACAGCAGCGAGTTCGAAAAACTGGGCGGCCTCAAAGTTCTCAAGGCCCGCATGAACGCCGACCTCCACATGGCCGACGATCTCAAGAACACCGGCAAAGGCAACCTCTTCGTCATCTTCGGCGAACCGGATATCGAGATCCGCCCCGCCGCCGATGACCCTCATCAATTCGAAGTGCAGATCAACGGCGTCGATGTCTTCCACCCCGCGAGCGGCGAAGTCCGCTCGAGCGGCCCCGAAGGCATCGCCTGTTGGTTCCTCGACACCGACTACAACGAGGAAAGTTTCTTCGTCCGCCACGCCTACTTCCTCGGCCAGAACGATCCCTACAAATCCCTCAAGACGACCCTCAAAGCCGAGATCGACCGCGAAGCGTGGGAGAGCCTCAACCGCGACACAAGCCGCCCTTTCCCCCAACCCACGACCGGCCGCATCGCGGTCAAAGTCATCAACCACCTCGGCGATGAGGTCATGAAGGTGTTTTCGGTTTGAAAAATCTTCAGGAAAAAAGCGGGAGTTATATGAAGTTTACTACGGTTTATAAAGTTTTTGTAAACTGTCCTAAGATCGCTGCGAGCAGCCCGCCCCTTCGAATACACTCCGCTCTTCGTATCGAACCGACAGCTCGCTCATGAACTTCCGCATCGCCGAAACCTTTCAGGACAGTCTCACGAAGCTGGCCGCGCAAGACCAGAAGGCAGCCAAGCTCGCGGCCTACGATCTGCAGGTCAATCCCGCGAATCCCGGCCTGAAATTTCATCGCATCCAGGCCGCAAAAGACCCGAATTTCTGGTCGATCCGGGCGGGGAGCAACCTCCGGCTCATCGTCCACAAAACGCAGAGCAGTTTCCTGCTTTGCTATGCTGACCATCATGACGCGGCCTATCAATGGGCGGAGAAACGAAAGATCGAGCAGCATCCGAAGACGGGGGCGACCCAGATTGTGGAGATACGGGAGCGGATCGAGGTCATTCCGGTCTACCGCCAGGTGGAGATGGAGCTGGCTCCTGAAGAACCGTCGCAATCGCCGCCAACGCCTCAGGCTCCTGTGTTTGAAGGAATCACGGGGGAGCAGCTATTGGAATATGGAGTCCCGGGGGAATGGCTCGCCGACGTTGCCAGCGTGACCGACTCGGGCCTTCTCGACCTCCTTGAGCACATTCCTTCGGAAGCGGCCGAGGCATTGCTCGAACTCGCTGCCGGGGGCACTCCCGAAGTTGCGAAGGTCGAGGCAAAGGGAATCGACGAGGGGTTTCAGCATCCCGATGCGCAGCGGCGTTTTCGGCTCATCACGGACGAAGAGGAATTGGCCGTCGCTCTGGAGTATCCCTGGGAGAAGTGGACCGTCTTTCTCCACCCGGCGCAGCGCGCGCTCGTCGAGCGTCATTTCAACGGCCCTGCGAAGGCCGCCGGATCGGCAGGGACGGGAAAAACAATCGTGGCGATTCATCGCGCCGTCTTTCTTGCCCGCGCCAACCCTGATGCCCGGATTCTCCTCACGACTTTCAGTGAGGCACTTGCGAACCTGCTCAGAATCAAGCTGGACCGCTTGCTTCCCCCTGATTCCGTGGAATCAAAAAGGATCACGGTTTCTTCCCTCAACGAGGCGGCAGAGGGCCTTTTCGTCGAAACGGGTTCGTCGCTCCAAATCGCGGACTCGGATGAAATTTCTGCCTGTATTCGCGAGGCGACCAAGATGATTCCTGATCACCGCTTTTCGGATCGTTTTCTCGAGGCCGAGTGGAGAGATGTCCTCGATGCCTGGCAAATTCACGACTGGGAAACCTACCGCGAGGTGCAGCGTCTCGGCAGGAAAAACCGGCTTGGCGTGCAGCAACGGGAGTCCATCTGGGCGCTTGCCCTCGCGATCCGGGCGCGGCTTTCGAATCGCGGACGAACCACCTGGCCGACGCTCTACGGTGAAGTGCAGAATGCTCTCGAAACGGGCGCGATCTCTTCTCCGTATGATTTCGTGATCGTCGATGAAGCGCAGGATCTTGGGATTTCTGAGTTACGCTTCCTCAAAGCACTCTGCCCTGAACCTGACGGTCTATTCTTTGCCGGTGATCTCGGACAGCGTATTTTTCAACAGCCCTTCTCGTGGCTCAGTCTTGGTGTCGATATCCGGGGCCGGTCTCAGATCTTGCGGGTCAACTACCGAACCTCTCATCAGATCCGGGAGCAGGCGGATCGACTTCTACCTCAGGTCGTTGCCGACGTCGACGGAAACGAGGAGTCACGAAAAGGAGCGATCTCCGTTTTTTCCGGACCGGCTCCAGTCGTTCAGGAATTTGCCTCACAAGCTGAAGAAATCGACGCAGTCGCGGGGCAACTCGTGGCGTGGCAAAAGGACGGAATCTTCCCCGGTGAAATCGGATTGTTTATTCGCTCAGAAAAGGAAATGCCGCGGGCCCGCGCCGCCTTGAAGGCCGCCGGTGCCGATTGGTGTGAACTGGAACGCACAACACAACCCCAACCGGAAAAGGTATCGCTGAGCACGATGCATCTCGCGAAAGGCCTCGAGTTTCGAGCCGTCGCGGTGATGGCCTGCGACGACGAAGTGATTCCCAATCAGGATCGGATCGAGTCGATCACTGATGAGGCGGAACTCGAGGAAGCCTACGCGACCGAACGTCATTTACTGTACGTCGCCTGCACTCGGGCGAGGGAGTGCCTCCTCCTCACGGGGCTGGAACCGGCTTCCGAGTTTTTGGATGATTTTCGCGAAGCTTGAACCGCCGATGTGGCACGGTGGATTCCGACTGGCAATGTTCCGGACCGACGCGGTCTGAATTTTAGCAAATTCAGCGACGAAGCTCCGTAGCCGAAGAGGCAAAATCTTCGGGAATCAATTTCCAGGATCCCATTCCGAACCTTCAACGTTGAAAGTTGAGCGTTCAATGTTGAAAGTTCGATCTACGATCGCCGCCATTCGCGGAACTGCGCGAGCGCCCGCCCGCGATGACTCATCCCGTTTTTGATCTCCTCGGAGAGCTCGCCGAAGGAGCGATCATAGCCTTCGGGAATGAAAAGCGGATCGTAGCCGAAGCCACCTTCGCCGCTCATTTCTATCGCGATTTTCCCTTCGACGGTTCCATCGAAAGCCGCAAGGACCTTGTCACCCTGCGCGACGGTGACGACGCAGCGAAAGCGAGCCGTCCTCGGGGCGGGGATGCCCTCGAGATCGGCGATCAATTTTTCGCGGTTCGACGCATCGGTCGCGTCTTCCCCGGAATAGCGGGCGGAGTAAATTCCCGGTGCTCCGTCGAGCGCGTCGACTTCGAGGCCTGAGTCATCGGCGAGGATGAGCGCGTCGGGTCGCTCTTTCGCCGCCGCGAGCGCTTTGATCGCTGAGTTTTCCGCAAAAGTGCTCCCGTTTTCCTCCGGCGGAATCAGGCCGGGGATCGCGGTGAGATCTTCAATCACTTCAAAGAGATCGCCGAGCATCGCCCGTATCTCGCCGGTTTTGTGAGCATTGTGGGTCGCGACAATGAGGGAACTGTTCATGCCCTAGTCTCCCGTTCGTGACCCAAGTTTCAAGAGGAGAAGGCCCGTCCCTGTGATAGAGTTGCGCGATGTCTTCTCGAACTACAGAACTCCTCGCCCCCGCTGGAAACTGGGAGTGCGCCCGCGCCGCTGTCGCGAACGGGGCCGATGCGATCTATTTCGGGATGCCGAAGTTCAACGCGCGGATCCGGGCGGACAACTTCACGCCGGAGGACCTTCCCGAGCTGATGAGTTTTCTCCACGAGCACGGAGTCCGTGGCTTCGTCGCTTTCAACGTCCTCATTTTTCCCTCCGAGTTGGAAGCGGCTGCCGATCAACTGCGACTCCTCAACGAAGCGGGCGTCGATGCGATCATCGTCCAGGATCTCGGACTCGCGACGATGGCCCGGGCGATCGTTCCGGATTTGCATGTCCACGCCTCGACTCAGATGACGATCACCTCGCCCGAGGCGCTCGCCTTTGCCGACGAACTTTTCAGCCTCGACCGCGCCGTCATCGCCCGCGAAAATTCACTCAGCGAGATCCGACTTTTTCACGCGAACGAACCCGGTTCCGTTGAGCTCGAAACCTTCGTCCATGGTGCCCTTTGCGTCGCCTATTCCGGGCAGTGTCTCACGAGCGAATCGCTCGGCCAGCGCAGCGCGAATCGCGGTGAGTGCGCCCAGGCCTGTCGGATGCCCTACGAGCTCGTCGTCGATGGTAAAACGATGGAGATGGGCGATCAGAAATATCTCCTTTCGCCGCAGGATCTCGCGGGGATTGATCAGATTCCGGAACTGATTCGACTCGGCGTCGTCAGTTTCAAAATCGAAGGTCGCCTCAAGACACCCGAATACGTCGCCGCCGTGACCCGCGCCTACCGCAAGGCGATCGATGCCGCGCACGCCGGCGAAGACGAAGTCTCGACCCCGGAGGATCATTACGAACTCGAGATGGCCTTCTCGCGAGGGCTCTCGACCGGATGGCTCAACGGAATCGACAATAAAAAACTCGTCCACGCCCGCTTCGGGAAAAAGCGAGGGGCTTTTGTCGGGCACATCACTGCCGTCGGCAAAGACTGGGTTGAGGTCGATGGTGATTCGGAGATCAAAAAGGGAGACGGCGTCGCTTTTGACAATGGGGGAAACACCGACAGGGAGCAGGGCGGCCGGATTTACGAGGTCGTGAAGCGCCGCCTCACCTTCCAATGGGACCGGATTAAATTTGATCAACTGGCGGTCGGCGACCGGATCTGGAAAACCGACGACCCGGCCCTGAATTCCGAGCTGCAAAGCACCTGGAAACGCGAACATATTCAGGGCCGCAAGCAAGGGCTCAGTTGGCACATTTTGGCCTCCGTCGGAAAGCCAATGGTCCTGCGTGATGAGACTCACGGGATTGAAGTCCTGTCCACTTTCCCGCTTGAAGCCGCGGAGAAGAGACCGGTTTCGCCAGAGTATTTGGAGAAGCAATTGGGCCGTCTCGGCAACACCGCCTACGAGCTCAAGACGCTGACGCTAAAATTGGAGGGGGAGCCGATGTGCCCTGCGAGTGAGCTGAATCGGATGCGTCGCGCCGTCGTCGAGCAGCTCGACCTCAAGACGGCATCGTCGCCCCGGGATCGCCGCGTCACCGCTGTGACGGTGGAGGACTTGCTTCCGAAGCGGAATCCGGCGAGTTCCGAGGAAGCCGAGCTTCGCGTCCTCTGCCGCACCGAAGAACAAGTCACGGCCGCGATCGAGAGCGGCATCGAGACCCTCTACGTCGATCTCGAAGATGTGCGTCGTTACAAAGATCTTGTGAAGCAGGTCCGCTCCGACAGTCCTGACACCAGGCTATTTCTCGCGACGCCGCGGATTCAGAAGGCGGGCGAAACCGGCCTCTTCCGCGTCGTCGAAAAAGCGAAGCCCGATGGCGTCCTTGTCCGCAATCTCGGTGGGGTGAAGCATTTTCGGAATCACGCCGACCTCAAGATGGTCGGCGACTTTTCCCTCAACATCGCGAACCCGATCAGTGCCGCCCGGCTCATGGATCAGGGGATGGAAAACCTCACGATCTCCTACGACCTCAACATCGAGCAAGTCCTCGACCTCCTCCACAGCGCCCCGCCGGAGTGGTTCGAGCTGACCCTGCACCAGCACATGCCGATGTTTCACATGGAGCACTGCGTTTTCTGCACCTTCCTCAGTGAAGGCACCGACGTCACGAACTGCGGTCGCCCCTGCGACAAGCACGAAGTCCAACTCCGCGACCGCGTTGGTCAGCTCCACCCGCTCAAAGCTGACGTCGGCTGTCGGAACACGCTTTTTAACGGAAGAGCGCAGAGCGGGGCGAGGTTTTTCCCAGCGCTTCGGGAGGCGGGTCTGAGCGTTTTTCGTGTTGAGCTGCTTTCGGAATCGGCGGCGGAAGCAGCGAACACGATTTCGTCTTACCGCTCACTTCTCGATGGAAATGATGGGAAAGAACTGATGAGCAGACTCACGGTCGAGTCCCGTCTCGGTGTCGTCGAAGGCACACTTGAAGCGCGTTGAGTCAGACGGATCGCGCCGCTTCGAGAAACGCTTTCACCAAATCGAGATCCTTCACGCCGGGGGAAACTTCGACGCCGCTCGCGACATCGACACCGGCGGGGCGGACCTGGCGGATCGCTTCGGCGACGTTGTCTGCGGTGAGGCCTCCGGCGAGCACGATCTGTCGATCCGGCCACTGCGAGACGGCTTCGGCACCGAGTGACCAATCCATCGTTTCGCCGCTGCCGCCATATTCAGTCGGGGCGTAGGCGTCGAGAAGAAAGGTCGGGGAGTCGTAGGCGGCGGCGGATTCCAGCATGGCTCGGTCTTTGACGCCCATTGCTTTGAAGACGACCAAACCCTGTTGGGTCAGTGACCTAACCCTGTTGGGTGTCTCGTCGCCATGGAGTTGGATGAAATCGATCCCGCCGGAGTCCTGGATCGCGTGGAGTTCGTCGTCGCTCGCGTTCACCGTCACGGCGACGCGTGGGACCGTTCCGGCGATTTCGAGGAGCCACGGAAGCGCGGCGTCGAGCGCGATGTAGCGTTTTGACTTTGGCCAGAAATTGATCCCGAGGGCGTCGGCTCCGAGGTCGATGATCGCTGATGCCTGATCGGCCGTCGTGATCCCACAGATCTTGACGGCGGTGCGGTCGAGGTCAGGTGGGAAGAGGGGATTCATCGTAGCATGGGCATCCTGCCCGTGGATTTCGGGATGGTGCTTTCGGAGTCGGGGGGCAGGGTTTCGCTTCGCGTGCGGGCGGCGCGTTGTCTGCCGATCATGGGCAGGATGCCCATGCCACTTTACAGCTTCGCGAGCGAATCGTCGAGGGCGCTGAGGAGGTTGCCGATCGTCTCTTCGGTTTCGTCGCCCATGTTGGAAAGGCGGAAGGTCGTGCCCTTGATCTTGCCGTAGCCACCGTCGATCGCAAGATGGTGATCTTCCCGCATGATTTTCTGGAGCTTGGAAACGTCGATCTCTTTGTTGTTCGCGAGGCAGGTCAGTGATTTGGAGCGAAAGCCTTCGGGGGCGAAGAACTCGAAGCCGTTCGAGCGGACCCAGTCGTGAACCGTGTTGTTGAGTTTCTCGTGACGCGCGAAACGGTTCTCGACGCCTTCTGCAAAGATGACATCGAGCTGATGGCGGAGGCCGTAGATCGTCGCGATGCAGGGCGTGCTCGGGGTCATCGAGTTTTCCTGATTCTTCCGAAACTCGATGAAATCGAAGTAGTAACCGCGATCTTTCATTTGCGAAGCTCGCTCGAAGGCCGCTTCGGAGACACTGAAAATCGCGAGGCCGGGAGGAAGGGCAAGCGCTTTCTGGCTGCCGGTGAGGAGAACATCGATCCCCATCTTGTCGAACTCGATCGGGACGACGGTGAAGCTGGAAACGGTGTCGGTCACGAGGAGGACATCGTCGTATTTTTTCACGACCGCCGCGACTTCGGCGAGGGGGTTCATGACGCCGGTCGAGGTTTCGTTGTGGATGAAGGTGACGACGTCAAATTCGCCGGTCGCGAGCTTCGCATCAATGTCTGCCGGATCGACCGGGGTGCCCCACTCATACTGAAGCGCTTCGGCATTTTTTCCGCAGCGAGTTGCGACTTCGACCCACTTGTCGGAGAAGGCCCCGGAGCAGCAGCAGAGCACTTTTTTGTTCACGAGATTCCGAATCGCTCCCTCCATGACGCCCCAGGCGGAGGAAGTGGAGAGAAAGACCGGCTGTTCCGTGCCCATGAGGGACTGGAGACGGGGATGGATATCGTCGTAAAGTTTCACGAAGTCTTTGGAGCGGTGCCCGATCATGGGGGCGGCCATGGCTTCGTAGGTGCCGGGTGAAACCTCAACGGGTCCCGGAATGTGGAGTCTGATGTGATCGCTCATGTGTCGCGCAATAAGAACGCCGATGCGAAAATCACAAATCGAATTTCGTATCGGCGTTGGAGATTACGATGCCGCCGGGTTTGCCGGTGCAGGCAATTCCAAAGGCCGTTTCCCCGCTTTCTCGCGAATCCAGTTGATGGCGCGGTTGAGCGGGCCGAGGCGGATGAGCCAGATCTCGAAGCGGCGTTTTCCCGGGAAGTCCATGAGGAGAAGTCCGATGAGGATCGTGAGGACGCCCTGGCCGGGGGTGAGGAGCATGAGAATCCCGCCGAGGACGAGGATGCCGCCGATGAGGTTTTTGAAAATGAGAAAGAGGACGCGGAGGACAGGGTGGCCTTCGCGGAGGGCTTCGGCTTGCTCGCTGTTTTCGAGAAAATAATCGTGCGGCATGCGCCGAATCACGATGGGAACGACGATCGCGCTGACGACGAGGGTGAGGAGCGAGAGCGAGCCGATCCACGCGAAGAGCGTTTCGCGTTCTTTGATGTAATCCCAGATCTCAGTGAGCGACTCCATGGCGTGAGGGTGCGGTGGTGCGGTCCGGGGAAGCAATCAATTTTGTGCGCGTGGGATGGGGGAGGCGTCTCTGTGTTTACCTCTTCTTTTCACTCCTCATCTTAATCCTCTTCTTCGGCGGCAGGGAGAGAGTAAGAAGAAGATTAAGAGGATGAAGAGGAGTCCTGCCACGAGGGCGTCCCATCAACCGGCCAACTTCAATCAATCTCCCGGGAGCGTGGCTCGCGGTGGACGGTGCTCGCGGAAGTCGGCGAAGTCACAAAAGGACCGCCTTCGAGGGGGGCCTTGTCGGTGAACGCGACGTCGGGCATTTCGCTGGGGCGACCGGCGAGGGGGAAATCTTTGCGGAGCGGAAAGTAGGGATAGCCTTCCCACATGAGGATGCGGCGGTGGTCTTCGAGGCCGGCAAACTCGATCCCCATCATGTCGTAGATCTCGCGCTCGTGCCATCCGGCGGTGGGCCAGATGTCGGAAACGGTATCAGCTTTCTCTTCTTCGTTGAGGTCGTATTTAATCCGGAGGTGATGATTCGCCCCGTTCGCCATCGTGTAGAGTTCGTAGACCATCGTCCAGCGAGGCTCGACGCCAAAATTGTCGAGGCTGCTGATGTCGATGAGGTAGTCGAAGGCAAGTTCGTCGAAGCAATACTTGAGAATGTCTTTGGCCTTGGCCGCTTCGACGATGAGGGTCTGCTCACCGCGAAATTCGACGAGTTCGAGAATGGATTCGCCGAAGCGGTCCTGAAGCGTGGAAACAGAGCTAATCATCTCAGGCAGATCTCGTTGATTTGTATTCCTCTTTCGACTGGAAGTGCTCCTTGGCCGACTCGGATTTGCCGATCTTATCCTGAAGCTTCATGAGCCCTTCGATGAGGGCTTCGGGGCGGGGAGGGCAACCGGAAACGTAAACGTCCACGGGGATAAGGTTGTCGATTCCCTGGAGGACGGCGTAGCTGCGATACATGCCGCCGGATGAGGCACAGGCACCCATCGCGATGCACCACTTGGGCTCGGGCATTTGGTCCCAGACGCGCTTCACGGCGAGAGCCATTTTGTAAGTGACGGTGCCGGCGACGATCATGACGTCTGACTGGCGGGGGGAGAAACGCATCACCTCTGCGCCGAAGCGGGCGATATCAAAGCGGGACGATGCGGAACCCATCAGCTCGATCGCGCAGCAGGCGAGGCCCATTGGCATCGGCCAGAGCGAGTTTTTTCTCATCCAGTTAATCGCCGCATCGGCTTGGGTGAAGATAATATTCCCCTCGACTTTGGAGTCGTAGGCGGCGTGCTGTTCAATGGCTTCAGGCATCGTTTCGTCGGCTTATTTAGCAGAGGTTACGTCCGCCAATCCCCTGAGCAACCCGTTTGTGAAAAATTTCACAAGCTTTGGGGGGGGAGGCGCTCAAGATTTTTCGTAGGGTGTCAGCACATCTTCCAGCATAGGGAAATGTCTCCGGTTCAGGGTCACTAGCTGGAGTCGGTGACTCATGGCTGTTGCGGCAATGATGCAGTCGGCTAATCCGCATCCGGAGGTGTTTTTGTAATCGCGCCTCAGAAGACCCGCAGTCACTGCGATGTCCTCAGTTACAGGTAGGACCGAAAGAGCGGAGACGGACTCCGCCAGTGTCTTTCTTTCATATCCTTCGCGAACGCCCTGATACAACTCGGCGACGGTCATTGCCGAAACGAAGCAGTGATTGATTTGCGCCTCCAGAAAGGCGACTGCCGCCTCTTTGGATCGCAGATAGTCGATCAGGATGTCTGTATCGATCAACATCACGGATAGCGATCAAAGTTTTTGCGTTCCTCCGCTAAGTCGAAGAGGTCATCCCGATCTTTCCAGATCCCTTTCGACGCCTGTAAACGCTCCAGCTTTGACCGGGTATTGAATTTCTCGAGATGCCCGTCAATCGCACGGCGAATCACTTCGCTGCGATTCTCCCCAGTTTCGGCGGCAATCTTATTGATGCCGTCAGACTCTTCGGGAGTTAGATAAATCTGCGTTCTAATCATACATCACGATGTATGATTTTGCGCAAAAGGTCAATGATTTCTTACCTAGCCCAAGTTCTCCTGAATGCGGCGGCAGACTTCTTCGACTTTCTCACGGCTGTTGAAGGCGGAGATGCGAAAGTAGCCTTCACCGGCGGCACCGAAGCCGGCCCCGGGGGTGATCACGACTTGCGCCTCTTCGAGCATCCGGTCGAACATCCCCCACGAGGTGACGCCCTCAGGGCAACCGACCCAGACGTAGGGGGCGTTGATGCCACCGAAAACGGGAAGTCCGATTTTTTCACAGGCGTCACGGAGAAGTTTCGCATTCCCCATGTAGCCTTCGATGAGCGCGGCGACCTGCACTTTTCCTTCGTCGGAGAAAACGGCGGCAGCTCCACGCTGGACGGGGTAGCTCGCGCCGTTGAACTTCGTGCTGTGGCGTCGTGACCAGAGGGAGTGGATTGATTTCGCTTCGCCGTTTTCAGCGTAGCCCATGAGCGTTTTCGGGATCACGGTGTAGGCGCAGCGGGTCCCGGTGAAGCCGCCGTTTTTGGAAAAACTGCGGAACTCAATCGCGCAGTCGTGAGCGCCTTCAATCTCGAAGATGGAACGTGGCACGTCGTCTTCCTGAATGAAGGCTTCGTAGGCGGCGTCATAGAGGATGATCGCTTTATTTTCCTTCGCATAAGCGATCCAGGCTTCGAGCTGGGCGCGAGTCGCGGTTTCGCCGGTCGGGTTGTTCGGGTAGCAAAGGTAGATCAGATCGACTTTTTCGTCGGGAATCGCGGGGACGAAGCTGTTTTCCGCGGTGCAGGGGAGGTAGACGAGTCCGGCGTAGGCACCGTTTTCATCGGCTTCGCCGGTGTTGCCGATCATGACGTTGGTGTCGACGTAGACGGGATAAACCGGATCAGTGATCGCAATTTTATTTCCGGGGCCGAAGATATCGAGAATGTTCCCGGAATCACACTTGGAGCCGTCGGAGATGAAAACCTCATCAGCGGCGATGCCGAGGCCGGCGAACTGATTTTCGACGATTGCTTCGCGGAGGAAATCGTAGCCCTGCTCGGGGCCGTAGCCGCGGAAGGTCTCGGATTTTCCCTGCTCATCGACGGCGGCGTGCATCGCCTCGCGGCAGGCGAGGGGAAGTGGCTCGGTGACGTCGCCGATGCCGCAGCGGATCAGTTTTGCGGCGGCCTCTGGATTTGCCGAGGTGTAAGCACCGACGCGTCGCCCGATTTCGGGGAAAAGGTAACCGGCTTTGAGTTTGAGGAAGTTGTCGTTAATGCGTGCCATGAGTCGGAAAGGTGGGTATTTTTTGTCCTGTTATAGAGAGGTAAGATGAGAAGAGAGCAACGAATTTTTCGCGGACGTGTCGGTTTTACGCTTCTTGTCGCTGTTTTGATGACAGTTCATGGCAGGACGGGAGTGGCAAAGGAAAGACTTCTCATTGCCGATGACAAAATCTCGATCGAGCTCGCCGATGGTTGGAAGAAGACTGACCTGAATCAGGGAGATGTGATGGCAGGATTTGCCACCCAGGACAATCGGAGTTCGATGTTCTTTACGGAATTCCAGTCCGGCGGGAGTCTCTCTGAGATCATCGATAACACGATCATCAATTTCGAAGCGCGATTTCAAATTACGAGTGAAGAAAAGGCTGTGACCGGCCAGGTTGGCGGCCCTCTCGACAAAAAATGGTCGGCGGTTTTCAAGACCTTCGAAGTGGAAATGGAGCAGGAGGCGAAAGTGTTCCCGCTGAAATTTTATCTCCTCGTCTTTGATACCGGGACGAAGCTCTACTTGTTGCAGGCGAGCACGACTCTGCCTGTTCGTGAAGCGAGGGAAAAACAGATCCTTGAAATGATCCGCTCTCTCGTTGCCAAGCCGTGAATCTCTGACACACTTCTCAATTATGGCGGAACGACCACCGATACGGGCGCAGGGGCGCATCACACAGACTCATGAGGCGGCGCGGCTTTACGAGGTTGAAATGTCGAACGGGTATCGGGCCTATGCGATTCTGGAGAAAAAGGGGCCTCAGCCGCCTTTGGAGGATCCATCGGGACTCGCGGTGACGGTGGACTTTTCGCCTTACGAAATGAGCCGATGCCGAGTCATCGCGTGGCATGAAGCGACCTGAATTTTTCACGAATGGCCCTCCTCGAAGTCAACGATCTCAAAACCTGGTTTCACACCCGTGATGGTGTCGTGAAAGCCGTCGATGGCGTCTCTTTTCATGTCGAAGCAGGGGAAACGGTCGGCATTGTTGGTGAATCCGGTTCCGGCAAGTCGGTGACGTGTTATTCGCTGCTGCAACTCATCCCGCAGCCTCCGGGCCGGATCGAAGGCGGGACCGCGATGTTCGGCGGTCTCGATTTGCTTTCCCTGAAAGAAGACGAGATCCGCAAGGTTCGCGGGAAACGGATCGGTCTGATTTTTCAGGACCCGATGACTTCGTTAAATCCTTATCTCAGAATTTCGACGCAACTGATCGAGCCGCTTCTCATTCACGAGGGGCTTGGAAAGACGGAGGCGCTCGACCGGGCCGTCGCGGAGCTCGAGGCGGTGGGGATTCCGGAGGCGAAGAAGCGGATTCACAGCTACCCGCATGAGTTCTCCGGCGGAATGCGGCAGCGGGTCATGATTGCGATGGCGCTGATCACACGGCCTGAAATTTTGATCGCCGACGAGCCGACGACCGCGCTCGATGTCACGATCCAGCGGCAGGTGTTGGATCTCATCAAGGCGCGGCAGGAAGAGTTGGGAACTGCCGTCATTTTCATCACGCACGACCTCGCGGTTGTCTCCGAAGTTTGTGATCGGGTGAATGTGATGTATGCGGGGCGTTTTGTGGAACGCGCCGATGTGAAGACGCTTTTTTCGAGTCCGCGTCATGCTTACACGAGAGCCTTGCAACGGTCGATTCCGGCGCTGCAGGCCAAAGGGGAAAAGCTCTACACCATCCCGGGGCTGCCGCCGAATCTGGCTCACGAGATCGCGGGGTGTGCCTTCGCCCCGCGCTGCCCTGAGTCAGGAGTTGATCACGCTACCTCCCGCCCGCCGCTCAAGGAATTGGAATCGGGACACTGGGTTCAAGACTGTCCGGCGTGCCTCGTTTAAGAAGTAAAAGGTGGGAAGGTTTGGATTGGCGGGCCGGTGCCCGCAGTTTTGAGATATTTTTATTTACAGACAAAGTGCTGAGACGCCTTTTACTTTCCTACTTTCCTACTTTCCTACTTTCCTACTTTCCTACTTTCCTACTTTCCTACTCCCGCGCAGCGGAAAAATGTCTTATCTCGAACTTCAGAATCTGACGAAGCATTTCACGAAACGTGATGGATGGCTCGGCAATAGCACGACGACGGTGAAAGCGGTCGATGATGTTTCCTTGTCGATTGAGAAAGGGGAAATCCTCGGGCTTGTCGGGGAGAGCGGCTGCGGGAAGTCGACGCTCTCCCGTCTCGTCATGCAGTTGCTCATGCCGACCTCGGGCAGCGTCGTTCTCGAAGGGGAGCGCCTTGCCGATCTCCCTCCGAATGAAATCCGAAAGCGGCGTCGCGATTTCCAAATGATCTTCCAGGATCCCTATGCCTCGCTGAATCCGAGGATGACAATTTTCAGCACCCTCGCGGAAGCGATCCTGACGCGCCGGACAGAACTTCAATCGGATCGCGATGGATTGGAAACAGCAGTTTCTGAACTGATGGAGCGGGTCGGTCTCGACAGCCGCTACCTTCGTAAATACCCCCACGAGTTTTCCGGTGGCCAGCGCCAGCGCATTGCGATCGCGAGGGCGCTCGGGCCGGAGCCGAAGTTAATCCTCGCCGATGAGCCGGTTTCGGCGCTCGATGTCTCGATCCAGTCTCAGATCTTGAACCTGCTCGCGCAGCTTCGCGACGAGCTGAATCTCACGATGATCTTCATTTCCCATGACCTTTCCGTGGTCCGCTACATCGCGGATCGCATTGCAGTGATGGATGAGGGAAAGATCGTCGAGGTGGGCGAGGCTGACCGCGTCTTTGACTCGCCGCAGAGCGAAGTGACCAAGGTCCTCCTGAGCGCGATTCCGCAGATACGTTAGAGATCTTGTGCTTGGCGGAAGCGGTCGTGGCTGTCAGGTTTCGCGGATGAAGTCATTTATCCTCAGCTCGCTTTCTTGTTTCGCCTTTCTCTTCATTTGTGTCGCTGATGAGAAAAAGCCGGACGTTCTCTTCGACGGAACTTCGCTGGAGGCCTTTGATTTTGCCGAAGGTGCCTGGGTCGTCGATGCGGAAGGTGCTTTGACCTGTAAGATGAGGGAGGTCACCGATAAAGACGGGAAAATGAAAATCCAGGGAATGGGCAATCTCTGGACCAAAGGGGAGTATGAAAATTTCGAGCTGACGCTTTCCTACAAGCTCTCCGAGGGAGCCAACAGCGGCGTGTTTTATCGTTCGACGAGAGAGGATTCAGTTCATCAGGGGCACGAGTTGCAGCTCATGGACAACGTCGGTTTTCAAAAGACGCATGGGGAGAAAGACGTTCGAAAGCTCAATGGTTCTTTCTATGAAGGAAAAGGACCCTCGGCAAATCCTGCGAATCCGGTCGGAGAATGGGACACGCTCAAGCTGAGAGCGGTCGGACCGAACATCGTCTGTCACATCAATGGCGTGGAAGTTTTTAACGTCGATGTGAACGATTGGCCTGAAGTTGGGAAAAACCCCGACGGGACCGCAAATAAGTTCAAGGTCGCGATCAAAGACAAGCCTCGCAGAGGCTACATCGGACTTCAAAATCACGGACAAGTCGTGTGGTTTAAGGATATCAAACTGACTTCGCTGGACTGAGGCCGGTGAGAGCTACGGCTCCGGATTCATCCGGTTTTTGGCCCAGGGCATGAGAGTCCGGCCAACCCAGGAGGCGACGATAAAAAATCCGTCGAGATAGGCGGTGCTGGCGGCCCCCATGACGCGCTCGACGCCAACCCGCTCGTCGAGGTTTCGGAAAACCTTGAGCTTTTCGAGCTGTTTTTTGGCCCGCTCTCCGGCATCGAGTTCGGTGGGGACGGTCGCGACATTCCAGAATGCGATCGCCGACCAGGCGAGGAGCACCATGGGCAAAATGGTTTTCGTCATTCCCAGCACGGTGACGATCAACGCGGCGAAGGCCAGCGGGATGCTGAGATAGACGGTCCAGCGGATGACCGAGGTGCGCCACATGAGCGGGCGGTGGCCTTCAAAATGCTGGATCGCTTTGCCGGCCTGCTGTGCGGCGACGGCGAGGGCGGGAAAATTAGTCCCGTCGAAATGATAAGGCGCGAGGGTGATTTCCTTCCGCTCCGGCGAGTAGAAATCGTCGAGGACACTGCGGCTTCTCGCCACGGTAACGCCTTCGATGCCTCGTGATTTCAGGATTTTCTCCGCCAATTCGCTGCCGGAAAGATTGGAAGGCAGTCGGTTTTCAGTCTCCTGTCCATAAATCTTCACATAACGACCCCGCCCCCAAAAGGTGATGCCGAGCGCTATCATGAAAATGAACACGAAGATATACATGCGGAATGGTCGCACCAAGGACAGCTCGTGGCAACGGGCGCAAAGAAAGGACTCTGATCAAGGACTTAGCGGGATGACCTCGGCGTCTTCCCCGTCGATCCGGAGTTCCCGCGTCGTGTAATTCCATGCCGCAGAGCCGCCGGGCTTATTGGCTTCCACGATAAACTTTCCGCTGCCCTTCGGTCCGGAAACGGGAACAGAGAGACTGGATTCCCCTTTGCCGTTTTCAATGCTGACATTGCCGGTCATCCAGAAGCCCACTTCGATCGGCTCACCCAGCGCTTCGATGGCCCGGGGATCGGATTGGATGAGAGCGAGCGTGTCCGTGTAGGTGTCGCTTTTTTTGATGATCCCGAGAACGCCGAAGAACAAAATGAGAGCGCCTCCCACCGCGAGGGCGACGAGGCCGAGGCAGCCGCAGCCCACGAAGGCGATGATTTTTCCTGTCGAAGTCTTCTGAGGCGGGGCGGGTGTGGCGTCTTCCATTTCATGAAAATCTCAAAATTGCCCGCTCATGGCAAAGGGAAAATGTCAGGAGCGAGTGAAAACAGTTCATTTCTTCGCCTCTCGTGCGGCTGATGAATATTGTTAAATCATTGACTAAGAGTGAGTTACTGGAATTTCTGGGTCTGTGCGAAAGCAGCCGTTTGTGACAAGATTGATACGGGTCGCTGTTTGCTGATCGGAGGGCCATCGCGCAATGTCACGCCAAGCACGGATTTCCGTGTTCTACCCAAAACCAACTCTGAACAAACAATTGATGAAAAACACACTCGCTATTTTTGCCGCTGTCGCTCTTGCCGCCGGTGCCAACGCGGAAGACAAAATCGTAATCAAGGGTTCTGATACCCTCGGTGCGAAGATGATGCCCCAGCTTGCTGAGGCCTACAAGGAATCAGGAAACGAAGTTTCTTTCGAAATCGCAGCGGAAGGATCTTCCTCTGCTTTCACGAACCTTCTCGCCGGAACGGCTGACATCGGTATGTCGAGCCGTAACATCAAAGACTCCGAAGTCGATGAGTTCACTGCCAAGGGCATGGAAATCAAGGATTGGATCGGTGCTTACGACATGATCGGTGTGATCGTGAACGAGAACAGCAGCATTGCCGGTCTCACCGTCGAGCAGATCGAAGGCATCTTTACCGGTGACATCACTGACTGGTCTGAGGTTGGCGGCGACGCTGGTCCGATCTCTGTTTACACACGCAACACTTCTTCCGGAACTTACAAGTCGTTCCAGGAGATGGCGATGAACGAGCGTGACTACGGTGCCGACACTCAGAAGATGGCCGGTAACGAGCAGATCGCTGAGGAAGTGGCTAAGAACGCCAATGGAATCGGTTATGTTGGTCTTGCTTACACCGACAAGGATGGCATCAAGGCGGTTGCTGTCAACGACGTCGAGCTCAAGCCCGAGAACGCTGCTGACTACGCGATTGCCCGCAGCCTTCACTACTACACGATCGACGGAAAGCTCTCCGAGGCAGCGACGAAGTTCCTCACCTGGGCGACCGGCGACGCGAAAGCTGCTGAGGTCGTCTCCCGCGTTGGATTCATCCCTGTTGCTGAGTAATCCCTAATTTTTGTTCGACCTCCCTGCGGGGTCGGGCGATAGAAATTACGAGGTCTGACAGGTTGCCTGTCAGACCTTTTTCTGTCTCAATGGTTTTACCGGAAAGCGAATCCGCCGTGTCTGAATCGTCACGAATTCCCTTGAGACAAAATGGCAATCTGCTTCTCTCGTAGAGCACTGAAAAACGAAGCAGTTCTGTAATCTGAATTTTTATGAGCAACACTGAATCAACCGGGGATAATGAGCCGAATCCAGGGCTGGGTAGCTCCGTCTTCAAGCGGAAAGGCTTTCAGTTCATGGGGCTGGGAACTCAGGATTTCATCCGGTTCTTTTTCGGTGGAAACGCGAGCCTCGCGATCATTATTCTCATTCTGATCTGCGTTTTCCTCGCCAAGGAGGCGTTCATGTTTTTCCCGCAGCACCACGCGGGATTGAAGGACTACCGGCAGTCCGGTCAGGAGTTTGTTGATTACATTGGGGATGAAATAGGGACGCACACGAATCTCTACAGCAGCGCGAACATTGCGTATTTCGCCGAAGTGAACCGGACCTCGCAGGAGGAGGATGACATTCTCCGCGCCCACCGGACCGTTCTGGCTAACCTCGAGAACATGACCTCAAAAACCTGGGGTCGCTTCGAACGCGAAGTGGATGCGCTTGAGGATATCGAGGACGACCTGGAGGATCTCGACCCGGGCAAAGAGGAGGATCAGGCAAAGCTTGCCCTGCTTACAAAGGAGAAAGAGCGTCTCGAACGTGAAATCGTGAAGTTTCGCGGAGAACTCAGGGAAGAGGTTGCCACGGCGATCAATACTCACGAAGCGTGGGAGCTCGGAGTTGGCTCGGGTGCCCCGCCCGCCGCATCGATCCCAAAATTGAAAGAAGCCGTTTTGTTCGAAGCCTCTCCTGAGGCCGATGAGCAGCACCCTTACATCGTCGAGTTAAAAGCCACGAGTAAAGAGAAGAAAGCCGAAGCGGTCATCGAATTCGCCGACTTTAAGGCGACTTTGAAGGCAATGCAGGACGCTGTTCGTCCTCTGAAGTCGCTGCATTCGGAAATTAGAAAAACGGCGAGCGAAAATAAGTCAGTGCTCGTCAAGCTGTCCACGGCGGCGGACCGGAAAGCGGCCTGGATCAAGGGTTCTAATTCGGCCGGGGACCCGAAAGAGAAGGCGAGGATGCTCGCCGAGTCTGAGAAAGTGGTTATCGAAGAGCCCGACTACGACGCCATGGCGGTGCCTTTTTACGAAGTGATCCCCGCGCATGCGGCACTGATCGCGCCGATCGACGCCGAGATGTCGAATTTGTATCGCCAGCTCCCTGAGGAGGTGCAGACCAAAAGCGCCCGTGAGAACCTTAAGAGGGCCGATGTTTACTATGATCGCTTCACGAAAACGGTCGCAGAGAACCGCGAGAATATTAAGGGTTGGAGTCACGATAAGCCGGTCTCCGCAGTCGAATCGGTTACCTCTTTTCTCTTTGGTCAGGACTGGATCACGAACAGTTCGTGGCACGATGTCTATGGTCTCCTCCCGATCTTTACCGGGTCACTCCTGATTTCGATCATCGCTTTGATCGTTGCGGTTCCCTTTGCGGTTTCTGCGGCGGTATATGTGAATCAGTTAGCGTCTCACAAGGAACAAAATTTTGTGAAGCCGGCGATTGAGTTTATTGAGGCGATCCCGTCAGTCGTCCTTGGATTTTTTGGAATTCTCGTTTTTGGAGAGACTTTACGGATCGTCAGTCAGGTAGAATGGCTCCAGTGGGTGCCCGGCTTTCCGATGGCGGAACGTCTCACCATTTTGAACGCCGGTCTGCTCCTCGCTTTCATGGCGATCCCGACCATTTTCACCCTCACTGAGGATGCTTTGAATAACGTGCCTCAGGCTTTGACGGAGAATTCTCTCGCGATGGGCGCGAGTAAGCTTCAGACCGTCTTCCGGGTCGTAATACCGGCCGCTATCTCAGGGGTGATTGCCGCAGTGCTCCTCGGGTTTGGCCGCATCATCGGTGAAACGATGGTGGTGCTCCTCGTCGCAGGGAACAAAATTAAGATACCCGATTTCACCGAAGGGATCGGGGTCATCGCGCAGCCGACTCATACCATGACGGGAATTATTGCCCAGGAGCTCGCCGAAGTCGATTCCGGATCACTTCACTGGAGAGCGCTTTTCATGGTGGGCATGGTCCTCTTCGCGATCTCTCTCCTCGTCAACTTTTCGGCACAGAGAGTGCTGAAGAAATACCAGAAATTCTAATTCGTTCTCTTTCAGCTATTGCCTGCTATGCACGACCAAGCACCTGATCAGCCGCTTCAGAAGACGGAGAATCCTTTTCAAAGGAAACGTACGCCGCAGAAGCGTCGGGACACCGCGATATCGGCGCTCCTTCGGGTCGCGACCTATTTCATTCTCGTCTGCGCGGCTTTTATCTTTCTTGATATCATTAGGAAGGGAGCTCCAGTCGTTTTTCAGGCGGATTTCCCGTTCGTGAACACGAAGTTCTTCACGGACAGCCCCGAGACCCTGATGACCTTTGAGACGGAGGACGGAACGTTCTACAAAATGGATTTCAGCGATTATTCCCAGTGGAAGCGGGACAATCCTGAGGGGCGCATCGTGGAAGAGCATTCCCATGCCTACTCTGGCGGAGGTATCTTCGGGCCGCTTGTGGGGACTGCGCTTCTGACGGGCATTTGTATCATCGTGGCGCTCTTCGTCGGCCTCACGACGGCGGTTTATCTGAATGAGTATTCTTCGAAGGGGCGATTCATGGACATGGTCCGGCTCGCGATCATGAACCTCGCGGGGGTTCCCTCGATCGTGTTCGGTCTCTTTGGTCTCGGGTTGTTCTGCTTTGTTGCTCCGGTCATCACGGGAGCGCCGCAGGAACGTTCGATCCTGAATATCCCGCTTTTCGGCGACAGCTTCCTCGCCTTTCAGGGGTGGGGAACCTCGATGCTGGCGGGTGGATTCACCCTCGCCGTCATGATTTTGCCGGTGATTATTGCGGCGTGTGAAGAGTCTTTGAAAGCAATTCCGATGGGATTTCGCGAAGCATCGCTGGCCCTTGGGGCGACGAAATGGCAATCGATCTCGAAGTCAGTTCTCCCTTATGCTTTCCCTGGAATGTTGACCGCCTCGATCCTCGGGATCACGAGGGTTGCCGGTGAGACTGCGCCGATCATGTTCACTGCGGCGCTCGCGCACAAAGACAAGCTGCCCTGGCAGGACGCCGGTTCGATTGGTGGCTTTTTCTCCCAGTCAGTTCAGGCGATGCCTTATCACATTTACACCGTTGCGGCACGGATTCCGCAGTCCGAGTACACGAAGCCGATGCAATATGGCTCTGTCTTCGTCTTCATGGTGCTCGTGATGGTTTTTGCCGGCCTCTCAATCTTTATGAGAATTAGATTTCGCAAGCGTGTGAAATGGTGATAAAACGACATCCCTTTTCGTGGGGATGTCTTTGATAGAATTTTATTGGATCAGGATTAAACATGAAAACAGTTATGTCAGATAAAACGCGAGAAGGCTCTCTTTCCACAGATGACACCCCAAGCGGTTCATCGGCGGTTATGCCTGTGACTGCAGACACGGTGATCGAAGTTGATGATGTGAACTTCGCTTACGTGAAGGGCAAGGATGTCCTGCGTGACATCTCGATGCAGATCAATAAGGGCCAGGTGACCGCATTTATCGGGCCCTCGGGCTGCGGTAAGTCGACGCTCTTGCGCTGCTTGAACCGGATGAACGATCTCATCCCAACCGCGCAAATCACGAAAGGTGAGATTCGCATCCTCGGGACGGACATTTATGATCCTCAGGTCGATGTGATTGAACTTCGGAAGCATGTCGGGATGGTGTTCCAGAAATACAATCCGTTCCCCAAAAGTATTTACGAAAACGTGGCTTTCGGTCTTCGCATTCAGGGGATCAAGAACAAAGCGACTCTCGATGAAGCGGTCGAGCGCTCGCTCAAACTGGCCGGCCTTTGGGAGGAAGTGAAGGATCGCCTCGATTCGAGCGGCCTCGGACTTTCCGGTGGTCAGCAGCAGCGTCTCTGCATCGCGCGGACCATCGCGGTGCAGCCGAAGATTGTCCTCATGGATGAGCCATGCTCAGCGCTCGACCCGATTTCGACGACGATCATTGAGGAACTCATCACGCAGTTGAAAGATGAGTTCACGATCGTCATCGTGACTCATAACATGCAGCAGGCGACCCGCGTTTCTGATCGGACCGCGTATTTCTATCTGGGTGAGTTGATCGAGATGAATGACACGATCAAAATCTTCAATAATCCTTCCCGCAAGGAGACTGAGGACTACGTCTCAGGGCGATTTGGTTGATCGGAGGTGGGTCTTCACCGCGTGAAATCGACCTCCCGGTCGGTTTTGGCGGAGGCTTCGGACGCCGCAGACCTTGAGGTCTCCGCGACTTGGATCATTCCTCCGCAGCAGGCAGCGTCGTCAGGGCAAAGACCTCGACGCCCTGAGCGCGACCTTTGACCTTGTGAACCCCGAGGTTTTTCGTCTCGACGTATCCATGTGGTATTCGCCGGCTGAAGTCGCCAGTCACCAACGCCGCCTGTTGCAGCTCGCGGGTCAGTGACTCGAGCCGGAACGTCAGATTCACCGGATCGCCGACGAGGGTGCTTTCGCCCTGGCTGAGACCACCTAGCGCAACTTTGCCGACGTGGAGCGCGAGACCGATCTCAAATCGGCCTCCTATTTTCTCAAAAATATCAGCGTGAAGTTCCTGAATGCGGCTGCAGCTTTCGAAGAGCTTCCCGGAAGCCTGGAGCGCCGCTTTGATTGCTTCGTCATCAACCTTGGTCCAGTAGGCGAGAACGCAGTCTCCGATAAATTTGTCTACCGTGCCGCCGGCTCCGCTAATGATGGTTTCGACATCGGAATACCAGGCACCGATGACTTGCGCGAGCTCGTCTGAGTCCATCGCTTCCGACATCGCGGTGTAGCCCATGATGTCGCTCACGAGAATGATCACCGGGGTCGAACGAATCAGCGCGATGGTGGAACCGCCCAGTTCATCGATGTTGGCGGGCACATCGCCGCCATCCTGTTGAAATTGAAATTCATGTTCCGCGAGCGAGATGATGTCTCCGCTTTTCAACTGCTTAGCGGCGGTGACGCGGGAGCCATTTAGGTAACTCCCGTTGAAGCTGCCGAGGTCGAAAAGGTAGAATCCACCATCCTGCTTTCGAACCATTGCGTGCCGCCGGGAAACCCGCGGATCGGCAATCGCGATCTGGCACTCGTTACTACGTCCGATGATCGAGACATTGGCGAGGTCGTGAACTTCGCTGTTCGCGATCAATTTGAGGTGACCTTTCAAAGGGGAGGGCAGGTAGAAAAAATTCGAGGGAGAGTGGCGGTGATCAAGGTAGACCTTTAACGATCGTCTCCGAATAGCGGAACTCACCCGTGAGGGCATCGTAGAACTGAAAGACTACCTGAGGGTGGGGGAAGGCAAACCAGCGCTCCCCGTCACGCTCGACGGGATTATTAAACACATTGTTCACCCGCACGACACAAAAATGCGGGAATATCCGCTCGGCGCGGGGAATGTCGTCCATCGCATAAGTCGACCAGCGGATCTCGCATTCGCGTGGGCCGTATTTGAATTTGCCATTGATAGGGCGCCCACCCTCATCCGTCATCGGCGCGTGGTTGATGGAGTTGTGCGGGCCGCTTGCGAATTCAAAGACGTTGTCCGTGATCCGGATCGCGAAGGAGTTGTGGAGGTCGCCGGTGAGGACAAAAACCGGCTGGTCGAGCTGGTCGGCCTGTTCGATCAACTCCTCACGCTCTTCGAGAAACACAGTCCAGGCATCGTCTTTTTTCAGCGTTAGCTGCTTGTCATCGCCGCCTCCGCTGCCGACGTGAGGGACCATGAAGTTTACTGAGGAAACGATGAAGATGAAATCTGCCTCGCTCGATTTGATGCCGTCCATGAGCCAGTTGAACTGCTGCTTACCTAGCATCGAGGCGCTGGGTTTGTCGGGATTATCGACATCGTGCAGATCGCGGTGGGAGCGGGTGTCGAGAACGAAGAAATCGCAGTTGGAAACGGTGAATTTCCCGTAGCAGCGGCGACCGATCGAGTAGCTTTGCTTTCCGTCGGCTTTCGCGGCGGGTGAGATGCGAACCTGATTTGGCCCGAGGACTTCAACGATCTCGTAGACCGCCGAATTGGGATCACCAGTCTGAGAGTCGAGGAGCGCATCTTTAACCCCGTCCGTCTTTGTGCCCCAGTGGACATGGAGGTTCGCCATCTCCTCAAGATTGAGCTGCGTGAAGTCTGCCTCTGGATCTTTCAAAATGTCGCTCCCGGCGGTGAACTCTCCCGTCCCAAACCAGGCGGGGGTGTCGTGAACGACCGGATTCGCCCAGGCGAGATAGTCGAACCACGCCTTGGTCGCGGTATCGCGGAAGACGGCGCGGCGATTGACGTAACCAGTCTCGGCGGTGCCGTAGATGTCGTTGAGCAGCTCATGATCGTCGGCGGTGTAAAAAGTCGGAACGTGGCGATGCCACTCGCTGAGGTTGCGACCACGCTCGAGATAGATCTTATAATTTTCCCAGACGCCAACGATGCTGGGAGCCTTTTGCACGACGCGGGGCGCTTGATCCATGCTGTCGAGACCGACTTGGTGCAGCCACGATTCGGCCTCGTATTCGCGGCGATCTTCGTAAAGCCAGTCGCCGTTGAGAATCGCAAAGTGGACCTTTTCCCGCCACTCACTATTCAGGATATCATAGACCGGGAGGTGCGGGCCGGCGCTGTCGCCATTGCCGCTTTGGTTGTTTCCGCAGGCGAATTCGAAGCTGAAATTGAAGAGACCATCCGGGTTGGAATCCGGATTCTTAAATTGCTCCGGATCGGGCATCGTCGTGAATGATCCGCTGAGCTGA
>CAZOUP010000078.1:0-24959 GCA_964583035.1 uncultured Akkermansia sp.
CGTTCTGCTAAAACAGCGAATGCAGACGCGAGAGAGCTTCGTGGAGTCCTCCTTGCCGAAGAGCGTCCGCGCGAAGCGAGGCAGCTCATGGAAACCGCAGCGAAGCAGAACCATCTCGGAGCGCATTATCATCTTGGACTTTTCGCCGCGAACGGAGTTGGAGCTCCGATGGATCCTGAAATGGCGGCGACTCAATTTGAATTGGCGGCCGCGCAGGGGGAAGTCCGCGCGATGTTTGCGCTCGGGCGGTGTTATGAGATTGGCTTCGGAAAGGCGGCTGACTTCACCGAGGCGGCGAGATGGATCAAAATGGCAGCCGCTCTGGATTATCAGAGCGCCGTTGCCTGGTGCCAGGCGAGAGAGATCGAGGTGTCTTCGGGTGAGAGTGCTCCTGATTCAACAGGGTTGGGTCAGTGACCTGAGAGGGTCAGCTCCAGACACCGTCGATGAGTCGTTGGGCCTGACCTGAATAATCGTCGCGGAGGATTTCGGGGAGCCGGCTCTGCCTGACATTGTCATAACTTTGCAGCATCGCGAAGCGGACCAGCGATCCGGGAATACCGACGGCGGTGAAGCCGGGGTGTCCGGTTGCCGGGTAGGGGCCGCCATGATTCATTGCCGGGGAGACGGCGACGCCGGTGGGCATTTTGTCATTCAGAAGTCGCCCGACCTTCTGGCGGAGGATCGGTGCGAGAGTGCCGTAGGCTTCGTCGTCGTTTCCGTCGGCGGAAGAGTAGAGACATCCAGTGAGGTTGCCTTCGAGTGATGAAAGGACCTCCGCCGCTTCATTGACGCTCTCCGCGACGACGATAAGGGACGAGTTGCCGAAGGCTTCGGTTTGCATTACTTCCGGATTCGCGATGAACTGACTTCCCGAAATACGGAGGAGGGTGTTGGCCGCGCAGTAGCCGACTCCGCTGCCTGCTCCAGTACCCGCACAAACTTCAGCGCCGGCTGCGGTTAGGATCGCGTGACTCTGATGCAGCGATTTTTCGACCGCTCCGGAAAGCAGCGTTCCCACACCTGCCCCGGAGAATTGCCTCGCCACGGAGGCGATGAAGGTTTCGGCGGCGTCACTTTGGATGAGAACGACCATGCCCGGATTGGTGCAGAATTGTCCGGTTCCCATGAGGCAGCTGCCGGCGAACTCAGTCGCGAGTTCCTCTGCTTTTTCCTCTACCACTGACGGAAGAAACACGACAGGATTGACGCTCGAGAGTTCGAGGTAAATGGGTTTTCCGGCAGCATCAGCGGCCTTTTTCAGGGTCAGGCCGGCTCCCCGGCTTCCGGTGTATCCGGTCGCACCGATGCGTGGATCACTGACGAGGCGTTCACCGACATCGTGGCTCGTGCGGTAAATAAGCTGCACAATCGCTGACGGCATTTGCGTTTTCTTCGCAGCGACGGCGGCGCATTCAGCAAAAATTTTTGTCGTCCCCGGATGTGAGGAGTTGGCTTTGGCAATGACGGGATTTCCGGCGGCAATCGCGGCCGCAAAATCGCCCCCCGAGGCGCTCCCAAAGGCGAAAGGAAAGTTGTTCGGGCCGAAGACGCAAACGGGGCCGAGGGCGCCGAAGCAGGAACGGATGTTGTTCGCCGAATCGATCACGGGCTGGGTCCAGTTGCTGGAGCGCGCGGCGGCGGCGGCCTGTCGGAGCTGGCCGGTGGTACGCGGAAGCTCAACGTCGGCGAGGCGGGGCGAAACCGGCAGGGCAGTCTCGAGATTCGCCCACTTCACGAGTTCATCGGCGCGGGATTCGATCTCGTTGGCGAAAGTCTCGAGAAACTCGGCGATCTCTGAACCGCTGCGGCCGCTCATCTGTTTGAACGCGTCGGCGGCGGCATCGAGAGCGGCGTCGCAATCCGCCCAACTGCTGACCGGGTAAATTTCGGGGAGAGGTTCTTTGGTCGAAGGATTCTCGGACTGGAAAGTGCCGGTTGCTTCTGACTCGTGCCATTCTCCGGCGATTAATACAGGTTGGTTGCTCATGTTCGTTCAGTTCTTCAAGGGGGCTGATTCTCAGGGCGGGGACTCGCTCCGTCAAGTCGCGGTGGAAGTCAGATCGAGAGGGAAGTGCGAGAGTTGGCGGAAGCCGGACCCGGTGATGAGGTAATTGTTTTCAAGACGAATCCCGCCGCGAAGCTCGTCGCCGTAGAGTCCGGGTTCGAAAGCGACGACGTCACCGCTCTCGAAGGTGTCGTCCCAAGCGGGGTTGATCCGCGGCACTTCGTGGGCGTCGAGCCCGATTCCGTGACCGGCGTGGTGAATGAATGAATAGCCCTCCCATCCATCGAGCGCTCCATGAACGAAGTCGTACATTTCACGGCAGGACTGGCCGGGTTTCAGAAAAGCTTCGCCGGCTTTCATGACCTCGACAATTCTCGCGTGAGTCTTTTTCTGCGCCGCCGTCGGATTACCATCCACTGCAAAAGTCCGGCAGAGATCGCTGCGATATCCGCGAACTCCGACACCGACATCGAGAATGTAAAGTTCCCCCGCTTTCGCGGTTTTCCCTCGCATTGCGAAACCGCCGGGAACGCCGCATTGGAAATCCTGCCCCCAGCCCGAAAGGAGCTCGCTGGCGGCAAAGGTCGCCTCTTCGTGCATCGCGGCCATGACTTCAATTTCCCCGATCTCCGGCTCGATGAGCTGCAGCGCGGCGGCGTAGGCGCGATCAGCACATTGGATCGTGAACTCGAGCGCGGCGACTTCGTCGGCGTCTTTGTGGCGGCGGAGATACTGGTAGGCCTCCGTGATGTCGATGCACTCGACTCCGGAAAGCATCGCGGCGGGCGTTTGCTCACCAGTGCCGATTTTTTTGAGACCTGATAGCTTCGGGATGAGCACTTTCGCGATGCATCCGCTGAGGTTTGGCTTCAGCGTGAAGAGGTGATTCGGCACGTAATGAACCACTTCGTCGGCAGCCGGAGCGGTGGGATTTTCATCGTGAGTAAAAATCGAAGTTTTCCCGCTCGTCTCGACGAGAATCGCGGTCGGGGTCAGTGGCTGCTCGTGCCAGTAGCCGGAGAGGCAGTAGACATAGTGGCGATTGAAAAAGACGGCTCCGTCGAGTCCGTTTTCTTCAAGATACTTCCGCAGCGCCTCCTGACGGGAACGGCAGGAGACGGGATCGAGAACAGGGGGGATTCCTGACATAGTGTTTAAGGCTTTAACTCAAACCAAATTTTCGATCAAGCAGCGAATTGGTGGAAGCAGGGGACCCGGAAGTGACGGAATCAGGGCGATTTTTTTCTGTTTTCAGTTTCCGGAATCCTGAATGCTCCAAAACATGAGAACCGGAATTTGTTTTTTTGCTGTGCCTTTTTGTCTGTTCGCTACTTCCCTATTGCCTGCCGCTGAGGTATTTGAAGTTGGGGCCGATCAGTTCGAGGGGCTGCCTCGCGGAAAAGAGGCCGACGGAATTGTCGGAGACTTCGTTCTGAGGAATGATCTCATCGAAGCGGTCGTTTCCGGCAACCTGCCGCTACGCCGTCCTAACATGAGCGCCTTTTACGGTGATGGAAATGAGACTCCTGGCTGTCTCTACGACCTCACGCTGCGCGATGCTGATAATGACCAGATCACCATTTTCACTCCCTCAACGCAGCGTGGTCCGGTCAACTACGTGAAAATCATCGAAGGGCTCGATGAGGGCCTCGTCGGGGTCGAGACCGTCGTGACGGCGGCGAAAGGTGACGGTTTATCCCGTCGGCATCAGTACCTGATTCGCGAGGGATGGCAGGGGCTTTTGATCGTCTCGGAATTTCAGAATTCAGGGAAAGAGGAGAAGGAAGTCGCGCTGGGTGACGGGTGGACTCAGATGAGGGAAAAGGAAAGTGTGAAAGGGATTCAGTGGGCGGACGCAATCGATCCGGCTCACAAATGCGGTTATGCCTACACCTGGGTTGAGGAAGCCGGGGCGGGCCTCCCGAAGTCGAATTCGATCACTTTGAGACCCGGGGAATCCGTCACCGTGGCACGATTCATCGCGGTGGCGACTTCGCCCGCAGCGGCGGTCGGGATCGTTTCGGCGCGAAGAAATGAGGCCGGTAACGGAACCCTCGAAGTCTCAATGAAAGGAGCGAAAGGGGAGGCGGTCAGTTCGGGACGGGTCGGGATCAAACTCGCGGATGAAAAAGTGATCTACGCTTACCCGGATGAGGCGGGAAGCTTTTCCATTTCATGGCCGGTGGGTGACCACGAACTCGCGTTCGAAGACATTGGGCGCGAGTCACTCGCCGAAACGGTTTCGGTGGAGAGCGGTAAGACGGTGAGACGCGAAACGACCCTTTCGGAACGATCCGCCGTGAGTTTTTCGATTACCGACGGGGAAGGGGAGGACACGCCGTGCAAGATTCAGTTTCACCCGCGGAAAGGTACCGCTCCGGTAAAGCTGGGGCCGACCGACCGCGCCCATGGCTGTGTCGATCAATGGCATTCCGAAACGGGGGATTTTGAAGTTTCGCTTCCACCGGGGGATTACCGTATCGTCGTCACCCGTGGTCCGGAGTTTGATTCGTTGACGCAGGACATCACGCTGCCGCCGGGTGAAATTGTGGCGGTGTCAGGAGAGTTGCTGCGCTCGGTGAAGACTCCGGGTTGGGTTTCGACTGACTTTCACAATCACTCAACTCCGAGCGGTGACAATACTTGCGGGACGGCGGATCGACTCATCAACCTCGCTGCCGAGCAGATCGAGTTTGCGCCAACGACGGAGCACAATCGTCTTTACGACTGGGAGCCACTCATTGCGGAGTTGGGCCTCGACGATGTTCTCAGCACCGTTCCGGGAATGGAGCTGACGGGTCGAGGGGCTCACTTTAATACGTTCCCGCTGAAGCCGGATCCGACGAAACAGGATGGCGGTGCTCCGGTCTGGCAGAAGGACCCGCGCTTGAATGCGATTGTGTTGCGCGGATACCAGGGCGGAGAGAGGGACCGCTGGGTCCATGTGAATCACCCCGATATGTCGGAGAATTTTGTCGATAGCAATCGCGACGGTCGGCCGGATGGCGGCTACGCATTTTTCGGGAACCTTCTCGACGGGCTTGAGTCTCAGAATTATCGAGGTTCCAATCTCCTCGCCGGTGCGCCGTTTGAAATTGGGAAGGCGCGAACTGGACTGGGGAAACAGGTGAATTATTTCCGCGAGTTTATCTGGCTGCAATTGCTCAATCAGGGGCTGACGGTCTGGGGTGTCGGCGTCGCGGATGCTCACCATGTTTACGGGAACGGTGTGGGAAGCTGGAGAACCTACATTCCCAGTTCAACAGATGATCCGGCGGAGATCGATTGGAGGGAGATGTCACGGAATGCGAAAGCGGGGCGGATGATTCTTTCCTCCGGTCCCTATCTCGAAGTCGAGACGGGGAGCGGGATCATTGCCGGAGGGCATGATCGGGTCAGTGGTGAGTTGGATCTCAAGGTGAAAGTGCAGTGCGCGAACTGGCTGAACATTGATCGCGTCCAGGTCCTCGTGAATGGAAAGCAGGACGAGCGTTACAACTACACGCGCGAGAACAATCCTGAGATGTTCGGGGACGAGGTCATGAAATTTGATCACACCTTGAAGTTGGATCTAAGCGAGGACGCTCATCTTATCGTGGTTGCGATCGGTGAGAATGAGACCCTCCAGCGTGGATTTGGCACGAGCACTCAAGCGTCGATCCAGCCCTGTGCTTATAACAATCCAATCTACGTCGATGTTGATGGCGGAGGCTTCGAGCCAAACTATGACACACTCGGCTACGACCTTCCCGTGACCGGCCTGAGCGTTGAGAAAGTGGAGAAGCTGATGGGCCTGTAGGGTCGAGCGTGAGCGAGACCATTGGCGTGGGTTGCGAGGGCTGCTCGCTCACGCTCTCTGCTACGGGGAGGCATGGCCTGTGTAGGGTCGAGCGTGAGCGAGAACATTGGCGTGGGTTGCGTAGGCTGCTCGCTCACGCTCGCGGCTGCGGGGGAGTGCGATTTTAAGGTGGCGTTTTTATTCGCGGGATGGCTTCTCTTTTGACCAATCGAGTTCAAGCGGCATGGGGGCACCCTGATTCCAGATGCCGCTCAGTTTCTTTCCCTCAAGCGTGGCCTCGTAAGTGGCGTTGAGAGGGGCGGACTCCAAATCAAATTGGTCAGCTTCGAAGGTTACTCCCGTCACGGGGAGGGGGGCGTCGGACTGATCGGGGCTGAAGAGGCTGACATCGGCGGTGGCACCCATTTTCTGAATGTGAATCACGACAAACAATCCGCTTTTTCCTCCGAGGTAGCCGGACCAGTGGCCTTCGAGTGGTGCAAATTCACCGGTGACGACTTTGGCGAGGCTTTGCTCCAATGGCTTGGGAATCTCTTCTGAATAAGTCAATGTCAGGGGGATTTCTGAAGATTGTGACCACTCTCCCGTGAGTGTTTCATCGCTCAGCATTGCGGTGAATTTTCCCCCGATCGAGGGGAAGAGGCAGTGGAGTTTCCCGTTTTCAAAACGGGTCTGAGCAGCAGGGATGCCGGAAGCCGACTGATCAATGCTGTAGAGGCTGGCTTTCCCCTCGTCATTAATTCGAAGGACCTGCCGCAGGTTGGCCACCCCTGCTTTAAGGGTGCCGCTCCAGTAGCCGCTGATCGAAGTGAAGTCTCCGCTCGCCGATTCGGTGACGGTGGGAGCACTGGAATTTTCGAGTCGGATCGTGGCGGTCTTTTCGCTCGGATTAATCTTGAGGCTGCTCACAAACCCGCCGGTTCCGCCGTCGTGAGAGAGTTTTCCTTCCTGCACAAACCAGCCGAGTCCCATCGATGGAGTGTGATTTTCGGTTGCCAGTTCCATGGCCTTCTTGAGTGCCGTCGTCGTCTCAGCAGACCAGAAAGCCGAGGCGTAGCGCAGCATGTCGCTGGCTGAACTCACGATGGCACCGGCACCACCAAGAGCATCGAATTCCCAATGTGAGACTCTGATTCCGGAGCGATGGCCCGTCGCGAATTGCTCACGTGCTTCACTCGGAATGGCGCGAGCCTTTTGCTGGTTGGGTGGGTAAGCCGGATCAATCCATTGGTAGTAGGTCTCATCCATTCCCAAAGGATTAAGAATCGTTTCTTTGAGAAGGGAGCTGTAGGACTTCCCTGATATCAGCTCGAGGAGATGCCCGAGTAACCCCATGCCGAGATTGGAATAGCTCTGGGTTCCTTTTTGCTCCATGTCCTGAGGAGAGAAGTCGCTCAGATAATCGTAGAGAGACTCGACGGTGTAGTGAGCATAGGGATTTCGCTGATCCGCGCCGTCTTCCAAATTCGATGGCAGCCGCGGCAGGCCCGAAGTATGCGTCGCCAAATCGAGGAGGGTGATGAAGGACAGGGTCGATGAATTTTGGGTGACCGATTCCGGTAGAAACCGGGTGATGGGATCGTCGAGCCTGGCGTTGCCGAGCAGCACCTGATCCGCGAGGAGAACTCCGGTGAAGGTCTTCGTGATCGACCCGATTTCGAAGAGAGAATGCTCATCAATGGCCGATCTTCCCTCGCCGAGGGTTCCGGCATAGCCAAATTCGATCTCATGACCCGTGATCCTGCCGAAAATGACGCCTTCATTTTTCGACTGCAATTCTTCGTGATACTTTTCGGCTTTGTCTTCCAGTTCGGATGAAAACGAATGAGAGGAGGCGAGGAAGAGGCAGCAGAGAGTCGTTCGCAGGGAAATCATGCTTTCAGGCTGAGTGATGGCCTCGGCACGGTCAAGAATTCTAATCGTTGAGATACTGTGGGAATGTCCTTAGTTTATCCAAACCTCAACCGAACTCATGAAATTCCTCATTCCTCTGGTGCTCCTCGCTTGCATGCCTGCCGTTCTTTCCGCCGACGATGGTGTGAATGTTAAAGTTACGATCACGGGCATCCCCGGTGTGCAGGGTACAATGCTGGTCGGCTTGTTTGACTCGGCCAGTTCTTTCACGAAGCGCCCGCTCAAAAATTCTCCGAAAGTTCGCGTCTCCTCGACGAGTCCGATGACGGTGACGATTCCGAATGTGCCACCCGGAACCTACGCCATTTCAGTGGTTCAGGATTTGAACGGAAATGGTCGTCTTGATAAAACTCTCGTCGGAATGCCTGAAGAGCCGCTCGCGTTTTCCCGAGTCAGTAAGATCCCACGCGGAAAGCCCTCTTTCTCGGCTTGTTCTTTCGAAGTTAAGGAGTCCGATGTCAGTATGACGATTCGGCTCGTGACGCAGTAGGTCAGAGTAACTCGATTCAGGCCTGAGACACCTCTGTAGCGGCGTTGGGAACAACGCCGACGGGTGCGACAGTGAGGCCGAATCGATCCGAATTCTACCGAATCCGGCTACGTCTCAATCTAAAGATCGGCGTCCGTGACGGCACCTTCCGAGGCGGAATTCACGAGCTTCGCATACTTGGCGAGAACGCCTTTGGTATAGCGGGGCTTCGGCTGCTTCCACTTTTTCTTCCGCTCCGCCATTTCCTTCTTCTTGATGTGAAGTGTCATCTCACGGCTTTCCGCGTCGATGGAAATCTGATCGCCATTTTTCACGAGGGCGAGTGGACCACCGACGAAGGCTTCCGGAGTGACGTGGCCGATGACAAAGCCATGGCTGCCACCTGAGAATCGTCCATCGGTGATGAGCGCGACCTCTTTGCCGAGGCCGGCACCCATGATTGCCCCGGTCGGCCCAAGCATCTCCCGCATTCCGGGACCGCCCTTGGGTCCTTCCATGCGGATGACGATGACATCGCCGCTCTTGATTTTGCCGCCGAGAATGGCGGTCATCGCCTTCTCTTCTGAATCATAAACCTTGGCCTTGCCGGTGAAAGTGAGGCCTTCCTTTCCGGAAATCTTCGCGACCGCTCCTTCGGGGGCGAGGTTGCCGTAAAGGATCACGAGATGGCTGTCTTTCTTGATTGGATTCTTCAGGCTTCGGATGATCGTCTGCCCCTTTTCATAAGTGGGCTTCACCTTGGCGAGGTTCTGCTTCATCGTTTTTCCAGTCACGGTCATGCAATCGCCGTGGAGGAGGCCGGCATTGAGAAGCATCTTCATGAGGGGAAGAGTGCCTCCGATCTCGACGAGCTTCATCATGACGTTGGCTCCGCTCGGTTTGAGGTCGGCGATGACGGGAACGCACTTTCCGATTTTCGTAAAGTCATCGATGGAAAGTTTCACCCCGGCAGCGTTGGCGATTGCAAGGAGGTGGAGAACCGCATTGGTCGAGCCGCCGAGAGCAATCGTCACGGTGATTGCATTCTCAAAGGCCTTCCGCGTCATGATGTCGCGCGGGCGAATGTTGTTGTTGATCAAATTCACGACGGCAGCTCCGGCATCGAAGCAGTCCATTAATTTTTCATCGCTCACCGCTGCCTGCGCCGAGCTGTTGGGAAGACTCATCCCGAGGGCTTCGATCGCGCTCGCCATCGTGTTCGCGGTGTACATCCCACCGCAGGAACCCGGGCCGGGAATCGCGGTCTCGGTGACGCCGTCGAGTTCTGCGTCATCGATTTTTCCGGCGCTGTGTTTTCCAACCGCTTCGAAGACTGAAACGATATCGACGTCTTCGCCTTTGAAGCAACCGGGCTTGATCGTGCCGCCATAGACAAAGATGCCGGGGCGATTCATCCGCGCGATTGCGATCAAGCATCCGGGCATGTTCTTGTCGCAGCCACCAATGGCCACGACACCGTCCATGCCTTCGCACCCGACCACTGTCTCGATCGAGTCAGCGATGACCTCGCGGCTCACGAGAGAGTATTTCATGCCCTCGGTCCCCATCGAGATGCCGTCGGAAATCGTGATTGTGTTGAACTCGACACCTTTGCCGCCGGCGGCATCGGCTCCTTTCACCGATTCCTTCGCGAGCTTGTCGATGTGCATGTTGCACGGAGTGACCATGCTCCAGGTCGAGGCGACGCCGATGATGTTTTTCTTAAAGTCTTCGTTCGTGAAGCCGACGGGGTGCAGCATCGCGCGGCTCGGAGCACGGTCCGGTCCATCGAGCATGGGAGCGGAGAATTGACGATGCGCGGGAATCACTTTGGGTTTCTTAGCCATGGGGGAACTTGGCAGGAATGTTCGATGATGAAAATACTATTTCGAATCGGGGATGATACTTTTTTGAGATGATCTCATCCCTTCCGCGAGCTCAAATGTTCTATTGCCGTGTCCGCATTTACGCCGCTCTTCGGCGAACCATGCCGATAAGCCCCCGCGCTTTGGCCCGGCCTTCCCTGGAGAGCGAAAGGGCCTTTGTCGTGCCGGTGAGGTAAGCGCGATCCGTGAGGCCGGAAATCGCCGAGGTGACATGAGCGATGCGGGGGCGACCGCTTTCCTCAATGATGTCATTGATGTCCCGGCTTGAAAAAACATCCTGCTGATAACCTTCGCTGAGGATGAGTGCCCCGAGGAGTGCCTGATCGGCCAGCGAGAGATCGTAGGCATCGACCGCTTCGAGAATCGCGATGGCTTGATCATTTAATCCCGGTCCCTCGTCAGTGGCGCGGGGACTCATTGAGGTTTCAGTCGAGAGTTGGCCCTGCGTCCTGATTTGGATGGCGACTTTCACAGACATTTCCAAGGCAAGGAGTTCACTCAATTCCAACTCGGGGATCAACGAGACGATGTCTTTTAGGTCAGGTTTACTCATTTTATCTCAAGAAAGCCTCAAAAAATGAAAATATGTGTTGCAAAGTTGTATCAAAAATGAGAATTCAATCAGGTGAGCGAGCGAGTCCTGCGTTAATATCGGTTACTTTTGTAAATTTGTCACCTTTATAGCTCAAATAATTACAAAATAAGCCTAAAAATCCGAATTTCATGAGAGAGATTGAGAATATTTTTGTGGAAAGCATCGATAGCTTTCTGAATGAAATGGTCCCCCGACTTGGGTTTCAGCGAAATCCGATCTATCGCGGACAGGCTTCCGAGCAGTGGAAGCTCCTGCCGACTCTGTTTCGCGAAGAGGTTGGAAAGACCGAGTTCAAGAGCTGGGCCGAGCTTGAAGGGGCGCTTTTACTGACACTGAAGCAGAAGTCTCGAGGTGAGCTCGGATACGATCCGGTCACAGAGCTTGAGTGGATGTCGGTCGGTGAGCATTATGGACTCCCGACCCGCTTTTCGACCTGGTCCGAGAATGCTCTCGTCGCTCTTTATTTTGCAACTGATCCCCATTGCGACGACGACGGAGTGGTCTGGCGGATTTTGCCGGGTGACGGCGAACTGGCGATCTCGCACGATTATGAGCAGATCCCGGAGAGTCCGCGTGTTTACACTCCGCAGAAAATGACGGCGGCGATGCTCAATCAGAAGACCTGCTATCTTTCTCACCCGCTCCCGGCGGAGGATGCAACTCCGGAGTGCTTTGAAGAATTCTTTGAGCTGGGCAGTGATCGTCTTCACCTTGCCAAGATCGTCATTCCGGCTCCGGAGAAGGAATACATGCGCCGTCGTCTTGCGACAATGGGCTTCGACAACCGGACCCTTTTCCCGGGGATGAAGGGGCTTTGCGGTCAGATCCGTGAGGAAATTTATTCCCACACCGATTCCTTTGAGTGGGTTTTTCCCGGTGAGTAGCCGCACTAGTTTGCTCGAAAGCACCTATCCCCACGGTCGTTTAGCCGGGAATGAGGACGTAGTTCACGAAGAACTCTCCTTCTTCCCGCTTCCTGATCACTCCGTTTTCGAAGAGGTGAATCTCATAGCCGAGATAGGTGATGAGATCGCGGACGTCGCGGCCGTGTCCTTCTTCGTCGAGGGGTTCATTCACTTCGAGGAGGATCGTCGGGCGGAATTTTTCGAGCGTCAGCCGGGCGCCGTTTAGCACGGCGATTTCATGGCCTTCGACGTCACATTTGATGAAAGAGAGTTCTTTTATGTCGCTGGCTTCGCAGAAGGCATCGAGCGTCGTTGTCTGAATGGTATCGACTTCGCCAACTTCGGCACCGGTGACTTCACAAAGGGATGCTTCGTAGTAGTTCGGACTGTTATTACGATGGAGAGGCACGCTGATCTTCGCTTCACCAACTTTGTCTGAGAGCGCGAAAGAGGAGGTCACGACGTTCTCAAGCTTCAGCGAATCGACATTGTGATTCAGGACCCGTGACATCGCTTCAGTGGGCTCAAAGGAATAGACCTGTCCCTCCGGACCGACCTTGTCCCTCCGGACCGACCTGTTCTGAGAGGAAGCGGGTGAAAAGTCCGAAGTTGGCTCCGATGTCCATTGTCGTATCTCCCGGCTTCACCAGTTCAGCGATCACACCGAGGTCGGCCTCGTCGGTGATCCGCGCCGACTTCAGCTTAGAGAGATAGTGCGAATCGCGGATGCGGTGCTGGAGGCCCTGAGGAAGGAGGGGGAGAAGGCTCTTGAGGGAGACGCGATCGCTGGAGATTGGGAGGATGCTCATGTTGGTATTTATGAAAAATAGACTCAACCTCCTGATTCACAATGTGAAATTTCAAAATTAATATAATTATCAAAATTGAGAGAATTCATTCAAGCTGATTCAATTCAGATGGGCTTGAAAGAAAGCGGTGACCTGATCATGGACCGCTTCGGTTTTAAACTCAGAGCCTCCATGTCCTGCTCCTTCAATGATCACGAGGGTGGACTCGACGCCCTCCGAGCGAAGGGCTTCATGAAAACGGGTGCTTTGGGAAATCGGAACTCCTGGATCTTCACTCCCGTGCATGATGAGAAACGGCGGGTCGTCGGCGGAGACGTGGTAAAGCGCGCTCGCATCCTTCGCGAGCTCAGGGGCGTCAGGAACGGGAGTGCCAAGGAGCTTTGCCCCGTTCGACTGGCTGACCTGTTCATAGGTCCGCGTTTCGCTAACGACATTCGGTGGCATCGCGAGAAGGTCGGTTGGACCGAACCAGTCACAGACAGCCTGGAGTTTGATTTTCTCGTCGTTTTTGCCGGGGCGCGTGCCCATGAGTGCGGCGAGATGGCCGCCTGCTGAGCTGCCCCATGCGCCAACTGCATCCGGATTTAGTTGATACTCTCCTGCATTTTCCCTGATCCATCGGATGGCGGCGGAGCAGTCATTGATTTGTCCGGGCCATTGCGCGACATCGGTGAGTCGGTAGCTCACACTGACGACGGCAAATCCGCGGGCAGCGAGAAAGGCGGCGGGGCAATTGTCTTTGCTTCCGTTCAGCCATCCACCACCGTGAACCCAAATGACCACGGGGAGAGGGGTTTCCGCGATCGCTTCGGGACGATAGAGATCGAGCTTCAGTTTTACTCCATCGTGGGTGGCATAGACGATATCATTAATCGCGGTGGTTCCAGTGGGCGGACCTTGCTTCGACTTCTTTTTTTCCTGTGAGAAAACCGGAAGAATCAACAGGGTTAAGCCGAGGAGGAGACAGGGTTGAATGGAGAAGCGGAGGGATTTCATCGCGATCAGAATACTAACCCAACGCAGCAAAGTCGATGTTTGCATCCCGGATCGATCAGCAGGGGCCAAAAATTTGATCTCTGTGGTCCTTTCGCTGCCTCTTGCCGGCTGAACGGCATGCAGAACTGAGACGCAGTTGCGCCGGAAATCGGCTCGACCGTTCCGGTGGGATTCGCTGTCTTATCGTCATGACAACGAGACGGAATTTTATTAAAGGCGCGGCCTCTGCTTCAGCCATCGTCGCCGCTCCGGCGATTGTTCGCGGGCAAAACCTCAATTCAAAGCTTCAACTCGCCTCGATCGGGTCGGACGGAAAGGGATTTAGCGACATCAAAGCGATGTCTTCCCATGGCTACCAGCAGTATGTCGCGTTTTGTGATGTCGATCTCGACCGGACTCTAAATGTCCAAAAGCTCAGCCCGGAAACGCCGATTTATCAGGACTTCCGTGAGATGTTTGCGGAGAAGGCGGACGAGATCGACGCCGTGACTGTGTCCACCCCGGATCACATGCACGCTTATTGTGCGATCAGTGCGATGAATCTAGGCAAGCATGTCTATTGCCAGAAGCCGATGACGCACAATGTCTGGGAGAATCGCGAAATGATGCGGGTCGCCCGCGAGGCCGGGGTGATCACCCGTCTTGGAAATCAAATTCATTCCCACAAATTCTACCGCACCGCAGTGCAGCTGGTTCAGTCCGGTCGCATCGGGAAAATCAAAGAAGTCCAGAGCTGGGTCCCGACCCCGGGGCATGGGCGCAGCATGCATCTCAGTCGCCCGAAGCGAGTTGATCCGGTGCCGGATTCTTTGAACTGGGAAAGCTGGATTGGCGTGGCCCCAATGCGACCTTACTCGGGCGAGCATCGCTGTTATCACCCCTGGGGATGGCGCGATTGGCAGGATTTCGGAAGCGGTGCGATCGGCGATTTCGGCTGCCACATTCTCGACCCGGTTTTCACGGCTTTGAATATCACCGGTCCGAGCGATGACTATTTCGCGGATCACTCGGGGATGAATGACGAAGTGTGGCCCGCGCAGACGATGTACCGTTTCACCGTTCCCGGCACCGAATACACGACAGAGGATCGCATTCAAATCACCTGGAGTGACGGGGGGCGGGCCGTTTCAAAAAAGGGATCACACATTCCGGAAAACGAGCAGTTGCCACCCAGTGGATCTTATCTCGTTGGTGAGACCGGAACAATCGTGATCCCTCATGTCGCAGCGCCGAAAATCTATCTTCCCGGTGGAGAAATGACAGAAGACTATGAAATGGCCGAGGATCTCGATCACTATCACGGTTGGATCGATGGCTGTATCCTCGAAGAGCAGCCGACGGATGGTTTCGAGTATGGTGGCCGACTAACCGAGGTGATTTTACTGGCGAACATCGCAGTCCGTTTTCCGAAGGAAAAATTGCAGTGGGATGCGGAGAAAATGCAGTTCACGAATAACGACGAGGCGAATCAATATCTGACGCGGGAGTACCGTGAGGGCTGGGATTTGAAGGATCTGTTAGGGTAGTGGTGAGGAGTTGAGGAGCTTTTGAACCGCGAATGGACACGGATTCACACGAATGCTGCAGCTCCTCACTCCGCCGAATACCACCGTCCCAGTTTCTCCACGATGACGCGCTTCACCACGTCTGCTTCTATTTCCCCTGAAACCCGATAAATGATCTCGCCGCCGGGGGCGATGATGACGGTGTGGGGGAGGGTGCCCTGCCACTCGGGGTCGAGGGCTTCGGCGAGTTCGTCGGTGCTGCCGGAAAAAAGGTAGTTGTTCGTGCTGCGTTCTTCTTCGAGCACGGACGCTTCGGTAAGGCGTGGCATCGCGGCCTGGAATCGGCGCAGGAGGGTTCCGGCCTTCTCTTTTGCCTCCGGACTGTCGGTGCTGATCGTGATCATGTCGAAACCGCGCGTTTCAAACTGGCGTCCGATTTCGATGAGGTGGGGCATTTCACCGAGGCAGGGCCCACACCAGGTTGCCCAGAGATTAACGAGGCGAAGTTTGTCGGTGGAGTTTTTGCGAAGCGAAGCGACGTCGGCTTCATCGATCATCTCCAGGGTGACTTCTCTCGCCGCAAACTCCTCATCGTATTCGGTGACGAGATGCCGCTTGTGGGCCCACTTCGTGGAACATCCGTGAGCGCGGGTCACGGGGACGGCCACTTCGTTCCCGGCGAGAAGTGCCTCAATCGCCTCCCGGGCATCGTGTGACTGGATCGTGGCGGGATCGCCGAATTTAGAATCGTCAATTCTCCCGACGTAGCGAAGAGTTCGCGCTTTGTCGAAGATGAAGAGGTGAGGTGTCGCCGTTGCCCCGTAGGCCTTGCTCACGCTTTGGGTTTCCCCGTCGTAGAGAAAGGGAAAGTTAAATTCGAAATCGAGGGCGTGCTTCTTCATCTCCTCAAGGGTGTCCCCGTAGACCGAATAGCCGAGTTCGTTTAGACGGACCGATTCAGGATCATTCGGTGAAATCGCGACGAGCTGGAAATTCGCGTCAGCGTAGTCATCAATGATGGCTTTGATCCGTGACTCTGCGCCCTGAGCACTCGGGCAGTGATTGCAGGTGAAGAGGATCGCAAGAATCTCAGCGTCGGCGTAGTCCGCGAGGGTATGCTGTTTGCCATCAACTCCGGGAAGGTCAAAGCCGGGTGCCGTCGCTCCAATCTCCAGAGTTTTGATTTCTTCGGGTGCTGCGCTGAGAAGGCATGTAATTAGAAGTGGCAGAAGTAACGCCGCAGTAAACGGGTGACTTCTGTCAAAAATCTCAAGTAAATGGCATTGAATCATATCAAGGAAGTCGGTTTGATCCAGTAGCGGCAGCATTGATCATTTCGTCGAAGTCAGCAAAGAAATCAGGTCCTAATTCGTGAGAGAGGTGTTCATTAAGGAAGGGAAGCATGGCTTGAACAGCTTCGACCTCGTTTATGTAGAGAAACATGTCTTTAAACTTGCTCCATCTCAACTTGGGCAGGGTCCGGTTTCGAAAGTTGTGGGTATCAAACTCACTTAGTAACTGGCTTTCCCGTTCCTGTCTCTGCTGATTGTCGCGAGCCCTTTTTTGTTCGTCTCGATCCATTCCTCTCAGCAAGCTTTCTCTATTCTTCTCCAGAATTTCGACCATCCTCAGTTCCTGTGCAATACGCTTGTCCCACGCGTTCATCAATGCAGCTGGATTTTCAAGACGGAGATGAGGCAGGATAGTCTGCTCATACATCCCCCCGATCTTCAGGGGAGAATTTTCCCATTCAGAATTTTGATTGAGAAAGCTTTCCAGGTCGTACGCTTTTGCGAAAACGGAATTGGTGACCGACCCAATCAAGTCACCAGTCGGAAACTCATCGAGCTGACTCAAACTTTCAATGTAGGCCATCAAGGGGTCAATCACATCGGCTCTATTCTGTGCCTCCACTGCTTTGCAGGTCAGTGCAAGGTAACGAAGTTGAATTTGAATGGACTTAATTTTCGAGGGGTTATCTAGATTATTCCTTGGATCTTCGCGCCATTCCCTGAAGTCGGATCCAGGACGATTTTCGCGCTCGTAATTGACTAGCTCAATGCAGTTGAGGTAAAGATCCATCGCCTCTCCCGGGCTGGCGGCGGCGGCGGCGAAGCGTTCACCAGCACTTAAATTTCGGTTCGCGCTGTTTTGTTCGATTGCCTGTTCAATTTCCTCCGCCTGCTTCTTGATCGACTCGATTTGTTCGAGGGTGAGATCAGCGGCCTGAGATTGAAAGGAGCACAGCGTCGCGATGACGAGGGCCGGAAGTAGTTTGCGGAGGTTCATTCCCCGAAGCGTATCGGGATTTGAAAGCGGCGACAATACTGAATTTGCGCCGGCGAGATTGGGAAAGAACCAGATGTTTTACCTGCGGTCGTTTCAGTCAGAATCTTCTTTCGTGAAGATATCGATTTCAGAAAAGAAAGTGTGTCTCGGTTCGATGTGATCGTAGTTCGAAGTTGGAAGAACTTCGAAAACGAGATAGCGAAAGCTCCCAAGAGTATCGGTGTTCGAAAAGATCCGGCAGGCTTGTTGTGGCGGTCGACCCGGGCTCTTGCTGACATGGAAAAAGACATCGGTATCGACCCGGGCGATTCGCTTCCACCCGGCTTGATCCGACTGTGTCGGAAGGTTGGTTGGCCTCTCATTTCCGCATCCCCAGACGGTATATCGCTGCACGGCCCGGAGAGTCAGCTCCGGCTCAGAGCGATTGCGATGCCAGGAGTAGGTGTGGATCCTGGACACCGGCTCCTCATTACCGAGGTCGAAAATAATGTATCCGGTTCGGTTATCTCTGAAAAAGAATGACTGACCGGGCTCGTCAGCACTCTGGGGCGAATTCCCGTCAATGAGCACCGTTTGAGGCGCGCTGCCGGGGGCTATCCCGGACTTTTTGTCATTTGCCCCGCGGGTTTGCCACTCGATTGCGATCTCATTCCCCCTGTTCTGATCCGCAAAATCTTCGTCGCTGGGTGGAGGAATCGATGGGAAGTGAAAGTCGGGAGTTTCAGTGCCGCTCTCGATTTGAATCATGACAGGAACTTTTCCGATCTCAATTCCGAGTCCGTTGCCGGTCACAATTCTCCGATCTTCAAAGCCGTCGGTTTTTACATCGACGGCTCCGGAGGCCACGAGAAGTTGGCTGAACCCATCCGGTGAAGCGGTGGTCATGAACTCTGTTCCCTGATCGACAAACGAACTGGTGGGCGTGCGAATCGTGAATCCGTGCGAGGAATCAGTATTCGCAATCGAGTAAGTCTGGCCATAGTGGAGAAAGGCGCTGTTCCGCGAGTCGATCTCCAGCAGGGCCGGGCCGAAAAGAGTTGTCGAAGCGCCGGACTCGAAGAGGATTTCGACGCTGCCGGAAGCCAGTTGAAGGCGGTCACGATTTCGGATTTCACTTTCCGGCAGGATTTCCTCTGAAAGCCACGCGGGTTCGTTCCCTGAGACAAGGATTGCGGCGACCGGTTCAACTTTGCGGGAGACAACGGCGACCAGGAGCGCCATCAAGACAGCCGCCGCAGCGAGCGAGGTCACCGTGGTTCGTGAATATGGGGCGGGTGAAAAAGGTTCGTTCTCCGCCAGCTTTGCGATGTCTTCTTTTCCTGCGATTTCCCGGAGGAGCCCGACGGTTCGGGCCGCTTTCCAGTAGCGTTCACGAGTTTCCGGATCGGAGCGCAGAGCCGCTTCAAGTTTTTCGAATTCCTCTCTCGTGATGTCTTCATCGAGATATTTCTGAATCAGCGTCTCCCGGAATGGGGCATTCTCTTCGGTGGTCATGTCCGGCCCTCCATTTGTTGAGTCACGCATTGTTCAAGTTTGCCGCGGATGCGCCGGATCTGCTTGTAGAGGCTGTTGCGGGTGCGCCCGCTGGCCAGTGCCAGCTCGGTGAGATGCCCGTGTCCCTGGTAGGGGGCGAGGACAAGTTTTCGACTGGCGCTGCCGAGAGCTTCGAGACAGCGGGTCAGGGCGGCTTCCTCCTGCTTCAGGCAGGGCATTTCACTTTCTTCATCGTGCTTCGAGAGGAGTTCGAGAAGATCCGGATCGAAAACGAGGTGGTCGCGCGATTTGGTTCGAAAATACTTCTGCGATTCGAATCGGATGATGCATTTACCCCAGGGAAGGAATCCGTCATCGTCATCCAAATGAGCGAGCTTTTTCCACATAATCAGGCTCGAAGTCTGCATTACCTCATCGACGGCATCCCAGCTTGGGAGGAGCGCCCGGGCATGCAGCCGCAGTGCCAATTCGTTCGCTTCGAAGAGGCGTTCGAAGTCTCTCTGGCTGGGTGAAGATTCCTCAAGCATCAAAGACCATACTCCCGATAACGGGGCAATTGGCCCAATTTTATTCGGCCTGAAAGAGGAGCGGTGAGGAAAATGACGTCGAACTGATGTCGAACCCGTCTGGCCTTTTCCCGTCGAGCCTCGTGATTGACCTCCATCCCGAATAAGAGAACACTCCGATGCTTCGCGAAGCCCCCTCCCTATTATATGAAGTCAGCTGTCACGGCACTCCTTGTCCTTGCATTCCAAACGGTTAACGCGGCCGACTTCAATCGGGATATCCGGCCGATCCTTTCGAACAAATGTTTCGCCTGTCACGGTTTCGATGAGCATGAGCGGAAGGCCGATCTCCGCCTCGACACGAAAGAAGGCGCTTTTGAAGACCTTGGAGGATATGCCGCGATTGTCCCCGGTAATCTTGAAAACAGCGAAGCGTATTACCGCATCATCACTGATGACGCGGAAGATCTCATGCCTCCTCCGAAGTTTCACAAGCCACTCACGGGGGAGGAGAAAAAGCTTATCAAAGAGTGGATCGAAGGCGGGGCCGAGTACAAGATGCACTGGTCCTATGTGCCGCTGATTCCTGACGGGAAAATTGAGGAGAAGGCTTCTTTTATCGATCACTTCATCCGGGCAGAGCTTGAGAAAGCAAACCTCGATCCGGTCGGTCCGGCGGATCGGGTCACCCTCGCGCGGCGTCTCCATTTCGATCTTCTCGGGCTGCCGGCTCCGGCGGAAGCCGTCGATGCCTTCGTCGCCGATGAATCTCCGGACGCCTACGAAAAGCTCGTCGATGACTTGCTCGCGGACGAAGCCTTCGGCGAGAGAATCGCGGTCTATTGGCTCGACCTCGTGCGCTACGCGGACTCGATAGGCTATCATTCCGATAATCCCATGGAGGTTTCGGCCTACCGCGACTACGTGATTTCCGCCTTCAACCGGAACATGCCCTACGATCAATTCACGATCGAGCAGCTCGCCGGAGACCTTCTCCCGAACGCGACCCTGGAGCAGAAGATTGCCTCCGGTTACAATCGTCTCCTTCAAACCACGGAAGAGGGCGGTGCACAGGCGAATGAATACAAAGCGATCTACGCGGCTGGCCGGGTGAGAAATGCGTCCACCGTCTGGCTCGGGTCCACGATTGGTTGTGCCCAGTGTCACGATCATAAATTTGATCCTTTCACCGCGAAGGATTTCTATGCCTTCGCCGCCTTCTTTGACGACATTAAGGAAAAAGCGGTCGGAAAGCGGGACGTGAATTTGAAGCTCCCGACGAAGGAGGAGGAAGTGGAACTGTCGCGGCTTCGCGCTGAGGTGAAGGCGACCTCACTGGAGGCGGTCCTAGCCGCCGATGCGACGCTTTCCGCTGCCGTGAACACGAGCGAGTTGGCGTGGGAGTCGGAAATGAAGTCGCAATCAAAGGATGCCCTGGCCGCGATCGAGCGCGCTTCTAAACCGACCGCGTACACCTCGACGGGTAGTCAGAAATTCAAACTCCTGGAAGATCGTTCGCTTCTCGCGGAGGCAGGGAATCCGGACCACGCCAACTACCGCATTACCTTACCGGGAGAAGGCACTTTTCGGGCGATTCGACTCGAAGTCATGATGGACAAATCGTTCGCGAAAGGTCTTTCGAGAGGAAACGGGAATTTCGTCCTGACGCATTTCCGTGTGAAAAAAGGAGAGCAGATTCTCCCACTGGAAACGGCGCGGGCGACCTTCGAACAAAACGGGTGGCCGGTCCTCGGCGCTCTCGATCCGGCGAAAGAAACCGGGTGGGCCATCTCCGGGCAAACCGATGCGGCGGCCAATCAGGAGGCGGTCTTCATTTTAAAAGAGCCGCTCACGCTGCAAGCGGGCGAGGAACTCACCGTCGAACTTCAGCATCAATCTCAGCACGCGAAGCACAATATCGGTCGCTTACGCCTCGGTCTCACCAAAGATCTCGAACCCTCCCCCTCCTCCGGGATGGAGGCGCTCACGCCGGATCTCCTGACCATTCTCGGGAAAGATAAGGCGGACCGATCAGAAAAGGAATCCACTCAGCTGCGTGTCCATTTCCATGCGACGACACCACTCCTCGCCGAGGCTCGATCCACCCGGGAGGCTGCGGTTGCTGCGCTCGCCAAGCTCGATGGCAATCTCCGGACGATGCTCGTTTCCGAGTCGATGGCTGAACCTCGTGTGACCCGCCTCCTTCATCGGGGTGACTGGATGGATAAGGACGGTGAGATCGTCCCTCCGGCGCTTCCCGCCTTTCTCCCCAAAGATGCGGACCTTCCGGCGGATCGTCGCGGGACACGCCTCGACCTCGCGCAATGGATCGTCGGTGAGAGCAATCCGCTCACGGCGCGGGCCTTCGTCAATCGCGTCTGGATGCTTTTTTTCGGCGAAGGGATTTCCCGTAATGTCGAAGATCTCGGTGGGCAGGGCGAACCGCCGACCCACCCTGAGCTGCTCGACGAACTCGCGATCCAGTTCCGCGAGAGCGGCTGGGATGTGAAGGCGCTCATCAAAGAAATGCTGATGTCGGAGACCTATCGCCAATCCTCGATTCCGTCTCCGGAGCTGGTGGAAAAAGATCCCACGAACCAGCTTTACGGAAGGCAGGGGCGCTGGCGTGTCAGTGCCGAGTTCGTCCGCGATACCGCGCTCACGTTGGGTGGTTTGTTAGAAGAAGAAGTCGGCGGTTTAAGCGTCAAGCCCTATCAGCCCGAAGGCTACTGGCAGCATCTGAATTTTCCGAAACGGGAGTGGGAGCGCGACAAGGGTAAAGGGCTCTACCGCCGCGGGGTTTACACTTTTTGGAGCCGGAGCTTCCTGCACCCTGCGATGATGGCTTTTGATGCGCCGAGTCGGGAGGAATGCACGTCGCGTCGCTCGCGTTCGAATATCCCCCAGCAGGCGCTCGTGATGCTGAACGATCCCGCTTTTGTCGAAGCCGCGCGGAAGTTTGGCGAGCGCATCGCGACGGTCGAAGGAGGGCCGGAGGAAAAGATCGCCGCCGGTTGGAAAATGGCGACGGGCCGCAAGGCGAGCGCCGATGAAATCGGAGTCTTGCGCAGCGTCCACAATTGGCAGCAGGCGGACTACACCGGCAATCCAGCCGGTGCGCAGGAATTTCTCAGCGTGGGGGATTCGCCGCCGACCGTGGTAGATGACGTGGCTGCGGCAGCGGCCTGGGCGCAGGTCGCACGAACGATTTTGAATGCCTACGAAACCACGGCTCGAAACTAAGCCCTTAGATTCTCACTTCTCATGAACTCAGATTTTTCCACTCAGGTTTCCCGGCGGGCCTTTCTCAATCAGGCGACCGTCGGTCTCGGGGCAACCGCGCTCACTCATCAACTCTTCGCCGAAGCTGGCGTCGAACAACGCTGGGCCGGGGCGGTGCAGCCTCACCATGTCGCCAAGGCAAAGCGTGTCATCTTTCTCTGCATGGCGGGAGGTCCCTCGCATCTTGAGACGCTTGACTATAAGCCGGAGCTCGCAAAGATGGATGGCAAACCCATGCCGGAATCTTTCACTGCGGGTCAGCCGATTGCGCAGCTTCAGGGGAAAGTCCTCACCTGCATGGGGCCGCAACATGGATTCAGCCGGCACGGCCAGTCCGGGCAGATGATCTCCGATGTTCTCCCTAACATTGCTAAACTTGCTGACGATATCACGATTGTGAAGTCAATGAGCACGATGCAGATCAACCACGATCCGGCGCACACTTTCATGAACACGGGAACGCAGATTTCCGGTCGTCCCTGCATGGGTTCGTGGGTTAATTATGGCTTGGGTAGTGAATCGGAGGATCTTCCCGGCTTCGTCGTCCTCACTTCCGTCGGGGGTGGGCAGAGTCAGCCCATTGCGGCCCGGCAGTGGCACAGCGGATTTCTCCCAAGCCGGTTTCAAGGCGTGCAATTTCATTCCAAAGGGGATCCTGTCCTTTACGTCGGAAATCCGAAAGGAGTGAGCCGCGCCGCGCAGCGAAATGTCGTCGATGGGGTCAATGCGCTGAATCGGGTTCGCAACGAAACGACCATCAATCCTGAGATCGAAACCAAAATCGCGCAGTATGAAATGGCTTTCAAAATGCAGGCCAGCGTTCCGGAGTTAGTGGACTTGTCAGGAGAGCCTAAGCATGTTCTCGACATGTATGGAGCCGTTCCGGGGGATGGTTCGTTTGCAAGCAACTGCCTCCTTGCGCGCCGTCTCGCCGAGCGCGGGGTGCGCTTCATTCATCTCTATCATCGCGGGTGGGATCACCACAGCGGCGTGAAAAGCGGGGTTGAAAATACCGCCGCGCTCGTGGATCGCGGGAGCTGGGCTCTCGTCGAGGACTTGAAACAGCGCGACATGCTCAAGGATACTCTCGTGGTCTGGGGCGGGGAATTCGGACGCACCCCGATGGCGCAGGGAACCGGGCGCGATCATCACATTAAAGGGTTTTCAATCTGGATGGCCGGAGGTGGGATCAAGGGCGGTCTCTCCTACGGCGCGACCGACGAGATGGGTTACAATGCGGTCGAAAATGAGGTGAGCGTCCACGATTTTCATGCGACGATGCTTCACCTCCTCGGAATCGATCACCACCGTTTTTCATTCCCTTTCCAAGGTCTCGATGTCAGACTAACCGGCGTCGAAAAATCCCGCGTTGTTAAAGAGCTGATCGCTTAATTGCGACGAATCACATTTCCATTTCTCCGAATGACGATAAAAAAACTCCTCCTCTCAATCGCGCTTTGCGTCACTTGTTTCACGACTGCGCACGCGACCGAAGTGAAAATGTACGAACCGACGGGAACGCTGCCGTATCTCTCCGTCGAGGAAAGCATCGAGACCTTTGAACTTCCGGAAGGGTATCGTCTTGAGGCCGTCGTGACCGAGCCGGAAATTGCTGAGCCGGTTGTCTGTGCCTTCGATGGAAACGGTCGTCTTTACGTTGTGGAAATGCGCACCTACATGCAGGACGCGGACGGGACGGGAGAAAATGAGCCGACGAGCCGGGTCTCCCGCCACGAGGACACAAACGGTGATGGAGTCATGGACCGGCACACCGTTTTTGCGGACGATCTTCTCCTCCCTCGTATGGTTTTGCCGCTCGATGATCGCGTTCTCATCGGGGAAACGAACACGCTTGATATTTATTGTTACCGCGACACCGACGGCGACGGCGTTTCCGATGAGAAAACGCTCTGGTATGAAGGCGGGCCTCGCGGCGGTAACATGGAGCACCAACCCAGTGGCCTGATTTGGTCGATGGATAACTGGATCTACACGACCTACAACGCCTATCGCCTGCGTCACAATCCCGCCGGGCTTGCCCATAAAGAGCCAACCGCGCCGAACGGAGGGCAGTGGGGGCTTTGTCAGGATGATCATGGAAAGCCCTGGTTCGTGAATGCGGGCGGGGAGCGTGGGCCTCTGAATTTCCAGCAGCCGATTGTCTACGGAGCGTTCAATATCGCGGACCAATTCCCGCTCGACTATCGTGAAGTTTTTCCACTCGTCGGGATTCCCGATGTTCAGGGTGGGGCAAGCCGCTTTCGTCCTGACAATCATACCCTGAATCACTTCACCGCGACCTGCGGTGAAGAGGTTTTCCGGGGGGATCGCCTTCCCGGGGAGCTCCGAGGGGACCTGCTTTTTTCCGAGCCGGTTGGTCGCCTCATTCGACGAAGTAAGGTGGAAGTCAAAGACGGCATCACTCACCTGACAAACGCACATCCCGGCAGTGAATTTATCCGCTCAACCGATCCGAATTTCAGGGCGATGCACCTCGTCAAT
>CAZOUP010000079.1:0-24826 GCA_964583035.1 uncultured Akkermansia sp.
GAAGCACGATTCCGATGTCGGGTTCAAGCTCGCGATCTTTCACTCACTTTTTAACCTGATCAATATTCTCCTCCTGATTGGGTTTGTCCCTCAGATCGCGAGGATCGTGACTCGCTGGGTCAAAGATGACCAGGTGGACCGTCCGCCGCGACTTCAGTTCATCTCGCAGTCTCTCCTCGATGTCGGGGAATTGAATCTGCCCGAGGCTGAAAAGGCGACCTGCGAGCTGGCGGCGATCACGCGGAAGATGTTCCAGGGCTACCTTCGCGTTCTCGGGCGGCCGGAGCAGGATTTGACCGAAGAGGTCAAAAATTTGAAACGGCTTGAAGATGATGCCGATGTTTTGACGCACGACATCACCGAATATCTTGTGCGAACTTCAGCGGCGGAGATCAGCCCTGAGAATGCGAGAGCAGTGAGCCGGATGGTTCGGATCGCTTCGGAACTGGAGGAGATCTCTGATGTCATCTATCGCCTCGTCCAGATCACGGCGCGCAAATACCGGAAGGAGCGGGCCTTCGGGGAGCAGGCTTCTTTGAACGTTTCCGATCTCGCCGCGACGGTCGTGGAAATGATCGATTTTTACGAGGCCGTCCTCAAATCCGGTCACGCCAGCGAGGACGATGTGGCCCGTGCCGAAGCAATGGAGGTGAAGACTGACCGGCTCCGCAAGCAATACAACAAGGCTTCGATGGAGCGGATGTCGGCGGCGGAAAGTTCGGTGAAGACTGAAATGATCACCGTCGATCTCCACAATCAGTTCGAGTTGATCGGCAACTACGCCTTGTCCGTCGTCAAAAACGCTCACTTCCTTGGTCGCGAGGACGAGTCTTCAGACGAAGAGTAAGGGGGTAGCGTTCGAGAACGCACGAGAGGGGCGCGGTCCCCGTATTCTCGCGCGATGCTTCCTTGAGGAAGTCTTATCCCTGGTTCGTCCAGACGCGGCAGCTTCCGTCTGAATAAAGATCTTTGTAAGTGACCATCACGACTTGTCGGCAAAAGCGGCGTCCCTTTCCATCGTAGGTGTAGTGAGGGACCTTCTTGCGATTCACGATGACCGTTTTGAGAAGATAAGGGTGCTCACGCCTCACTTCATTACTGCAAGGTGCAGCATTGAAGCGGCGGCGATCTTCGTAGTGACGATAGGGCAGGAGTTGGTTGTATCGGGGCGTCTGAAACTTCGAGGACGCGCAGGTTGTCGAACCGGAGCGGGCTGAGTAGTATCCGGTTCCTCCGGCCTGGACTGGAATGATAGTGACACCCAGAAGGGCGGTGACGACAAAAACGGGCAGGAATTTAATCATGATTTGGCAGGGTTGAGTCTCGAAATCGAGATCTTTCTCAATCATGATAGCTGGAATTGAGATTCTGTCCAGTATGATAATTCAAATAATCATCGTTGTAGTTCTGCCGCGATCGCTTTGAAGAGAATGTTCTTCAAGTCCTCGGAATAGCCGGAGTGAACAAAGGCAACCTTTCCATCTTTGCCGATGACAACGGTGTGCGGAATGGCTTCGACGAGATAGGTTTCGCTCACTTTCATGTCGAAATCGAGTGCTACGGGGAGCCCGTTCCACTTCCGGGACTCAAGGAAGCGGTTGATGATGGGCAGTGATTCAGATTGGTTCACGGCGCAGAGTTTCACGGTGTCTTCGGGAAACGCTTCGATGACCTTCCTTACATCAGGGATTGCTTTGATGCATGGGCCGCACCAGGTCGCCCAAAAGTCGAGGACCACGACTTTGCCGAGATGATCACTGAGCTTAAAGATGGAGTCGTCGAGCATCGTCAGCTCGACCGGGGGAGCCGTCTCTCCGATGAGCGGGGAGAGCGCTTCCGCTTCTGATCCCGGTATCACGGGGTCGGGAGTCGGAGTGAGAACCCAACTGGAAAAGGCTTCCGGAGGTGACGTGTCGAGTTCATCAAGCGGGGTCTCCGGGCCGCGCTTCATTTCCCGGATGTTTTCGATCGCAATCGTGCAAGTTCCCAGGAGGCTCGATTCCCCGACGAAGCGTTCGTTTTCGAGCTTGTCAGCGTGCAAGTTCAGGCGGCTTCCGTCCATGAGGGCAAACTGGTGGGTCACGAGAAAGGGATTTTCAGGTGCAGTTTCGCTGAAGAGCGGTGGTTCACCGGTCGCTTCGTCTTCCCCGGTTTCAAGAGAGGGCCCCTGCAGCCAGATAATAGCGGAGATTCGATCTGCCGGCAGATCAACGAGAGATTCGCCGGCCTGGAACTTCACGCCTTCGGCGGAAGCGGAGAGGAGGCTTCCGCGGAGAAGGTCGCCGTTCGGGGCGATGAGGAGGTGGCTCGGAACCGGAGCACGACGGGAGCGGGGGAGCTGGAGTGACATTTCCCTCGCGGCCGGGTCGATGATTCGCCGCGGGATGCTTCCGGGAGTTCTCTCAATCCGAAAATCGGTGATCGTGATTTCATTGTCCGACTGATTCCAGCCCTGCCAGCCGCCGCCCATGCGAAAGTAAATCCCGTTGCCGGAGACGCGATCGGGATCAACTTCAATCTCAAGAGAGGTCTTCCCGTTGACGACAATTTCGACTTTCTCGCCGAGCAGTCGGATTTCGAAACTTGCCGTGTCACCCACGATTGGAATCTGATCGCCGGAGAAGGAAAAAGCACCGCTCTCTTTCAGTTTCCCCACGAAGAGACGGTTTCCCTGCGCGGCGATGATGAGATCGGTCGAAGGAGAATTCTCATCGGATCCGTTCGTGAAAAGCCTCAGGGTAACGGCGCCGTAGGTTTGTTTCCACTGAGCAGAGAAGTGAATGCGATCGCCGAGGACGAGAGACGGATTACCGAACCCGCCAGCCCGGATCACCGCCGAGTCGCGGGTCAGTTCGACGTCGTTTTCATTCTCCTCGACTTCCTCCCATTCCGTGTCGTTAAAACCTTCAAGAATGCGACCGGAACTCCCCAGGTCGATAGCGAGAAGATCCAATGAGGGGATCGTGATCGGTCCCGTGATGCGGCTCGTGAACTTCACTTCATCGGGAGAAATCGAGAGCAATGAGCCGACGAGGATCTCGCCGTTCGAAAGATATAACCTGGCCTGTCCGATAAGATTGGCCAGTTCAGGATTAGACGACGCATGAGGAAAACGAGTGATTGTTGCTTTGACTTCGTCGGCGAAAGGGATGGGTTCATTGGCACCGGGAGGCAGCCAGCCGACGAGACTCCGCCCGGTTTTTTCTGCGAGGGGACGAGCCGCGCCGATCAGAGCGAAACCTTCGCCCTCTAGTTTGTCTGTCCCCTCAATCAGCGGGATTTTCGAGCCCGGAAAACGGATCTCTTTCGCTTTATCAAGCGAGAGCACGAGTGGGGAGGGGGACCATTCGGCGACGATGCTGATCTCCTCGTCGCTGAGAGAGTCGAGGCGGCCACTGACGTTGCTGCCGTCATTCCACGCGAGTGTTGTCGCGGAATTGGCTTCGGCAGTTTCGGGCAATTCAGGCGCGGTCGTGAGGATCATCTCCTGAAACTGTTCGAGGGGAAAGGAGCGCGAGCCGACGCGAAGGGCGTCAGATCCTGCGGTGTAGGTCACGCTCCCGGTTTCAAATTTCGGCGCAAGCCCGGCGAGAAGGACGCGTGGCTTGGCGAGGTCGATCACGGAGGGGGCTTTGCCATCCCATTCCTGAACTGAGAGGGAGAGGAGCTTCAGTTCCGGGGTTCGGTTGAGGATCGAAAAACCCCGCGCGAGCGGGTCGGTCTGGCGTGACTTGGTCGAGTCCGCGGCGCGGCGATCCACGGTCGCGTTGTTGAGTGAGGCGAGGCGGCGACCGGAGGGATCGCAGAGGAGAACTTCTCCCGAAGATTGATTCCAGAAAAGCCGGAAGTCGAGCCGCCGGGTCTCTTCGCTCAACTCCATTACCGGAACGAAGCGACTCCGATAAGTGAGGACGAGAGAGTTGTCCCAGGTTTCCAACATCGGCCCGATGTCGGTCCCGCGAACGAGTCCGATTTCCAGATTGGGAAATCCCATCGGAAAAGACGCCTCGAAGCGGATCTCGACCGAATTGGGAAATTCAATTTCCCGGAACAAATTTCCCGACCATTGATGTGTTGCGAACGCCCCCGTGAGATCGGTGAACCACTCGGAGACTTTTCGATCCCGTCCTGACGTGGTCCAATCTTCAAGATCGGTGGGGCCGGAGTAGCGAAGGAAGTCGCTCCCGACGTGCACGAGCCGCGCAATGTGCTCTTTGCGAATTTCAACAAGCTTGCGAAACGGGGTCGCGTGGAAAGTGATCGTTTCTGCGGAGATCGCTTCGAGCGATCCCTCGAGACGGTCACCGTTGTTAAGGATGAGCCGGAAAGGCGGCCTTTTCCCGGGTGCGGTTTTCGCGGTCGGGGTTGAAAAACGGACCCCGTCAAGTTGGTCAAGATTGAGCTTGAGCGGTCCTGCGAACGGGGCGGCCTTCCATTGCAGGTTTTTCCCGTCTCCGCTCAGAATGCTCCCGTCGAGACTATCTCCGTTTCGCCACGTCAGTGAGGCCGGGCGGTCCTCGTCCGCTTCGACCTCCGGCAGGATGAAAAATCCTAACAAAACAATACCTAAGAGGGTTAGGTCACGCATTGAACAGGGTTGATTGAGACGGGACATGAAGAAATTAGAAGCGCTCGTAGATGGGGAGAAAGCGATAGTTCAAAGCGAGGGCGAGGAGAGACATCGCGGTGCCGTAGGCTTCCCCATAGCTGCCTTCGAAACTTCCATCGTCGGCCTGTTGATCCGCGAGCATCCGGGCTGTGTTCCGGTTCCAGATGTCCCAGGCTTCGGGATCGCCCTGAAAGAGCGCCTGGGCCATGTAATAGTAAAAGTAGTGCGTGTGGGCCGATTCCTTGTGGTCGAGCCGCTCCGAAATGTGGGAGAGTGAGGCTTCGTATTCCTCCCACTCGCGCTTGTGGCCGACCGAGTAGACGAGCGTCGCGACGGCAGAGCGGGCCATCGATTCGCCGCCGCCGCCGATCCCTCCGCTGTAGGCAACAAAGCCGGAGGAAGCGGTGTTTCGCTGCATGTATTCGAGGGCGCTTTCAATGGATCCGGCGGGGACTTCAATGCCGGCATTCTGGCAGGCGAGCAATCCCATGAGGACCGACCCCGTCACCGAAGTGTCAGCGTCAGTCGAAGTGGGGGAATAGCGCCAGCCACCCCAGCGGTTGGCTTTTTGCGCTTTCACGCTCAGTTCGATGGCTCGCTGCAGGGTGACGGCGATCGATTGACGGTTCGCGGCCTCCTCACTGCTGTCCCAGAGCGTTTCCTCATCGACGACGCCGTAGGCTTCGGCGAGCGCGAGCATTGCGAAGCCATGGTGATACATGCTGTTGGGAATGAAGCCCGAGGCATCCTGCCCTTCGATGATGGAGCGGATCGCGCTTTTGATGTTCTGGCGATAGCGACCGAAATTGGGATCTTCTCCACTCGCGAGAAAGGCCATGAGACAGAGGCCGGTGATCCCATGCTCAGAGCGACTTCGCCAGGTGCCGGTCTCACTCTGCGTCTCACTGAGGAAGGTCAGGCCGCGCTCGTAAATGGTCTCGACCTCAGCGGGGATTTCGTTGCCGTATTGGATCGAGGGTCCCTGGGCGAGAGCGGAACTGCTCAGGCCGAAAAAGAGAATCGCGGCGGGAAATAATCTTAGCATGATGTTTGAATGCAGGTCGCCGGGGTTACTGGACGGACTCGGTCACCGGCGCGGCTTCCTCCTCTTTGTAGATTTCTTCCTCAGCCTTCTCTGCTCGTCGCAGGGCTGCCTTTTCCTTGGCACGCTTGAGGCGTCGCTTTTGATCCCAGAAATGATCGAAGTTCGCGGTCTCCTCTTTGAGCCGATCATATTGCTCTTCGGTGAGGATCGCGCGGAGTTCGTTTTCCTCCGCCGCATTGGCGAGTGACATCAGCATGCCCCGCTCAAAGTAGTCACCCCAGTAGCGCTGCACGTCGTCGAGGTAAGCGGTCGTGGCCTCGTGAACGAGATCGTTGATCTTCGACTTTTGCTTCGGGGTGAAACGCAGAAAGGAGTCCAGCGTTGTCACTGACATGAGGGTGAAAGCTTCGATGCGGTCGAGCTGGCGCTGTTCGAGGACTTCCTCGTAGCGGCTCACTTGATCATCGGAGAGCACGGTTTCGAGAGTGTCTTTCCAGACATCGAGCGTTTCGCCTTCTTCCTCGGAGCGATTCCCCCCGAAGTTCACGCTCCCCATGCCTTCGAGCATTTCTTTGGCGGCATCGCGATCCGCTCCATCGAGACGGGTGCGAAAATAGCGTTCAGCCTGAGTGTGCCAGTCTTTCATGGAGCGTTCGGCGGCTCCTTTCGCGGCGAGTTGCAGGTCCTGCTGTTGCGAAGGATCAAGCTCGCAAAGACGCGCCACGTCATCGATCACGACGGCCATGAACTTGAGGCGTTTGTCCCGCTCGCCTTCGGCCAGCTTCAGAATGTGTTGGGAAATCTGGGCGCTGAGCGGCTCGGGCGAAAGATTGGCTCCGGGTTCTTCCGCGGCATCCGTGGCGGGGTCGACCGGCTTTTCGCCGACGATGATGAACGGGTCCGGTTCATTGATCTGCGCCTCAGCATGGCCGGTCATGATGACGAGGAGGCTGAAGAATCCCGTAAGGAGGAGGAGGGGGGAGGGAACGGTCATCAGTTTGATTCGATCGTGTTAAAGTAGGTGTCCAGTCCGCGTCGAAATTCTTCGGGGAGGGTTCGTCCGGCGCTTCCGGTCGATTGCTCGACATCTCGGGTGCCGGCGTTAGCGCTGCGTCGTTCGCCCTCAGGAAGACTGATGTCACTGAGCGCCGAGGAACTGTTTCCCCCTGCCGAAGAGCCGGAACCCGGTGAGCTGCCGCCACCACCACCGCCTTTGCTTTGTTGGCGTTTCGATTGCAAGAGGAGCTCAATCGCTTCGGTTTGCGCGGCGATCGCTTCCGGTCCGGTGTCGGGGCGCGCGAGGACGCCGCGGGCCTGTCGCATTGTGTCAGAGACGAGATTGAGAAGCTGGAGCTCGGAGCCAAAAACACTCTCCCCGTCAGGAAGTTCACGAATGTCGTCCATCACGAAATCGATCCGCTCACGGAGATCCTGTTGCGTGAGCTCGAGCGGGCGGACTTTTGATTGAAAAACCTCAAGCGCGAGGGCTGGCTTAACGGACTCCATCTCGCGAGTTTCATCGCGGAGATACATCTGCTCCTGGAGCACTTTCATGATCGCGAGGACGATCTCGGGAGGGAGTCCCTCCTTTGATTCTCCATCTCCTTCCTTGTTTTCTTCCGCGGCGGCGACCAATTCTTCGGCCCATCGATCGAGGGTGTCTGACCAGTATTCGGCTGAGGAAATCGAGAGGCCGCTGAGATTGCCTTCCGAAGACTGTCCGATTTCTTTGAGGCGGGAGACCACGGACGACTCCTTCATTTGATCGAGGACATTCTTGTAGGTTTCGTCCTGCTTTCGCTGGTAGTAGGCTTCGAGATCGGTCTGGATCTCATAAACCCGGCTGCTCTGCTCTTCGACAGTTTCGGCGACTTCGCTGCCGACATCGCGGAGTTGCTGTTCGATGCGGTGGCGCGGGAGACCGAACCCTGCGTTGAGCGTCTCGTCGAAGGTTCCGGCAATCTCGGTCTGCACCTTTGCGGCCGCTTTGAGGCGTTTCACGAAGGTGCTCGCTTCAAGGCTGGCAAGGATCTCCTGCAGTTCATCAGCAACTTTGGCAAACTCAGCGAGGAGCTCTTCCTGTTCCTCGATCGCTTCGTCGAGCTTTTCCTGAGCGGGACTGGTTGGCTCATCTTTTTCCTGCGCCCCGGGTTCGGTGGCCGCGAGATCAGATTCCATCGCGACCGCTTCGGCACCCTGCGCGCGCGATGACTGCCGGAGTTTATCGGAAACGGAGGGCATCTTCCGGTTTGCGATTTCGTCGAGGGTGCGCATTTTTTCGGCCCACGATTCGAGACGATCGGCATCGAATTCATCGTTCTTTGTCGCTTGCTTCACGAGTCCTCTTCCGGCTTCGGTGAGGGCGTCGAGCTTTTTTCCGTTCGCGGCTTCAGCCGAGGCCTGTTCACCGAGGCTGCGGCGGTTTTCCGGCGTGTCGAGTTCGGTGGCAGAGAGCTCCGCGAGGGCTTCGTTCAATTCATTGAGCTGTTTTTCCCGCTCGTAGACCTCTCGGGCATTGCGAAACCACTTTCCGAATTCCTGCGTGAGCCACTCGGCATGTTCCTGCGGGCTGAGGACATGGAGGATGAAAGTCGGCGAATAACTGCGTTCCCGGTCGGGAAGGTAATCTTCGGCAAAGGCGCGGATCTGAATCGTCTGGGGAGGGATACCCTCACGGGCCGCAGAAAAGGTGGCGCGGGTCTCGAGATCCCGCTTTTCAGGACCTCCGGCGGCGACGGCCTTTTCCCCCTTTGCCGAGTGGGTTCCTTCGGCGGTTATCTGACCGTGCCATTCCAGGCCGAGCGTGGAAATGCCGAAGTCATCTGCCGCAGATACGTCGAAGGAGACCACTTCATCGGGGAGAATGATTCGTTCCTTCGTGAGTTGCCTCGCAAAGACATCGGGCTCGCGGTCATCGACCGGAGTGACTTCCAATTCAAGAGCGCTTTTCGCGGTGAGTCCATGAATGTCTTTCCAGGTGATGCTCTGCGTGACTGATTCTTCGATTTTGACTGGCGTCGTGGAAAAAGCATTGCCCGATACGGTCGCTTCTCCGAGATCGGACTCCGCTGAGGCCAGGTCCCGCGAGGTTTCGCCGGTGACCGTGGCGACGGCTCCTCTCACGACGGAGAGAGAGCCGCCCCGAATCGGGATAATGAGATCCCTTTCGTAGAGCAGATAATCCGGAAGTCGGAGGCTCGCGGTGAGAGTGGTCAACTCTGGACGGGAGAGAGGAGTGACGGAGATCTTTTGGTATTCATCACCGACGCGGACCGCGAGGGAGCCATTCTCTTTCTGTGGCGGGACCGTGAAATCGAAGCGGTCGCCCTCACGAGTTGTCGTGAGTTTTGTTTTGCCGGGAAGCTTCACGGTGGCGCTGCCGGGGCTCCAGTCTGTGTCCTCCGTGAGCGTTGGATTGAGGTTAAAAGATTCCGCGTAGGGGACGACCACTTCTTTCGGGAGAGGATCGATCTGCGCGAAGGTATATCGCTCGATGCTCTTGCCGGGCGTGATCCATCGCGCCAGAGAACTGCGTGCCGCGTCGGAAACGAGAAAGACGAGGAGGAGAGAAACGGCCATCACCGTCAGCGCTGATCCTAACCAGAGTCCATAACGATTGGCGGGCACGGCAGCGTCAAAGTCGCGTGATTTAACCCGCTCATCGACCTGAGCCATCGCCGCTTCGACGAGGACGCGACTCGATTGCGCGGATTTTGATTTCGATAATTCAACAATGCCGAGCAGCTCATCGCCGAGTCGCGGAAATTGACGCCGGAGGAGTCGGGCGATCTGCTCCAGAGAGCGCTGCTTTTTGACCCAGCGATTCCACCGCATTGGAATGGCAAACGCGGGGACCGCGAAGCCCAAAACGAGCAGGACGACGCGGACGATCTGCGGCGTGTCGATGAAACGGTCGATCGTGAAAACGACAAGAAAAGTGAGTCCCAATCCGATGATTCCCGCGAGCGCGCCCTCTGCAATCTTGATGGACCAGAGGCGTTGCTGAAAGGCTTCCAGCTTTCGCTGCAAATGCGGCGGAAGACGCAATCCGGTATCAGGATCAACTGTCTCCTTTGAGCTGTAGGGAGGGTCCGCCATTTCAACTCACTATTTAACCATAGAGCGGGGCGCCGCGCCATGACGCTTTTCCAATTGTTACAGCAGCATTCGGGCGAAAAAAAAGCCCCGTCGCTGGTGCAACGGGGCTCTTTTACGAATTAGTTAACCGGTAACCGGTCAAAAGGAATTTCAGGACTCCTCGGCAGCTTCGACAGCCCATGACTGGACAACGTAGCGGCTTGCCTTGTCACCGAGAGACTCGATGGCAGATTCCTGGCTGATTTCCTCAGAACCATCGGTGACCACAGTCACTTTTTGAGTTCCAGCTTCTTCACCGTTATCAATGGTGACTTTAGCTTTTCCGTCCTCGTCGAGAACAACTCCCGGAAGTGATGAGAATGCCGAACTGACATCTCTTTTACATCCGCCTCATGTGACGCCGGTCATGCCGGCAATGTAAGTGACTTCACCCGCCATTGCTGCTGGAGCAAGTGCAAGGATCGCCACAGCAAGTGTTGCGATTAATTTTTTCATATTATTGATTGGTTGGCGCGACGGCATTAAGTCATCGCTTCAACACAGAGTATACAGATGACTGGGGTTGTCGTGCCAGAAAATTCCGTAAATTCGTGATAATAAAGTTGTAAGTTTTCTTGAACGCTCCCAATCGAGGGTTGTCGTTCGCCCATGTTTTATGAGCCGCCACGTTGAGAATATTGTCCTCCCCGCCGACCTCACCGTGTTTGATGAGATCATTGACGTCCGCTCCCCAGGTGAGTATGAGGAGGACCGGATCTCCGGAGCCATCAGTCTGCCTGTCCTCAACGACGCCGAACGAGCCAAGGTCGGCACCATTTACAAGCAGGTTTCCGCTTTCGATGCCCGGAAAATCGGGGCGGCGCTCGTTTCCAAAAATATTGCGGTTCATCTTGAGACCCATCTTGCCAATAAGCCGAAAGACTACCGGGTGCTCGTCTACTGCTGGCGTGGCGGGCAACGTTCCGGCAGCATGGCGACGGTCATGAATGACATTGGGTGGGACGTCAGTCTTATCAGCGGGGGATACAAAGCCTATCGTTCACTGGTCGTCGAAGTCATCGAAATGAAAGCGCCGACGCTCAAGCTCGTGGTGCTCAATGGCTACACGGGGGCGGGCAAGACCTTGCTCCTCGCCGAGATGGATCGGACCGGTGAGCAAGTCATCGATCTCGAGGGAATGGCGAATCATAAGGGTTCGGTCTTCGGTGGTGATCCTCACGATCCTCAACCGGCGCAAAAGCAGTTCGAGTCGCTTATTTATGAAAAGCTTGAGAAGATTGACTTCTCACGCCCCGTGTATATCGAGGCCGAAAGTGCCAAGATCGGGCGCCTAAATCTGCCGAATCCGCTTTGGCAAAAGCTGAAAGACTCACCTGTCATCGAAGTGGATTCGCCCGTTGAAGCCCGTGCGCGATATCTCGCCGGAGATTACGAAGAATGGATCGGTAATCTCGGGCGCGTCCATGACACCATCGACCGCCTTGCCGGCTTTCATTCCAAAGCGACCCTCGCCCGCTGGAAAACCATGACCGAAGCGGGGGAGTGGCACCCCTTCGTGAGCGAGCTCCTCACCGAACACTATGACACCCGCTACACCGTCGATGGCAGCGGGAATTACCCTGTCCCGTCGGGAAAGGTCCCGCTCCCGTCTCACGATGAAGCCGCAATCACCAAAGCCGCCAAAGAGATCATCAAACTGGCACCATCACTCATTCCCTGATTCTTTCCTCCTCGACTCCTTTCTTCTCAACTCCTTCCCCACATGATCTACCTCGATTCCAACGCGACGACTCAAGTTCACCCGCGCGTCGTCGAAGCGATGATGCCTTTTCTGACGGGCCGTTGGCACAACCCATCGAGTGGCTATGCGGCCGGGCGCGAGGTCAAAGCCGCGCTCGGAACGGCCCGTGCACAAGTCGCCGCCCTCATTGGCGCAAGCCCCGATGAGATCGTGTTCACCGGATGCGGCACCGAGTCGAACAGCATGGTGATCAAGTCGCTCGCCCGCGAGATCGGGCGGAAATCTTCGAAGGTCGTCGTCAGCGAAATCGAACACAGCGCCGTCCTCCGGCCGACCGAAGCGATGGCCGCAGTCGGATTCGAGGTCGCGCGCGTCGGGGTCCATGACGACGGAAGGCTCGACCTGGCAGAGCTTTCCGCGGCCGTTGAAAGAACCAAACCCGGCTTCGTCTCCCTCATGTGGGCGAACAACGAGACTGGCGTCATTCAACCGATGGCGGAAGCCACCGAAATCGCAAAAGCCGCCGGATGGTGGGTTCACACCGATGCGATTCAGGCCGTCGGAAAAATCTCCGTCCGCGTCGACGAAGTCCCCGTCGATTTCCTCTCCATCAGCGGACACAAGTTCCACGCACCCAAAGGAGTCGGGGCTCTTTTTATCCGCAAAGGAACCCCCTTCGAGCCGATGATTCGCGGTGGGGGGCAGGAAGGTGGTCACCGCAGCGGCACCGAGAACGTGCCTTACATCGTCGGCCTCGGCGAAGCGGCTGCGATCATGATGGAATCCGCTCAAAACGGAGACCTCGACCGCGTCGCCACGCTCAGAGACCGGCTCGAAACAGGGTTAGGTGAGCGACTCAAGAGGGTTGAGTTCAACGGATCGAGAGAGCATCGCACCGGGAACGTCGCCCACGTTTCGTTTCCGGGGAAAACTGCCGCCGAACTCCTCCCGAAACTCGACGCCGCGGGGATTCAGTGCTCCGCCGGGAGTGCCTGCATGACCGGCAAAGGAATGCCCAGCCACGTTCAGAAGGCGATGGGCTTCTCGGATGAAAAAGCGTTCAGTAGTCTGCGATTGAGTCTGTCGATTTTCACGACTGAGGCGGAAGTGGACGAAGCGATTGAGATCATCGCCGCAGTGGCCGGCGGGTGAGTGGTTCACTTGGGGAGGGGCGGCGTTCAGTCAATCTGTCCCGAAGTTTGCGACAGGAAGGATCGTGGTTTTCACCTGAATTCAAAATTTGAGAGGATAAATTCCCACTGTTATTTTTCCGTTTCAGGCCTTAGACTTAAAAGGATGCTAGACAACGGAGCCTTGATATGGGGCTATTTTCTATTGAATATCGAACCGTTGGCGATAGCATCGCTCCTGTCATGCTCATAGACCAACCTGAAACCTTCACGAAAAACCAGGAAGCATTCGAACGCCTCCTGCCACAGCTCCGTGTATCTTATACTCATGGGCACTTCGTTTTGATCCACGATCAAGGGTGCATAGGAGCTTTTGAGACTTATGAAGAAGCTTTGAATCGCGGTTACGAGTTGTCTTTTGAGGGCGAATTTTTCGTGAAGCAAATTGAGTCTCCGGACGAAGATGTTCACTGCATCTTCACGCCTTTCCGTTAATACGTTCAAACGAACGGATGCGTTTTAAGATCGAAGAGGGGAACCACCTTCTTGTCCCTGTTAGCATCGGGGTTTCGGCTCCCCGGCGCAACGCCCTTAATAATATGATGGAGCCGGTTCCCGATGATGTGCGGGGAATAGGTCTGATCGATACCGGTGCTTCGCTTTCTGTCGTCTATCGGCCCATCATCGAAAAGCTGAGACTGTCGGCCCGAGGCTTCTGCAGTGTCTATGGATTTTCTCTGCGCGAGGGGGAAGACATCAAATATCCGAACTACGATATCTCCCTGGCAATCCTGGATGCGGTTCACGACGAGCAAAAAATTGACGACGAGGTGGATCGAATCGAGTTTCGTGCCTTGCAGGCAGTTTCTCCTCCGTGCAGTCATGTCGAGTATGACATGTTAATCGGAATGGATGTTCTCTCTTCGCTTGCGATCTCCGTTCACGGGCCCGGGAAATGGTTCGAGCTGAACGAGGCCGAATCCTGAGGTTTGGCGATTAGTCTGCAGCACTCTAAAACTCAGCCTGCTCCAGCCGAAGTTTTACCTCTCTCCAATTTGGAAAGACCTGGCCGAGAAGCCTGAAGAATGGCGTGTCGTGATTCGGTTCTTTGAGGTGGCAGACTTCGTGGGCGATCACGTAGTCGATACAAATCGACGGGGTCCGCACGAGATCCGGATTGAGCAAAATTTTGCCGCTGAGATGGGCGCTTCCCCAGCGCTTCGACATGGATCGGAGCTGGAGTTTTGGCTTCGGGAGATCATTTCGCTCACACCACTTTTCCCACCCGAGCAAGCGTTTTGAAAACTGCGCGAGCGCTTTGTCCCGCATCCATTGATTGAGGAGCTGTTCGACGGCCGCTTCAGAAGTGTTGGGAGTTTCGATGTGGAAGAAAGCTCCCTTCAGCCTGATGTTCGCCAACTCTGCTTTCGCCACCTTCAATCGATACTGTTTTCCGAGATAGCGATGCGTTGCCCCGGACCGATAAAGCAAGATCGGCTTCGTCACGTTGAGTTGGGAAAACTCCCAGCGTTTGCTCGCGATCCAGCCCGCTCGTTTTTCTACCTTCGCGATGATGGCTTCTGCACTTGCCGCTTCGGGAGCCACCAGTTCGACGCTTCCGTCGGGGAGGACACTGATCGCGAGAGTTCTTCGCGACGAGCGCATGAGCTTGCAGTCGCCCGCTCGCGTCGGGAGGATTCCGTCCTCAAACATCCTGCGTCCGGTTCCGGGCGATACTGATCGCGGATTCGATAAAAGCATCCATCTGATCGAAGGTCAGCCCGATCCCATGTTCGGACTGAAGGCTGAAAAGATAGTCATCGATCTCGTTTCGCATCCGATTCTGAGCATCCACATTTTCCCTCCACCCGATAATGCTGTGTTGCCGGATGATGTCCTCGACGTGGCAGGCGGCTTCAGCGAGAACGGATTCCGGCGTCGTCTTCGGTTTTTTGTTCGATCCGTAGGAAGGGGAATCCGGTTCCCGCACTTTGCTTGAGCCTTTGCCACTTCCGCTTTCGTTTCCGCCCGTGTTGAGAGTTCCGGCGAGCTGTTCTTTGAGCGAGCCGAACAAGGCCCGCGCGAGGTCTCTTTCCCGCAGTGCCTCGGGACCCTCCTCGTTGCGACCTTGCCGGGTTTGCTCCATGTAGTCGATGACCTTGGTGAGATACTCAGACTCACTGATCCGGGCGTTCTTGTAGTCCTCGATCGCCTGCTCAATGAGGACAGAGAGCTTGCGGTAAAAGAACGGGTCTTCATCCATTCGTTCCGTGATCGTCTTCTTCGTCCGGTTCGCGATCGCATCCGCTTTCGCGCGAGGGGTCTTGAGCCTATCAACCTCGGCTTCGAAGGCTTCCCGTTCAAAGATGTTCACTGGATCGACGACTTGCACGATCTCGCTGGCCTGAACGAAATTGTTCAGCATCTTTTCGATCTGCGCTTCATACTCGCGATAGTCGATTTCCTCAGCGTAGCGGATTTTGACACTTCCGCGGAGACCATAGAAAAACTTGGCGGAATTTTTGTAGCGATCAATCTCGTCCTCGGGAGTGTCCTTGATCCAGTGGAGACTTGAGAGCGCGAGCTTGAGCGTCCTGTTAAAGTGAGAGAGCGCGGTGTAAAAAGCGTCGCGGGTCGTATCCTCCTCCAACGCGAGCTCGAATGCCTCGGCGTCGTCCTTGTTTCTGATCTTCTCGAAGAACTTCCACACCGCCGCATGTTGATCGGGGAGCTTCTTCAGTTCCTCGCTTAGATTCGTGAGCGTTCCCTCGAGATCCTCCTTGTCGAACTTCTTCCCCAAGGCGGTGTAAAGCTCCAGCGCCTCGCTGAGTTGTTCGACGACGCCGTAGTAATCGATGATGAGGCCATTGTCTTTTCCGTCATAGAGACGGTTCACCCTTGCGATGGCTTGCAGGAGATTGTGCTCCTTCAGATTCCTTGCGATGTAGAGGACCCGGTTTCGAGGGGCGTCGAATCCCGTGAGCAATTTTTCGACGACGATAATGATCTCCGGGTTGTCGCGTTTCTTGAACGATTCGATGATGTTCCGATTGTATTCTTTCTCGGAGCTGTATTTCTCCATCATCCCTTTCCAAAAGCGGAGCACGGTTTCATCCGATTTGGTTTTGTCATCACCTTCCCGATCGTCCGGCGGCGAAATGACCACCTCGGAAGTCACTTTGCCAAAACCATCGAGCAGCTCCTTCAATCGGATCGCTTCCTTTTTTCCGGGCGCGGTGAGCTGTGCTTTGAAGCCTGTCCCTTTCCAGTTCTTGGCATAATCCTGAGAAATATCCCAGGCGATGAGGTAGAGACGCGAGTCGAGCCGGTTCAGTTCGTCGCGGCCCGAAAATTTCCGTTTCAGATCCGCTTTCTGCTCCGGGGTGAGACCTTCGGAGAGACTCTCGAACATGTTATCGATGCCCTTTTTGTTCACATCCTGCATGACATGACGGCCTTCGTAGAAAAGCGGGACGACCGCCTTGTCTTCGACCGCGTCCCGAATCGTGTAAGCGGGCTCAATGAAGCCGCCGAACTTCGCCGCCGTGTCTTTTTCGCCGCTCATCAGCGGCGTGCCGGTGAAGCCGATGAAGCAGGCGTTCGGCAGCGACTTGAGCATCCGCGTATTCGCTTCCCCGTATTGGCTGCGGTGACTTTCATCGACGAGCACGAAGAGATTATCGTCTTCGTTGACGAAGGCCCCCGACTTCGAGGCCGCGTGAAATTTGTCGATGATCGTCGTGATCACATCCGCCTTGTCGCCTTTGAGAAGTTTCACGAGGTGCTTGCCGGTCTTGGCCTGTTGCGGGCTTTTGCCGCATTGCTGAAAGGTTTTCCAAATCTGCTCATCGAGATCGATCCGGTCCGTCACGATGACGATGCGCGGATTCTCAATCCCTTGATCCAGCGCAAGCGCCTTTCCGAAAAGAACCATTGTGAGCGACTTGCCGGAACCCTGGGTGTGCCAGATCACGCCGCCCTTGCGATTGCCTTCCGGGGTCCGCTGGCGGACGCGTTCGAGAGTGCGCTTCACCGCGAAGTATTGCTGGTAGCGAGCGATCTTCTTCACGGCCCCGCCTTCATCGTAGAGGATGTATTGGCGGGCCAACTCGATGAGCCGCTCGGGGCGACAGAGAGAGTAGAGAAAGGCATCCTGCTCCGTTGGCGTGATCTTCTCGACCGCTCGTTTCTCGAACTCCTCCTTCGCAAAGGCGAACATCCCCGCGAAGAGCTTCTCGTGAGCCTCCTTGCGGGGGGCTTCATTGACGAGTTCGTCGACCGTCTCGCTGATGTCGCCCATCTCACGCCACTTCGACCAGAATTTCAAGGGCGTTCCCGTCGTCGCGTAGGAGCCTTCATTCTTATTGATCCCGAGAATAAGTTGAGAATACAAATAGAGCTGGGGAATCTCCTCGCTCTCCTGATTGCGGAGATTCTGTGAGATCGCTGCTTCGAGGGAATGCTTTTCGTTGGGGCGTTTGCATTCGATCACGACAAAGGGGATTCCGTTGACGAAGCAGACAATGTCCGGCCGCCGCGTCTTTTTGCTTCCGCTGCGCTCGACTTCGAATTCAGCGGCGATGTGAAAGACATTGTTGTGAGGATTCTCCCAGTCGATGAAGCGGAGCTGCGGGCTGCGCGTTTCCCCATTCACCTTCTGCTCAAAGCTCTCCCCGAGCGTGAGGAGATCGTAAATTTTCTCACTCGTCCGGACGAGGCCATCGTAGAGCGGCTCACGCATCATCTCGACCGCCTTGGCGATGCTCTCGTCCGAGAAGCGATGCTCGTGGCCTTTGACCTCGAAGCGGTTCAGGCGATGCAGTTGCCTCGTGAGAATGTTTTCGAGAATCACGAAGCGAAGCTTGCCCCGCCGTTCCACCGCGACCTCTTCGGGCGTGAGAAAGGTGAAGCCCAGCTTTTGCAGAAGCTGCAAGGCGGGGATCTGCGAGATGTGGGATTCGAGATAAGAAGGGGCAGCCATGTGATTTTGCTGGTTTACACCTTGAAATTGTGCGATACTAAAACTGGGCCTGCGTGCACTGAAAGTCGTCTCCATGGCGTCGCTCTTTTTTGAGCTCAGGTGTTCTGCGGGTCCAATTTATTTTCAGAGGTGAGTGGGTTTTTGGTGGTGTAATAATTTCGATTCTGTTCGTAATTCGCTGAATCGTAGAGATCGACGACCACTCGGTATTTGGGTTGCAGGAAGTCGTAGAAGCGAGTTTCACCACGCTCAAAGACGCGCTGGATAGCCCAGCACAAGTAATCGGCTACGTTTAAAAGCGGTTCGGTTCTCGGAGTTTGAACGTTGAAAACGACGTCGCTTCCTAGATCTCCCTTCCATTTTGTCCCAGCCTGCTCCAATGCCATTTCCAGTGCTTGAGAGAGCACTTTCTCACGAGTGGATGAACCTCGTTCCGCGACGTTGAGAATCAACTTGCCCTTACGCTTGACTCTCGATTTGATGAGGTGAGAAAGGACCTCTGCATAGAAGAGCTTCTCATCTGATTGGTGTCGTTTTTCAAACATGCCTTCGATCTTTCTCGCGACGACGATTTCGGCTTCGCAGTCTAATTCCTTAATGAATCGGAAAAAGACAGAGCGAACATCCGGAGTGTCTTTGCAGCCGTGAAAGAAAAAGCCACCACTCTGGATTCGTTTTTCGACACTGGGAATGACATTCAGAAAAGGATCCTGTTCGACTTCGGTCTGTAGGGAGATGACCTGCTGGCGGATATCCTCGATGGGGGATTTGAATTTGATGAGTCCAAGTCCGAAGGAAAGGGACACTCCTTCACTTCCCACGATCCATTTTCGGCCTTTCCCGAAAAAGGTAGTATCGCCCATCTCATCGATGAAGCGGTGAAATTTCGGCAGCGAATCGGAATTTGAAGAGCGAGTCACGCCGCCCTCCTTTCACCGGGAAAGCGATCGTTCCAACAGGACCGGGAGGTGGGCAAAAAAATACCGGACAAGTTGCGCATCGTCGAGAGGCGTGCCCGGTTTATTAATGAAATGAAACCACGGATATCGGAGGAAATCTCGTGAAATTCCGGGGAAATTGAGCCGTCTTGTCCGAATGGATGACGACTTAACAGGGTATGATCGATGACCCAACCCTGTTGGGTCGTCATGCGAACCGGGTGGGCCTTCATGCTTCCGCCGCCTCCAGTTTTACACGAACCTTGCCCGTGAGAAGTTGCTGCATGAGACCGCGCTTTTGTTCGTCGACGGCGTTGCGCTTTTGTTTGAGAAGGGAAATTTCCTGATCGGCCGTGTCGAGGACGGCGGCGATAGCGGCTTGTTCTTTGAGATCATCAGGCACTGTCACCGAAATCTGTGCAAAGTTTGGGAACTTCAAATTTAGCGTGTCGGAAACCAAGCCTTGGGAGTAGCGATGGAACAAAGAAACTATTTTGGGAAGTTGGAAGAAATGGGCTGCGAATTCTCCCCGAATTTCCCTTTGCGGAATACAAACAGTGTAAGCAGGGCTTATGATTCCCTCCAAGGACGAAAGCGCAGACACGCCCTGCCACATTCGCATGGTGTTGTACCCGATGTCCCCAGGTGCAATCCGTAAATATTTGGATTTATCAGCATTTGAAGAATCCTTCTTTTCCAATTCGCTTCTATCAATAACTCCTCTACTCGCGGTAATTGAGAGAAGCCGCAAATCTCCTCTTTTCGTCTCTTTTCTATGCTTGAACAGTTGCCCAAGGCTTTTTTCACGCCACTCACCCGCAAACCCCGGTAACCGCTTCCTGCCGGTGAGGAGTTGCTGCATGAGGCCGTGCTTTTGTTTCACTTTTGCATTGATGAGATCATCCAGCTTCTCCAGTGCGTCGTCCCAGGTGGAAAGGATCTCGGCGATCTTCTTTTGCTCGGGGAGGGAAGGGAGTGGGACTTGAATTCCCTTCACAATGTCCCCAGAAAGATTTTCCTGCCCACCGGTATTACTCAAATTCCTGATGTTAGTGTACTTCGATCTCAGATATTGAAAGAGGAATTCAGTTTCTAAACAATCACTAGGTTCTATAGCTGCACAGGCTTGATTAATTGCAGCTTCGATTTGTAACAATCCAACCATGCCGCGTGTTTTTCCTTGCCCGTATAATGCCATCAAGATTGTTCCGGCTGGGAAAACCTTTGCGGAGGAGTTTTTTAATCCAGCCTCTGTAATTCCTTCAGATGTGTAATTAATGAATATCTGGTTGAGCTCTGCAGTTTTCGCCCACCTTATATTTCCTCCCCAATATTCGGAGTTTTTTCTGGAAGGCGTTCCACCAGATGCAACTTTGCATATGCGGCCAATTGGTGCACAAGACCAATCGATAGGAAGAGGACCTAATGGAGTTTGTTTTGTCATGCTAATTGAGGAAGGTATCCGACTAAGAGCTCAGCTCCTCTAGAAACGATTTCATCTTCCCCTGCACCTCCACCAGCTCATCCTCCAACTCCGAAATCCGCTTCTTCACCGCAGGCAAATCCACTTCCTCCTCCTCCTCAAACGTATCGACATACCTCGGGATATTGAGGTTGTAGTCATTGTCTGCAATCTCCTGCGGAGTCGCGCGATAGGAATACCGGTCGATCGTCTCCTTCTCCTCAAAGGTCTTCAAGATCTTGTCGAGATGCTCAACAGTCATTCGATTCTGATTTTTCCCGTCATCAAACTCTCTCGCCGCGTCAATAAACAGAACATCGCTGCTCGTCTTGCCCTTGTTGAAAATGAGGATCGCGGTCGGAATTCCCGTTCCGAAAAAGAGGTTTTGCGGAAGTCCGATGACCGCTTCCAGTAGATTCTCCTGAATCAAGGCCGTTCGGATTTTCCCCTCGGCTCCGCCTCGAAAGAGAACGCCGTGAGGAACGACGACTCCCACCTTGCCCGTTCCTTCGCGGGCGGTCTCGATCATGTGCAGGATGAAGGCGTAATCGCCCTTCGACTTCGGAGGAATGCCCCGCGTGAAACGAAGAAACGGGTCGGTCTCGCCAATCGTCGTCGTCCGGCCCTTGTCGTCTTTCTCCTGAAGCTCGCCCCACTTATCGAGCGAGAAGGGAGGGTTCGCGACGACGATGTCGAACTTCTGAAGCTTGTCGTCTTCGATGAGGCGGGGATTCCGGAGCGTGTCGCCCCACTCGATCCGGAAATTGTCCATCCCGTGGAGGAACATGTTCATCTTGCAGAGCGCGAGCGTCGTGCCGTTGCTCTCCTGTCCGTAGAGCGCGAAATCCCGCTCATCGGCCTGGGTGCCGACCTTGATCAAAAGCGAACCAGAACCGCAGGCAGGATCACAAATCGTGTCGCCTTTTTTGGGATCAAGGAGACGAGCCAGCAACCGGGAAACCTGTCCCGGCGTGTAGAACTCGCCCGCTTTTTTCCCGGCTCCGGAAGCGAAGCGCTCGAGGAGGTATTCGTAGACGTTTCCGATGACGTCCTCGTCGCCAATCACAGAAGGGCGAAGATCGAGTTTCTCGTCGTTGAAGTCTTCGAGGAGATGCTTGAGCCGTGCGTTTCGATCCTTGGTTTGTCCGAGCTTGGACTCATTGTTGAAGCTGACTTCCCGGAAGACCCCTTCAAGTTTCGCCTTGTTCTCTTCTTCGATGGTGTCCAGAGCGACATCCATGATCTCGCCAATTTTGGGATCGTTCCGCTTGGCGTAGACGGTAAGGAAATCGCACCCATCGGGAAGCTTGAATCGCTCGCGAGCAAGACGACGGGTGACCCGCGTTTCGTCGCCATCATACTCCTTCAAATATTGATCCCGCCGATCCCGCCACAGATCGGAGATAAATTTCCAGAACAACATCACGAGGATGTAGTTCTTGTAGTCGGACGGATCGACGACCCCACGAAAGGTATCGCAGGCCTTCCACGCGATGTCGTTGATTTCAGATTGGTTCACTTGGCTCATGATTGGGGAAGGGGATTAAAAAAGGGGGAAAGGCATTGAGGGGGATAACGGGGGGCGCAGGGCTATTCTTCTCTGGAGAGCATCTCCGCGAAGAGCGCATCCCGATAGGTGGATTTCAGCTTGGAAAGTTGTTTGAGGATCTGAGCCTCACGCAGGGAAAGTTGAGCAAACTCAGCGATTTGCTGCTGAGTTTCAAGAGAGGGGAGGGGAATTGCGAGTTCTTCCCGAAGAAGCTGAACCGGGATGGTCTTCACGTAGCTCCCTTTGGCGCGGTATTGAAGGAATTTCTGAGTCGAAGGCCGGTTGAGGAACCACCAGAGGTATTCCGGAAGCACTTTCTTCCGGTTGGCGCGGACGATGTAAATTTGCCCGCCGGCGATGGCATCGATTTCATGATCGACGAGGGCAGCGGTCATGCGTGTGCCGCGATTGGCGACCACAATATCGCCGGGAGTAACCCGAAAGCGCTCCATCGCGCTTGTCACGGCCATGAGATGCGGGGACTTGATGTGAATTTTCCCACTCTCTTCGATGTCGCCAATTTTGAGAAGGTGCAGCCCTTCCTCGTCAGTCTGTCGAGACGCATCAGGACCCCGAAGGGTGAGACCAATCCGCACTTCGGCGATTTCTTTGAGGAAGGACTGCTTCGTTTCCATAGGGTTATCCAGCGTGCTGGGTGTTGCAGACGGGTTTGAAGTTCTCAATGAGGTCCTTCTCTTCCGCAAGGCGGTTTACTTCCTGTGCGTTGAGATGTGCGTGGATATGGGTTGCCCCATTTCGTTTCGCACAGGCTTCCTGATTATGATTCCCAATACGATCTTTCAGGCTTTTTGCCTGTCCGATATACTGAGGCTCCCACTTTCCGGCAGCGTTAATCTTGCAGAAAATGTAATTCCCTGCTTCATCCTTAAACGTCTCTCCGATCTTGTAGACGTGATACTCGTAGCTCTTGCCAGATTTACCTGGCCATTGTTGTTTTGGTGTATTTGTGCTCATTCTTTTCGAATTGCGGTTGAAGGGGGCGGATGCCGATTCCCCCTTGATGACCGACCTCGAATGAGCTAACCTTTTTCTACCACAGATGGGGTTTCGTTCAGTCGAAGTCCTTTCTTGGACCCCGCAATATTTCGATGTTGCGGGGTTCTTTTGAAAGGGCACTCATTGCGTTACGTTAACTTGTGCGAGTTTGCAAGCGAAATTAACCAGATAAATTATGCACTCATTCAATTTGTGCGGGTATTTTCGGTCTATCAATATAGAATCACAGGTGATTTTGCCTGTTTCTTGGCCCTATCCACCGCGGTCGAGCAGGATCTCGCCCCTCCAGATTTCGCATCCGGTTGCGGCTGGAGGTTAGAAAGGATGCCTTCCGAAGTGGCGAGAACGTGAGACCGCCGTCCCGCAAATCCCTGCGTCATCGAGATTGACGTATCCGCCGGAACACCCCACATTCCGGCCTCGCAACAAAGGAGAGAGATGGGCACCTGGTGGGCCCCGCGGTCTTCAAAACCGTTGTCGGTGAGTGATCCTTACCGGGGTTGGTTCGATTCCTTCCCTCTCCGCCACTTACTCGCGAAGAGGTCTACCATTCCTTGATCTCCCGGGGGTGGACGAGGGGAATGCTTTCAGGCCAATCGGCACCCTCTTCGATCCAGCGTCGGAGGATTTCCATTCTCACTCCCCAGATTTTGTCGGGAGTGGGCGGCATTGCCTGCAGATGAATACCTTCGAGGGTCAGGACTTTGATGAGAAGACTGTCATCTGGATTCCCGGGTACGATAACGGGAGGGTGATTGCCCGTCGTCATCGCAAGCTGGCGGGTTTCGAGGCTGAGATTCCCATTGTCTTTTGCGTCTTCGCTGTTGTGACATTCGAGGCAGTTGATGATGAGAAGGGGGCGAACACTTTTTTTGAAATCAATCTTCCCGGTCGGCACCGTTGTCGGCCAGGTGGGTAGATCCTCCTCGCTGGTGCGGGTTTGCATGAGAAGCAAAGCGGTCACGATTAAGAGAACGGAGAGGAGGGCGATGGAGTGGCGGAATGTTGGTTTCATGAGGGAAGCGTGGTTTGAGGGCTTAGCTAAAGATAGAGAGAAAGCTTCGGGGATACTTTGCTGCGTTTGGCCCGAATTAAGCCGATTTTGTTGTCGGGTTGGCGTCACTCCAAAAAGGCCGAGGAGGGCAATCGTGGCTCATTTCCCGCCAAGAGAAGCGCGGAGGTTTCCGCGCTGAGGGGCAATGCTTCATTCAAACAGGAAAGGAAAGAATGAAGGTCGTGATTGCACTGGGAGGGAACGCTCTTTTAAAACGGGACGAACCGCTGGACACAGAAATTCAGCGGGCCAACATTCGGATCGCGAGTCGGGCGGTTCGCGAAGTCGCTTCTCTACATGAGGTGGTCCTGACACATGGGAATGGTCCTCAAGTCGGCCTCATCGCGCTCCAGGCGGCGGCCTGCAGCGAGACGGTTTGTCCGTATCCGCTCGATGTCATCGGGGCACAAAGCGAGGGGATGCTGGGCTACATGCTCGGGAGAGAAATTGAGAATCAGATGCCGGATCGGAAGGTGGTGAACTTGATCACGGAGACTTTAGTGGATGCTTCCGATCCTGCCTTTTCGTCGCCTTCGGAATTCGTTGGCCCCGGATATGTCGAGGCGGGCTCAGAGCGGTTGGTGCGTGAGATGGGTTGGGTCTTCAAGCGAGATGGCGACAGCTATCGACGGGTCGTGGCTTCTCCGATGCCAGTGGAAGTGTTGGAAATTGATGCCATTCGCCTGCTCTTTGAATCCGGCTATTTTGTGATCTGCGCCGGAGGTGGCGGAGTCCCCGTAGTGAAGGAGGACGGGCTTTTTCACGGCGTCGAAGCGGTCGTGAATAAGGATCGGACTGCCGGTGTTTTGGCCACTCATCTGGGCTTCGATTTCCTCCTCATGCTCACAGATGTCGATGGGGTCTACACCGGATGGGGAACGGAGGAAGCGGAGAAGCTTTCGAGGATTGAGGCGACCGAAATCGATAGGAGCGAGTTCGAGGAAGGAACGATCCGCCCGAAGATCGAGGCAGGATGCGACTTCATGAATTCGGGCGGGCGCGGGGCCGGAATCGGAGCGATGGAAGATGCCCTCAAAATTCTAAATGGCGAAGCGGGCACCTTGATATCGAGGTTGCCCTAGCGCTCCCGCCCTGATCGGCATGGCAAATACATAGCTCGGATTAGACCGACTTGTTTTCGACTCGTCTCTCCACAAACTCCTCCACGGCCCGATACATCGCCGGGAGGAGAAGGAGCGTGA
>CAZOUP010000080.1:0-24780 GCA_964583035.1 uncultured Akkermansia sp.
AAGTCGTTTTATTCATATCAATCGGGGGAGAGAAATTTTATGGTGTTTCTAGAAAAACACGATAACAACGCAAGTTAAAAAAGTGCAATCGGACTTTATATCAGAAACACGAAACAGGTCAAGCCCGCGCCGCAATTCTGTGAAAATTTTCATGACTCGAAAAGCATCACTGATTTAGGTAGGGTTGTCTTGTCAAAGATGAATGTGACATCACCTGCACAAACATGAACGATCTCTTCCTTTTATGACGAAACTGCTTAAAGGCATCGGGTCATGGGGAGTTTTCGCATCTGCCCAACTGATTTTCAGGGATTCCCGCTCCTTTCGGGCACCTCTTCCCGTCATTGAGCCACCCGAACAAAATGCCCTCGACCAGCTGATCCCGCCGATCAGTTGCCGCCCCATGAATTATGCCGTACACTCCGCGTCCCATGCCGGAAGTCCAACAGGTCAAACGACTCATCCTTTCTCAGTTTCAGCAGTTTCGGCTCTGTGACTTTGATTTTACAGACCCGGTGAGCGGTCGTCCCCTCGCCCGTGTCTGCCTCACGGGGCCGAACGGATGTGGAAAATCGACGATCCTCGCTCAGCTTTATCATTCAGTAGACCCCGAGATGCTCCCTGTCGCGGTCGATGAAGAGCGCGAGGCGAACGCCCTCATTCTCACCCAGTATCAACTGGGTGATCAAAGCGTCTATCTCGCGCGCAACGGTCATGCCCTCAGCGTTGCCGGTTCAAAATTCACCTGGTTCAGCAGTGACATCGAAAACGCTCCCGGCTGGGTTGAGTTTCTCGAAAAGGGAATGGGCTTTCACGAGTTTGATGATCAATTTTCCAGCTACGCCGTGAATCAGGACGACAGCCTTTCCGCGCCCGATGTCGCCACTGCCTGGATGAGTCCCCCCATGGACTTGATCGATTCACAACCCGCCGACGATCTCCGTGAGATGGTCGATACCCTGAGCAGACACCGCACCGAGCTGTTTAACCGGTTCCTCAAAGACCCCGACCACCGCGAAGAGACCATCGCTGCGGTGGAGCAACGCTTCGAGGATGAGCATCCCGATCCTCTCGCTGAAATCGCTGAATCGTGGAAACCGGTCCTCGCCCCTGCCGGGATCCGCTTCTCGCGATCTCAGCCTGTCGGATTGATTTCCGGTCGAAGCGGAGAATCCATTCCTTTTTCCTCGCTCAGTGCGGGCCTCCAGCGCTATCTTCTGCGGACCGGTCATCTTCGCCTCCTCGCGAAAGCCCACCCCCACGACCGATCCTTCTTCGTTATCGACGAGCCCGAAAACGGACTCACCGATTCACTCGCCACCTCACTCCTCGCCGATTCTCTCGGCCAGCTTCGAGGCAGGGACGCCCAGGTCTTCGTCGCCACCCTCAGCGAAACGATCGCCGCGACCTTTGCTGAGCACGAGGTTTTCGAACTCGAATTTGACGAAAGCAACGGCATCAAAATCAAGCGGGAGGAACTCGAGATCACGCCTCCACCGGAGAAGCTGAAGCCGCTGAAGGAAACCGTGTCACTCGAAACCAAGCCAAACGCGGTCCGCCTCGCCCGCCTCAAGAGAGAAATCAAAGAGACGGACGATCAGGACGAACTCGCCGACTTGATCGACGAACTCATGTCGATCCGCGAACGCTGATGAAAATTCTCATCGCCTGCGACAAATTCAAAGGATCCCTGACCGCTCCGGAAGCCTGCGCGGCAGTTCGCGAAGGTATTCTCTCGGCGATTCCGAAACAGGATCACCGCATCAAGCTCCTTCCCATCGCTGACGGCGGCGACGGGATCGCCAAAGCCCTCACCGAATCACAATCCGGTGAATGGATTTTTCTGAAAGTCTTGAATGCGCTCGGAGTCGAGACCGGCGCGGGCTTCGGGATCATTGATCAGGGACGAACCGCCGTCATCGAAATGGCGGAAGCCTCCGGCCTCGCTCAGTTGGACGAAAACGCTCTCACGCCCCGAACTGCCAACACCTTCGGCACCGGGCAGTTGATCAAAGCGGCAATGAAACGTGGCGTTGAAAAAATCATTCTCGGGATCGGAGGCAGCGCGACGAACGACGCCGGAACAGGAATGGCGCTCTGCCTCGGCTGGCGGTTTCTGGATGGGTCAGGCGATGAGATCACCTCACTCCCCGCAGACCTCGGGCGGGTCCGGAAGATCATTCCTCCGGACGAGGGACCGCTGCCGGAAATCATCGTCGCCTGCGATGTGGTGAACCCCCTCCTCGGACCTGACGGATGCACTCGCATCTATGGACCGCAGAAAGGAATCCTCGCGGCCGAGTTCGCAGAGCATGAAGCAGGACTTCAGAATCTCGTGTCTCTTTTAGACGCAGAGGAAATCGCCGCGCAGCCAGGAGCCGGCGCCGCCGGCGGGCTCGGTTTCGGCGCTACCGTCTTCCTGAGCGCTGTCCTCACGCCTGGATTTGAACTGGTCTCGGAAATCCTTGGACTCGAAGAAGCCGTGAGCGAAGCCGACCTCGTCATCACCGGGGAAGGCTGTCTCGACCTCCAGTCTCTCGAAGGGAAAGCCCCTTTCGGTGTCGCCCGGCTTGCAAAGCAACAAGGGAAAGAACTCGTCTCTTTCTGTGGACTCGCCGACGGCGAAGGACTCGGTGAATTTTTCGGGCAAATCATCGAAATCCGAAACCCCGATCTCAGCAGGGAGGAAAATATGGCGAGAGGAAAAGCTCATCTCACCGAAGCCGCCCAACGCTTCGCCGGCACTCTCAATCGAATCCTTTAGTCGTCACTTTTCCCGTCATTGCAATTCCATTCACTCTCGACGAATTCGTTCTCATGCCCGACTCCGATTATCTCCCCGGACTTCAAAATCCGTTGAGTGAAAAAACGACCTTTGCACTCCATTCCGGAGACTGTGTCACGGGCATGAAGTCACTTCCCGACGAATCCGTCGATCTCGTCGTGACCTCGCCGCCTTATAACCTCGGCATCAAATACGCGCAGTATGAGGACAACCTCAGCAGCGACGACTACCTCGCCTGGTCTCTCGAATGGGCCGGCGAGGTGAAGCGCCTCCTCAAACCCGAAGGCTCATTTTTTCTCAACGTCGGAGCCGCCCCGGCCCAGCCCTGGATGCCACATGAAATCGCCCTCGCCCTGCGCGATCTCTTCGAATTGCAAAACACGATCCACTGGATCAAATCAATCACGGTCGAACCCCGCGAGAGCGAACCTGTCTCAGTCGGTCATTTTAAACCGATCAACTCAAAGCGTTTCGTGAATGACTGCCATGAGTACGTCTTTCATTTCACGAAATCCGGCAAGGTCCCCGTCGAGCGGCTCGCCGTCGGAGTTCCCTACGCGGACAAAAGCAACATCACGAGGTGGGGGCACACGAAAGGAAACGACAAGCGCTGCCGGGGCAACAACTGGTATGTCCCCTACGAAACGATTAAACACCGGGACAAAGACCGCCCCCACCCCGCGACCTTTCCCGTCGAACTGGCTCGAAAGTGCATCCTCCTTCATGGCGGAAACCCTGACACCACCACGATGATGGATCCTTTTCTCGGGATCGGAAACGCCGCCGTCGCCGCGGACCAATCATCACTGAATCGCTTCGTGGGATTCGAAATTGATGAAGTGTATCTGAGCGAAGCAAAGCGCCGACTGGCGGTGTGATGGGAAAAGCAGAAGCGTGCTGCTCGCGCGCTTGAGGATAGGAGCAGCTTCTCGTCAGACTTCGTTCGCACCAATCAGGTGACGAGGATGTTGAGTGGTGGCCACGATAATTTGCACCCCACCCATAATATGCAGGGCGCGTCCTACCGAAGAGCAAAGCTGGTATGAATAGAACTCATGGCTGAGGGATAATCATGTAAGACTTGGATTCGTTTTCAAGGAACGCTTTGACATGGCCCGAACAATTCAGGATCGCGGCGGCGGTCGCTTGAACATTGCAGTTTCCAAGCCGCAAGTGAATCACTTTTGGAGGATGACCCGAGACGACACTCTGCTGATAAAAATCTTTGTCCTTGCTCACGATGGCGAAGTTGTTATCCGCCGCGTATTTCCAGATATCGGCATCGACATCCTGCTCCATCCCCAGAAGCAGCACGTGCGCGACTTCGGGAAACTCGGGGGCAAGCATTGCGATCAAATGCCTCGATAGATTCTGATCGAGAAGCAGCCTCAAGACAGCGCAGATTCAAGATGGCGTTCACGATGGGCCGCGAATGCGAGACAGGCGTTGATGTCCTCCGCTTCAAGTTCGGGGAAGTCGCTGAGGACTTCCTCGCGACTCATGCCTCCAGCGAGGTATTCGAGAATGTCGACTACGGTAATCCGCATTCCCCGGATGCAGGGTTGTCCACTCCTTTTGCCAGGCTCTATCGTGATTCGCTCTCGGTAGTCCATGGGAATCATCATACTCTATTTTTTGCGGTTTCGGCGAAATTATGATGCCATATGGCAATTTACGAGAATTGATCCCGTAATGGGTTTCACCCATCGGCTGCCGGAGTGATTTCAAGCAAAGCCCGAAAATGGTAAAAGCGTGCCTCTTGAGGAGCTGAGCGAGTTGTCCTGCGAGCGGGCCACTGCCTACTCTCCCACCTTCGCCTTCAAATCCGCCCAAAACGCATCGACATTGTCTTTCCGGATCTGCCTTCCGGGGATAGAAATAACCGGACCGTTTTCCAGTCCGGAACGGTCGCCGTTCGCAATCTCGTTGAGAAGCTTCATCGACTCGTAGCCATACGCGTAAGGATCCTGGACGACGGTGCCGTGGACAGTTCCGGCCTGAATCGCGGCGAGTGTTTCCGCCTGCTCGTCGAAGCCGATCACTTTGACCTCACCGATTTTCCCGGACTGCTCGAGCGCCTGCAGAATCGCCGGAGGGTTGTAAACAAAGAGGCCGACCATGGCATCAATTTCAGGGTGACGGGAAATCGTATCTTCCGCATTTGCTTTTGCCTGACTCAAATCAAAGCCATCAGTGAGCGTTCCCAGAATCGTGTATTTCTCACCCTTGATAACATCCCCGGGAGGATCAAACCGCGCTGGATCCACAGACCGGTCAAGAATCGCATCGATCACGCCCTGGCGGCGCTTCCTCGAATTATCCTGCTCCATCCGGCCAATAAAAATCATGACCTCGCCGCCATCGGGCAGGGCCTCCTTCACGAGATCACCGCAGAGGCGACCGGCCGTGTAATTGTCCATCCCGATGTAGGCGAGCCGGTCGGACTCCGGCGCGTCGGAATCGTGGGTCACCAGCAGGGTCGCCGCCGCCACCTCATTCAGCATGTCGGTTTGATTCGATGAATCAATCGGACTGACCGCGACCCCATCCATCCCGCGAGTGATCGCGTCCTCCATCATCTGTTTTTGGTCCGAGAGCGAGCCGGGCATGAGAACACTGACTTCGACACCGAAATCCTCCCCCGCCTGATTTGCTCCTGCTTCTGCGATTTTCCAGAATTCAGCGACTCCGTTCGAGATGAAGGCAAAACGCTTCACGCCGGGTTCACTGTCCTGACAGCCAATGAGAACCAGCCCGAAAGCAGCCAGCGCGGAAAAAGAAATAAAACGTCGAGTCATGCCGCGATCCTAACGAACCCGGGGAGAACGTAAAAGTATTTTCACACCGGAAAAACGCCTCGCATCAAAGTCGGAGCGTGCGCTCTCATCCCGTGTTCCACTGGCATCGCAAAGTAGGACGGGTTGCCAACCCGTCTTTCCCGCAGCAATCGGCAGACGGGTTAGGCAACCCATCCCACTTTTCGCACGCACATCACATCCCACTTTTCGCGGGCGCTTCACGGCAGTAGGACGGGTTGCCAACCCGTCACATCAATGCCGATGCAAAGACGGGTTGGGCAACCCATCCCACATTTTCAAACCCGACTCAGTCAAGGAGCGTGTCGATCTTCTTCGCGATCTCAAAATCGAGTTCAGTGAGACCACCGACCTCATGCGTCGTCAGGGAAAGATTCACCGTGCACCAACGAATGTCGATGTCCGGGTGATGTCCTGCCTCTTCAGCAATTTCAGCCACCGCATTCACGAAATCGATTCCGTCCATGAATTCATCGAATTCCACGACACGGGTAATCGCTTTCTCTTCGTGATCCCATTCCGGGAGCTTCTTCAGAAGGGCATTCAACTCGTCTTCTTCGACTAGATCAGACATGACTGGTGGAGGTGTGATTTCGATGATTTCCTCCACTGTCCGGAGGATTCCTAATCGCTAGAGGACAAAACTGAATGCGCAAGTCCCAATCTTCGCTTTTTTCGGTCCTTTCACACGGGGGAAATTCGCATTGCATGACGCCCTGATTTCGCTATACCCGTAGGGACAGTTTACTTACGCGGCAAAACAGCGGCACTCATTACCCAATCTCATCTCATGGCTCACGGAAAAATTTACAACAGCGTTGTTGAAACAGTCGGCGGAACTCCTCTCGTCAAACTCAATCGGGTTACCGAAGGGCTCGACGCCACAATTGCTTTGAAATGCGAATTCTTTAACCCGCTGGGATCAGTGAAGGACCGGATCGGATCCGCCATGATCGAAGCAGCTGAAGCCGCCGGAAAGATCACCCCCGAAACCATCATCGTCGAACCCACGAGTGGAAACACCGGAATCGCCCTCGCTTTCGTTTGTGCTGCCAAGGGTTACAAACTCATCCTCACGATGCCCGAGACGATGAGTCTCGAGCGACGCACTCTCCTCGCGATGCTCGGCGCGGACCTCGTCCTCACGGAAGGCCCCAAGGGCATGAAAGGTGCCATCGCCAAGGCCGAGGAAATCGCAGCAAACACGCCGAACTCTTTCATCCCGCAGCAATTTTCAAATCCAGCCAACCCTGCGATCCACGTCAAGACGACCGCCGAGGAAATCTGGGAGGACACCGGCGGCAAAGTCGATATCGTCGTCTCCGCCGTCGGCACCGGTGGCACCGCAACTGGTTGTTACGAAGGACTCAAAGCGAAAAACCCGAACATCCAGGTCATCGTTGCCGAGCCCGAAGACTCCCCTGTCATCAGCCAGACCCTCGCCGGAGAGGAACTCACCCCCGGTCCGCACAAAATCCAGGGCACCGGTGCCGGGTTTGTGCCCGACAACCTTCACCTCAAAGGCAGTAACGGTGAAGATCAGATCGTCGAGTGCATCAAAGTCGGCAACGAAGAGTCCTTTGCGATGGCCCGCCGCCTCGCGAAAGAAGAGGGCCTTCTCGTCGGGATCAGCGCCGGTGCGAACGTTTGCGCCGCCATCGAAATTGCGAAGCGTCCTGAAAATGCGGGCAAGCTGATCGTCACGATTGGCTGCTCCACCGGTGAGCGCTATCTGTCCACCCCACTGGCCGACGAAGCCCGCGCCGCAGTTGGAAGCTGACAAATCGGAAAAACCCGTTATTTTAGGCGCCCCGTGAGGCAGAGGCCGCCGCTCAGGATTGAGGGCGGCCCGTTTCATACCTCATTTTTCTTAATATCATGTCAGACCGTCCCGAAAAACCATCCGATAATCCAGCCGAAGAGCCGGAGGAAATCGAAGCCCTCGCCGCCTCCGATGCCGCCAAGGTCATGGATGGCATCGACCGTCACCGGAACAAAATCATCGCCGGTGCCGCCGTCATCGCACTGGCGATCTGCGGAGTCCTCGTTGCTTCTCAGCTGAAGAAGCAGAAGGAACTCGATGCGGCGAATGCTTACTCGATTGCTCTCGGTAAAAAGGAGATTGCCGCATTCGACGGGGTCGCGGTCAGTTTCCCCGGAACTCCCGCAGCCGGCAACGCGATGCTGAGCAAAGCTGAGCTTCAAATCGATCAAGGCAAGCCTGAAGACGCGCGGGCAACCTTCGAAGCCTTCGTCAATGACTTCCCGGGTCATGCCCGCTATGCCCAGGGCCTTTTCGGACTCGCGAATCTCTATCACACCTCCGGTGACAGTGAGAATGCGACAACTTATTACGAGAAGACTATTGCCGTTCAGGAAGACGGCGAATTGACCCCGTTGGCACGCATCCGCCTTGGCGACCTCGCCCTTGAGGCCGGAGACAAAGCAACCGCCGAACAACGATACGAAGAGTCCTACACCCTTCACCCCGATAATCCTTTCTTCGAATACGCCCAGGACAAGATTGCCCTCTTGAAAGTGGGAACCCCACCCCTCGTCGAGCGCCCCGCTCCCGAACCTGAGCCAGAGCCCGAAGCTCCCAAGCCAGTTGTCCCTGCACCAGCGGCAGAAACGCCAACGACAGCGGACGCTCCGGCGACAACGCCTGCTCCCGGAAACGGTAAGGCCAAAGGAAAAGGCAAAAAGGCCCAGAGCCCACCCGCCGCCGGAAAAGAAAAAGCAGCACCCGCTCCCGGTAACGGAGGCAAAGAGAAGGCAAAAGCGAAAGCCGACGATGCCCCGAAGCCAAAAGCTCCGGCACCAAAAGCCAAAGCCCCTGCCCCAAAGCAGAAAGCTCCCGCGCCGAATGCTGAGGCACCTGCTCCCGAGCCCGCCCCTCAAGTCGAAGAAGCTCCGGCTGAGACCAACTGATTCACCGGGGGAACGCCGCTATGCCCTCTGTCATTGCCGACGTTCTGCTCGTTTCCCCGAATTCATTGATTCGACCGGTTTGCGTCGAGATCGATGACGCCGGGAAAATCGGTCAGGTCTTTGAGGGACATGACCCGCCACCCGGGAGTCATGTCATCTTCGACGGAGCTGGTGACACTTACCTCACCGCGGGCTTCATCGACATCCACACTCATGGTGCCAATGGTTTCGACCTCTCAGACGCTTCGCTCAACGCCGTCGAGACCATTGCCGAGGCAAAGCTCGCCGAGGGAGTGACCACTTTTCTCCCCACGACCTGGACGGCAACGCCCGGGCACACCCGCGAGATGGCCGTCGCCGCTGCTGCCTACCGTGAGAACCAGCGCTTTGCAAGAACGCCCTTTCTTCATGTCGAAGGCCCCTATTTAAATCCCGATCAAGCCGGAGCGCAGGATGTCCGCTACATGCGCCCGCCGGATCTCGCGGAAATCGAAGAACTGAACGCGATTTGTCCCGTCGGTCTTCTCTCCCTCGCGATCGAGCGCGACGGGGCCCTCGAACTGATCGGGGAACTGAGGAAACGGGGCATCGTCACCTCCGCCGCCCACAGCGCCGCGACCTACGCCGAATTCGTCGAGGCAAGAGCCGCCGGGCTCGGGCATCTTACCCACTATTGCAATCAGATGTCAGGCCTCCACCATCGTGAAGTCGGACTCGTCGGGGGCGGACTCCTCGACGACAACGTCATGATCGAATTGATCTGCGACGGGATTCATTTGAGCCCGGACATGATCCGTCTCGCCTTCAAGCATCGCTCGATCGAGCGGCTCATGCTCATCACCGACTCCATGGCCGCCTCGCATCTCGGAGACGGCACCTATCCACTTCACGATGGAGAGATCATCGTCAAAGACGGCGCGGCGAGGATCCCCGCCGGCAATCTCGCCGGTTCCGTCGTCACCTTCGACGAAGCTCTGCGAAAAGCCGTGAAATACACCGGTCTTTCACTCAATGAAATTGTGCGCACGACAGGAGCGAACCAGGCCAAATCACTCGGCCTGCGAGATCGCGGCTCGATCAAACAAGGTTTGCTCGCTGACCTGACCCTGTTAAGTCCCAGCCTCGAAGTCGTCGCGGTCTACGTCGGTGGCGAGCAGCGCTTTTCGGCGTGATTCTTCCGCTACATTCCCCCGTAGCGGATGGCGTCAGCCTTCCGATCCCCGATTGCTCCGCCCGGAGGATTTCCATCTTCCGCTACCTTCCCCCGTAGCGGATGGCGTCAGCCTTCCGATCCGTAAAATAGAAAACCCGACCCCTTGCGGGATCGGGCTCTCTGACCACTCAACTAAGTCTCTCAACCACCTCGGGAAAGGTATCGGAGACAAATTGGTATCCGGATCAACGCTGGGCCATTTCGCCCTGGTTGTGGTAGGCGTTGTATTCGGTCGTCGGAACGATGAGCTCATCGCCGGGATGAATCAGGGTGCTCGAACCAAGGCGGTTCAGACGCTGGAGTTCGCTCATGGAAGAAAAGAAGTCGCGGGCAAGGGCGTAAAGATTGTCACCTTTGCGGACCGTGTAGTAACCATAAGTCTCGTCAGCGGCGAGAAGCGGGTTGTCATACTCATAGCCCGCTTCCTGCGAGGAGTTCGAAGCCGTCTCAGTGACCGGAGCATTACCGGAAGGAAGCTTGAGTGTCTGACCAAGGCTGATGACATCAGACTTGAGGCCGTTTGTTGCCTTCAGTGTCTTGACGTCAGTCCCGTGCACTTTCGCGATCGAAGTGAGGGTGTCACCTTTCGTAACGGTGTGAGTCTTTGAACCCGCGGCAGGAGTTGTTTTCGTCTCACCAACGACCACCGATTTCTTGGTCGCATCAGCAGGCTTCGGAGTTTCCGCTACCTTTGTCGATTTTTCCTGAGTCACGGGAACTTCGGCTCCGGGAATCATGAGCGTCTCCCCGATATAGATTGGCTGGCCTTCGCTGAGGCGATTCGCCACCAGAAGATCATCACGCTCAACCCCATGGTCACGGGCAATTGATCCGAGCGTATCACCGTCCTTGATCAAATAAGTCTTGGAAGGTGCGGTCTTCGTTTTCACCTCTTCACCACCGCGGGTCGCATCAAGCGTCGCCTGATCAGAGTAGCTGTAAGATCCAGTCTCACCGGCGATTGAACTCTCCAGTGAAGTGAGGCGGGCTTCAATCTTGCTCAAACGAGCATCGATCGGTGCAGTCGCAGGATCTGCGGACTCCGCATTTGGAAGAAGAAGGCCAAAGGCCGCCAGTGTCGTCAAGGTGGTCGCGATACGATTCATGACCGAAAGATTATTACATATTTATAATTTAGGCAAACAAATATTTAATATTTCCTTATAAAATTTTATTCATGAACCTTTTTAACTCTCAAAATTATAAAAATGCGTCAATTCTCGCTAATTATAACTGTGTTTTACTCTGCTAAGAGGCTTGCGGGGCGAATTCGAACCCGCTACAACTCAGCGCATGAAAATCACCTTCTGCGGTGCGGCGCAGACTACGACAGGTTCGCAGCACCTTATCGAGGTCAATGGCTCAAGGATTCTCCTCGACTGTGGCCTTTATCAGGGGCGGCGCGACGACTCGAAAGACCGCAACCGTCATTTCTTTTTCGATCCGGCATCCGTCGATGCGGTGGTCCTTTCCCATGCCCACATCGACCACAGTGGAAATCTGCCGAACCTGACGAGCAACGGTTTCACCGGCAACATCTACTCGACCTTCGCGACGCGGGATCTCTGTCAGATCATGCTGACAGATTCCGCCCGCATTCAGGGACAGGACACGAAATGGCTCAACAAACGCCGCGCGAAGCGGGGCGAACCCGAGATCGAACCGATCTACACGGAGAAGCAGGCAGAGGAATGCATCCGCCAATTTGTGAACATCGGCTACGAGCGCGCCATTCCCATCGCCGACGGGGTCACGCTGACGTTTATCGATGCCGGTCACATTCTCGGATCGGCGCAGGTCATCCTCGATATCGTGGAAAAGGGGGAGAAAAAGCGCCTCCTCTTTTCCGGGGATGTCGGGCGGGGCAACAATGAACTCCTTCGCGACCCGGTCGATGCCACCGATGTCGATTATTTGATCATGGAGAGCACCTACGGGAACCGTGAGCATGAGCTGCCGACGCAGGCGAACCACTTGCTGCGCGACATCCTTCTCAAAGCGCTTGAGAAAAAGGGCAAAGTCATCATCCCCGCTTTCGCGGTCGAGCGCACTCAGCAGCTCATCTATGTGCTGCACGAGCTGACCGAGTCGGGCGAGCTGCCTGAAGTCCCCATCTATGTCGACAGTCCCCTCGCGGTGAATGCAACGGAGATTTTCCGGATTCACCCCGAGTGTTTCAACGACGATGTCTACGACTTCCTTTTTGAAAAGCGGAACCCTTTCGGCTTCGAGTCTCTCACGATGGTCCGAAAGGTGACCGAGTCTAAGAAACTGAACGAGGTCAACGAGCCCTGCATCATTATCTCGGCCTCGGGCATGTGCGAAGCCGGCCGCATCCTGCATCATCTCCGCAACAATATTGAGGACGCGAGGAACACGATTCTCTTCGTCGGCTACTGCGCCCAGAACACGCTCGGTTGGAAGATCCGCAACAAGTGGGAGAAAGTCCCCATCCTCGGAGATGACTTCAAGGTCCTCGCCGATGTCGAGATTCTCGATTCATTCAGCGGTCACGCCGACAAGAGTGAGCTCATCGATTACTTCAAGCGCATGGGCGGCAAAAAAGAGCGCGTCTTTCTCGTCCACGGCGAGCCGGAGCAATCCGAAGTGCTTCGCGACACGCTCCAGGCGGACCACGATGGCAAAGTCGAAGTCGCGGTCTGGCGTTCTACGGTTGAAATCTAGCCGGAACAGTCTCTCTTCTCTTCTTTGATGAAGTCACTTCTCCTCACAAACGAATATCCGCCAAACGTCTATGGGGGAGCCGGCATTCACGTCCAGTATCTGTCCCGCGAACTCGCCAAGCTTTGCGACGTCGAAGTCCGCTGCTTTGGGGATCAGCTTGCGGAAACGGGAAACCCTCTCGTGCGCGGGTCCACGACCGATATCTCCGGCTACACCGCGCCCAAATCTCTGCAATCGGTCTTTTCAGCACTTCAGTCCTCGCTCGACTTTAACACGGCTAAAATCGATGCTGATGTCGTTCACCTCCACACATGGTATTCCCATTTTGGCGGGATCCTCGCGAAGATGAACTACGGCATCCCCATGGTCCTCACCGTTCATTCGCTCGAACCGCTCCGCCCCTGGAAACGCGAACAGCTCGGAGGCGGCTACGATTTCACCCTCTGGCTCGAAAAGACCGCGATCGAAATGGCGGACGCGGTCATTGCGGTCTCCCACGAGACAAAAGCGGACATCCTGCGACTCTTTAATGTTCCCGAAGAGAAAGTGCCCGTGATTTACAACGGGATCGATCCGGACGAATACCAGCCCACTTTTAATCCCGACGTTCTCCGGAAGCACGGCATCGATCCGGCAATCCCTTTCGTGCTCTTCGTCGGCCGCATCACCCGTCAGAAAGGCATCGTCCATCTCGTTAATGCGATCAAACATCTCGAACCGGGCACCCAGGTTGTCCTTTGCGCCGGTGCCCCTGACACACCGGCGATCGCAACGGAAATGGAAGCCGCGGTCGATGCCGCCCGCCACGGATTCGACGGAAAAATTATCTGGATCAAAGAAAAGCTCCCCGACAACGAGAAGATCAATCTTTACAGCCACGCCCGCGTTTTCTGCACCCCGTCGATTTACGAACCCTTTGGCATCATCAATCTCGAAGCAATGGCCTGCGAGACGCCGGTGGTTGCTTCCGCCGTCGGCGGCATGAAAGAAATCATCCTCCCCGGGGAAACCGGACTCCTCGTCCCGCTTGCGCAACAGATGGAGTCGCCCTTCGAAGCGATCCACCCCGAGGTCTTCGCTCACGACCTCGCTTCGTCGATCAACGAGCTGCTTCGCGACCCTGCCCGCTGCGAAGCGATGGGACGCGCTGGACGCGAGCGCGTTCTCGATACCTTCAGCTGGGCCGAGATCGCCAAAGAGACGCTCGCTCTCTATGAAAAAGTTTCCGGATAGCCGAATTCCGGATATTGCGTCCTGCTCCCTCCCGAATCACCTTTCCGTTACAATAGTACCGATGAAAAAGCTCAGCATCCTCTTTACGCTTGTCGTCTCTTTCACCCTGCCTGTGCGGGCCGCCGATTTTTCGGAGCAACTCGCGAAACTCAACTCCGTTGGTCCGGAGGGAAAAGGGAACACCGAAGCCGCCGCCGCGTGGAATGAAATCACGGCAGGTCCCGCCGCGACGATTCTTCCCATTCTCACGGCGATGGATGGAGCCTCGCCGCTCGCGATGAACTGGATGCGGTCCGCCGCTGAAGCCATTCTCGAAAAGGAAAAAAAATCAGGGAATGACCTCCCCACCGCTGAGCTTCAGGCCTTTCTCCTCAATCGCGAAAACGATCCACAGGCCCGCTTCCTCGCCTACGACTTCCTCGCCGGGAGCAACACCAACGAAACCGCCGCGCTCGTCCCCGGCATGATCGATGACCCCAGCCCTCCCCTCCGCCGCGTCGCCGTGGCCGGGCTCATCGCGCAGGGCCGCTCAGAACTCGCCACCCCGGAGACGGCCGCAGCCACTCTGCAAACCGCACTCGATGCTGCCCGCGATGTCGATCAGATCGACGAAATCGCGAAACTCCTTCGCGAAGACCTCGAAAAGTCCGTTGATCTTCCGACCCAGTTTGGATTTCTCATGCGCTGGCATCTCATCGGCCCCTTCGACAACACCGACCGCGAGGGCTTTGATCGCGTCTACCCTCCCGAGGAGAAGGTAGACCTCGCCGCCGCCCACGAAGGAAAAGATGGCAAAGAAGTCCGCTGGGAAACCTACGCGACCTCCGACGACTACGGAATGGTCGATTTCAATACGCCCTTCTCCCCCCTCAAGCAGGTCACCGGCTACGCTTACACCGAATTTCAGTCCGCCGGGGAACAGCAAGTCGAGCTTCGCCTCGGTTGTAAAAACGCGTGGAAAATCTGGCTCAACGGCGAGTTTCTTTTCGGGAGGGACGAGTACCACCGCGGCATCCGCATCGATCAATACATTCTCCCCGTGACGCTGAAACCCGGTCGCAACACCCTTCTCGTCAAAGCGTGCCAGAACGAGCAGGAGCAGGACTGGACCGTGCAATGGGAATTCCAACTCCGCGTCTGTGACGACACCGGAGCCGCCGTCCTCAGCACCGACCGCCAGCCCACTCCCGAGCCGGAGGAAAAAGCACGCCGCCGCACCGCTGAGTAATTCCCCCCCTTAAAGACACCCCATGAGATCTATCATTTTCTGCCTCACGATCCTCGCTCTCACCTCCCTCTCCCACGCCGACTGGTTGAACTTCCGCGGTCCCCAGGGATCCGGCTACGCGAAGGAAATTGAGAACCTTCCCCAATCGCTAAACGAAGAAAGCATCGCCTGGAAAGTGGCGCTTCCCGGTCGCGGCCTGAGCAGTCCCGTCATCGTCGGGGATAAACTCTTCGTCACTGCTGCGAGTGGACCCGACCAGAAGCAGCTTCACATTCTCTGTTTCGACCGGAATTCCGGAGATCCCATTTGGGAACGCCGTTTCTGGGCCACGGGCCGGACCATGGCTCACAAAAAGACGAACGTTGCCGCTCCAACGCCGGCGAGTGATGGGGAAAGAATCTACGCGCTCTATTCCTCAAACGATCTCATCTGTGTCGATCTCGACGGAAATCTCATCTGGATGCGTGGCCTCACCCTCGATTACCCCAATGCCTCGAACAGCCTCGGGATGGCCTCATCACCTCTCATTGCCGGGGACACGCTCGTCGCGCAGATTGAGAATGATTCCGAATCCTTCGCCGCCGGATTCGATCTCCTCACCGGTGAAAACAAGTGGAAGATGGATCGCCCCAAAGCGGCCAACTGGACTTCCCCCACCATCCTCAATCTCGACGGAGAGGAAATCGTCGCCCTGCAATCCAGCAAAGGCGTCGTCGGCGTCGTTCCTGCAACCGGCTCCACGCTCTTTGAATTCGGGAAAGGCGCTTCGACGATTCCCTCCAGCGTCGCGAGCGGCAACCGTCTTTATGTCCCTGCCAACGGACTCACCGTTCTTGATGTCACCGGCGACGGCAGTGAACCCACGGAAGTCTGGAACGAGTCTACGCAACGTCCCGGCACCGCGAGTCCCCTCGTGATCGGGGAAACGGTCTACCTTTTGAACAACGCGGGCGTCCTCACCGCTTCGAATACCGACTCCGGCGAGCGTCTCTGGAGAACCCGCCTCAACGGCCCCTTCAGCGGAAGCCCCGTCGCGGGAAGTGATCCTTTTCTCTACATTTTCAACGAAGCCGGGATCGGACAAGTCGTCGATCTCAGCGGAGCCGAAGGAGCCATCGTCAGCGAACTGGAACTCGGCGAAACAATTCTCAGCACGCCGTCACTCAGCGACGGTGCGATCTACGTGCGCAGCGACAACAGTCTCTGGGCGCTCTCGAATCCGTGAAATGCTTTGTTACAGCACGACTTCCGGATCGCTCAGACATCCGTGAAAATTCGTGTCCATTCGTGGTTCAAAACCTCCACCAGCCGGGCCCGATACGATGGCGATTGCAAATCACCACCGCCGCTCCAGATCCCCTCACGCCTTTGCCGCTTTAAGCATCTTTGCGATATCGTTCAGCGAACTGAACGAATCCTCGGTCAACAGATCATCCGGAATCGCGAGACCAAAACGGTCCTCAATGTCGAGGAGAAGGTCGATCGAAGCCATCGAATCCAACCCAGCCTCGCCGAGATTTTGATCCGGAGAGAGCGCGTCATTCTCTTCGAGGAATTTCAAATGAGGACGAACGACCGCTTCGATTTCGGCGAGTGATTCAATAGTTTGCATAAAATAATGAGGGTCAGCAGTTTTAAGAAATTGTTTCGTGCCCGCTGCGAAGGCGCGTCGCAGCGATCACTTCACCGTCACGATGAACGATTTCGGCGGGAGTGGGGCGACTCAAAAATCCAAGAACACTGGCGGTCGGTCCATACGCTCCGGTGTTCGGAATCGTGACGAGATCCCCGGCTTCGACTTTCGGAATCGTGATGCGGCGACCGATACAATCGAGCGGCGTGCAGAGTTGGCCGACGACATCGACCGTCATCTCATGGTTTGACTTGCGATTTTCAGGCACTTCGATGTCGATTGAAAATCGTGGAATTCGGCCAAGTCCTGACATGCCCCCGAGATGATGAATCCCTGTGTCGAGAATCAGAAAGAGCCTTTCATCTTTAGATTCTTTAATGTCCATGACACGAGTCACGAGAGTTCCTGATCTCGCAGTCAAATATCGGCCCGATTCAAACCACCACTCAGCGTTTGAGTCCGCCCGCAATGCAGCCAGCGTCTCCTTAAGTTCGGAAAGATCCAACCCCTCTCCCGCCTTCGAATAGGGCCACGGAAAACCACCACCCTGGTTCAGGATCTCAATGGGGAAGCCCATCAATCCGCTTATCTCAGAAGCGATCCTGACAGTTTCAGAGAAGCAGTTCAGGAGCGCTTCAACATCACCGATCTGAGTTCCCCAGTAAATGTGGACTCCAACGACACTGACTTTTTCACCAACACGCTCCATGAGATTGATGCCCTCACCGCGAAGGTAATCTTCCTCAAAACCAAACTGGCTCGCCACTCCTGACATCGCGAGCTTTGCTTTCGGTGCCTGCTTCGGATTAATTCTCAACAGCGCCTTGACCGGCTTACCTGCGGAATCCGAAGCCATATTCAACGCTTCGAGATCATTCTCTGACTCAACTGAAAACTGCCGAATACCCGCATTGATCGCCGAAACAAGTTCTTCAACGCTCTTGCCTGGTCCGCCGTAGAGCGCCGCAGAGAGATCAAATCCAGCCGCGAGGGCTGCAGCAATCTCACCAGTCGAAGTAAGGTCTGCACGACACCCGTTCTGGCGAATCACTTGTGCGACCGCAGGGTTCGGATTGCTTTTGAAAGAATAGAAAACTTCGGATTCAGGCAGAACTTCTCTAAGCGCGTTGACCTGAAGATCGATCAGTGAAGCGTCATAGAGGTAGAAAGGAGTGCCAAACCGGGTCGCGAGGGCGGCCAATTGATCTTTGTTCTCCACAAGATCCACGATCCGTGGACTCGGGTGATGCGATCCATCTGATGTTACACTGTTCTTTACCGTTGGCATGAGTGACTAATAAAACCTCATAAATTATAATAATCAAATTTTTTATTAATTTCTGGAATTTAGATGAAGATCATGGAACGTTAGGGTAATTCCGGATTCTTTGCCGATATCTCCGCTCAGCAATGAGTGAACAATGCAACTGACCAAACACGCAAATTTACGACAAAGCTGTCGCGCGCTGACAATGATTGAGGTGACTCTCGTCATCTCGGTTCTTCTCGGCTTGATCAGCTTCGCGTTCATTGGCGCCAGCGCCTACAAAAGAGGTTCCGACCGAGCCATGTGCATTCTCCAAGTCACTGAGGTACAGAAAGCACTGCGCAGCTTCTGCAACTATCAGGAATTTGAGCCCGGCGATAGTCTTCCAGATCTCAAGTCAGCTCTTATCGGCCCGAACCGTTACATCGAAGACGAGCCCCTTTGCCCAAGCAACGGCACCTACTACTTCTACGAAAATGAAGTCCCGCCCTTCGGCTCGACTTTCATGAGATGTTCGCTGGACGGCCACCTCCCCGCGACAACTTATCGCTGGTAAGACTCCGCCTACGACATTTCTGTCAGAGATGAGCTAGCCGGGAGCAGTATTTTCGCTGTCCCGCCTTATCTCCCCGAATACCCGGCGTCAACTTCGCCTACGAATGCGGCAGATCGGTTCTCTCAGGAATCGCAGGGGTTGCCTGAACGCTCTCCGCTCCCGGATCTTTCATCTTCGGCTCTTTCGGCGAGTTATCGGCACATCCGACCGTAGCAGCAGCAGGGGTCACCATCACCGCGATACCGGCAGCAGCGGCAGCCTTCTGCAAAAGGGAATCCTTGCGCTTTTTCTGCGTGTCGCCAAAGCGGGCGCGCCGAATCTTGAGCGAGTTCGCTTCGTGAATGCGATAAACGACATTGCGAACTTCATCGTCGCGGAAGAAAACGCCACCAACCTGGTGAATACGATTCCAGAGATGATAATCATCAGCCCCGAGACCGACGGCACGCTCCTGGTAATTCCCCGCTTTGCGAGCCACCTCAGCGCGCAAGAGCACGGAAGAATGTGGCAGCATGTTGTCGTCTGAGTTCCCCGTGAACATCGTCTCAACCCCTTTGTTCGGCCAGTGGAGGCGCGGCGTGATCTCGTTGTTCTCATGGGTCAGGAGAAGACAGCCATAAACATCAGCCTTCTTCTGCTCGATCATGTGGACGGCACGCTCGAGGTAAGTCGGCATGATCTGATCATCATAATCAAGCGGCTTGTAAAACTCCGTATCGCACTCGGCGACGGCCTGACGGTGCAACCAGCTGCAGTGCTCGATGTCCGGCTCGAGACCGGTACAGATGAGCGGAAGTCCGTAGCGCTTCGCGAGCGGCTCGGCAAAGGACCACGGGCCATCGACGAGGAGCTTCACTTTGAAACGCTTGTAAGTCTGGGAAACGAGACTGCACACCGCATCATCGAGCTTGGAAACATCGGTCCCCTTGTGAATGCGCAGACCGACCGTGACGCGGGCATCGGCATTATTCAGCGATGTCCCCGTCATCTCTGCAAGGATGTCGCGATGAGCTTCCGCATAATTGGCTCCGAGAGAAAGATCAGCCGCTGAGGCCAAACAGTCGACACTGGAAAGCGTCGCCGCCTTCAAGAGCGCCTTACCCGCCGCCTTCGCAAGCTTCTTCGGATTCGCATTCCAATCGATGAGATAACCATTGCGACCGTTCTGGATGAAATCCGCGATCCCGCAGCTCTTCGTCACGACCACCGGAATACCGCAGCTGAGCGCTTCCGCCGCCGTGAGGAGAAATCCTTCTTTCTCGCTGTTCCCGAGAAGCGCATGGCAGCCTTCGAGGCGATGCCGGTAATTAAACGGGTTAAAGTCGAGCGGTCGGATATCAAAACGATCCGAAACCCCAAGCTTTTCCGCGAGCGCCTTTACCTTGGCGAGAGCCTCGGCCTGCGTCCGCTGCGTGTATTCGAGTCCGGCGGTATCAGAACCGGTCCAGGCGCGGATGACCATGCGGGGCTCAGCTTCGAGCAAATACGGAAGTGTCATGAGGCCCTTCGACTCGAGCGGGCGTCCCATCCAGCCGACGACGATGCGGCCTTTCGGATCAAATTTCCCCTTCGCGGAAGTGAACTCCGAAACCGGAGGCGTCATGACCCCGGCGATGCGGTGATTTTTTTCACTCGCCCAACCGGCATAGCGGTCGAGCACCTTCTGCGAAACCCCGGCGACAGTCATGCCGTGCAAATCGTCGTAAGCACGATTGATGAAACGCCAGCCCGCGTCGTCCCAGGAGTGAAGAACCAGAGAAGTCGGGCGCTGCGGAAGCCCGGAAAGATCGCCATAACTCAAAAACCACGAGGAAGGATCAACCGGAGCCTCGCGGGTCACGTTTCCACAACTGAAACCGCTCTGCTCAGCAGCATCGAGCAAAGGCATGTCATCGGACTGAGAATAAAGCGTCGTGCGCTCGCGAACCCACTCGGGAAGAGCACTGATGTAACGCAAGACCGCAGTTTGTGCCCCGCCCAGAGCGAGGTTATGAGTCACAAAGCAGGGATTAACGCGAGGGAGTTGGTAGGAGGAAGCCATGTCTAAAAAATTGCTGAGATGCTCGTCTTCAAAACGATTCAAAGCCCGTATTCGTAGAGTGAATGAACCATTACTTAACCCGTCGGTCTAATTCCGTCAGGGTCCAGCATCGCGTGAAAGATTGATTGCATACCTTTTTAATCAAGTGCCAACGACCGGACATCATCCGATTTTGAACGTCAAAAAGCCGTTTTTGCTCTTTTTGGCGGGATTTTCCGTGTCCATCGCGCTCTGGCTCCCTGCGAGCGCCGAAGAGCACTGGTCTCTGCAAGCAGTCGAAAAAGCGACGATTCCCGCCGAAGTCAACCCTGTTGACCACTTCATCCAACAGGGTTTGGTCGCGGCGGGGCTGGAGCAAAACCCGCCCGCCGACCGCTTCACGCTCCTCCGTCGCGCCACGATCGACCTGACCGGGCTGCCGCCGACGCCGGAGGAAATCGAGGCTTTCGGCAATGACAGCTCGGACGATGCCTGGGGAAATCTCGTCGATCGGCTTCTCGATTCTCCCCACTACGGGGAACGTTGGGGACGCCATTGGCTCGATATCGCGCGCTACGTGCAGGGAACGATCAAGGTCCCCGGCGTCGATGAAATCGACCTCGCGGCGCCCTATCGGGACTATGTCGTCCGCAGCTTCAACACCGATAAGCCCTTCGACCGCTTCATCGCCGAGCAACTCGCGGGCGATCTCCTCGGAGAGCCTGGGGAAACGGAGGAGGCCTACTTTGACCGCATCACCGCCCCCGCTTTTCTCTCGATCGGGCAGTGGTTCGACGAATGCACCGACCCGAACAAGCTCCGCCTCGACATCGTCGATGAGCAAATTTCGGCGACGACCCGCGCCTTCCTTGCGATGGATTTTTCCTGCGCCCGCTGTCACGACCACAAGTATGACCCCATTCCGACGCGCGACTATTATGCGATGGCGGGCATCTTCCGAAGCACCGAAATCACGAGTAAATTTTCAGAGGAATGGAAAGACGGTCGCCCGCGCCTTCTCATCCCGCTGGCGACTGAGCCGGAAATCGACGCCATCATCGAGCAACGAAACGAAGCCTCAAAACTTCTTTCGGAACTCCATGAGAAACTGGAAACCCTGCGAACAGGCACCGTCCTGCCGCGCGAGTCATTCAACGTCCCCGGCAAAGTCGATCGGGAAATCCTGAGCTTCGAAGCCGAGGATTTCGACGGTCACAAAAATCTCAAGACGACCCGAATCGGACGTGGTGAAATCATCGAAACCCGCAAGGCGATTGATCGCTGGGTGAAGTATCGCGTCATCATTCCCGAACCGGGCGACTACACCCTCCTCGTGCGCTATGCCGCGCGGGAGCCGGCCCCCGTCATCCTCGAATTCGACCTCAAAGACGAGCCCGGGCGCATCCTCAGCGAACCCACTTTTGGTTCCGCCCCCGAGTTTCTCAAATGGCATCCCGTCCCCCTTCGGGATCTCGACGACGGCTCGCTCCACATCCGCCTCAAGGTGAATCCGAACGAACCCTTCCCCATCCTCGACTCTTTCCGCATCGTGAAGGGTATCCTCAAACCGGACGATCCCACCTGGATGCGGCAAATCGGAGAACCCACCCTCGCCGAAACCGTCGCCTACCTGACCGAAGCAGAAAAAAAACCGATCCTCGCTCTGGAGGAAAAAATTCTCACCGCCTGGGATTCCATCCACTATCCGGAGGGAACCCTCGGCGTGACCGAGGCGGAAGACATGATCGCCCTCCCCGTTCACACCGGCGGCGACACCTACCAAACCGAAGGCGATCCCGTTCCCCGTGGCGTGCCAACGCTTGCCGATCATCTCGTTGCCGCGTCTTTTCCGGTTGATCAGAAAGAGAGCGGTCGCGTCGAGCTCGCGAAGTGGCTCGCGCACCCCGACCATCCTCTCACCGCCCGCGTCATGGTGAACCGGATTTGGCACTGGCACTTTGGCTCGGGCATCGTGCGCACGACCGATGACTTCGGCAAACAAAGCAGCGGCCCGACCCACCCCGAATTGCTCGATTGGCTCGCCGCCGAATTCATCGAGAGCGGATGGTCGATCAAGCACCTCCACCGGATCATCATGAGCTCCGCGACCTACCGGGCGTCGTCCCGCGAGACGCCGGAGAACCGCGAACTTGACCCCGATGGCACTCTCCTCTCGCAATTTCCGATGCGCCGCCTCGAGGTCGAAGCGATCTACGACGGCATGATTTCCAGCATCGGCAAAGCCACCCGCCAGCCCGTCGGCAAACCGCTCAACACGAATCTGTCGAAAGACCGCGCTCTTTATATCCTCACCTCCTCCCGCTCGCCGATGGGACTCGGCATGGAAATCCGCAAGATGTTCCCGCTCTTCGGATTCGACGAATCGGGACGCCCCATGCACGACCGTGACGAAAGTCTCACCGCCGCCCAATCGCTCTGGTGGCTCAACAATCCCCTTCCCCGCTACTACGCAGAGCAGCTCGCCACATCCATTATCGCGGAACACGAAAGCGACGCAGATCGCGCCGCCGCGACGTATCAAGGTATCATGGGGATGCCTCTTCATGGCGAAGCCGAAGCCGCGCTCCTCGGCTACGTGACCGACTTACAAGCTAACAAAAACCTTTCCCCCGTCGAGGCCTGGACCCGCGCCGGACTCGGACTTTTCTCCTCCCACCCATTCAGCCACCTTGAGTGATTGCCCTCACAAAATCCTGACAAGACGCGACTGGTTGAGAAAAAGTTTTCTCGGCCTCGGCTCCGTCGCGGCTGCTGATCTCATGGCGCGGACCGGCATCGCCTCCGCCGCGAGCGGATCACTCCTCAATTTGCATCACGCGCCGAAGGCAAAACGGATCATCTATATTTTTCTCGAAGGCGGCCTTTCCCAAATCGATTCCTACGATCACAAACCCGCCCTCGCAAAGTACGCCGGACAGCCCCTCCCCGCATCGATTACCCCACCGAGCTTTACCTTTGCGAAGCAGGGCACCGTGATCCCCTCTCCCTTCGCCTGGCAGCACTGGGGCGAAAGTGGAACCTTCGCGAGCGACCTCTTCCCCGAAGTGAACTCGCGGCACATCGACGACCTCTGTTTCATTCACTCACTGAACCACACGAGCAATGACCATGTCACCGCGAAGCGGGTTCTCCACACCGGAGTCCCCATCGAAGTGCGCCCCACCCTTGGGAGTTGGTTAGTCTACGGACTCGGTTCGATGAATGACAATCTGCCCTCCTACATCGACATCACCCCGGGCGATCCGAACCGGCCCACCGGCTTCCTCCCCGGCAACTACGGCGGCACCGCGATCGATCGTCCTGACAAAAAGAAACCCGACCTTGCGTGGGACAATCTCAAACCTCAATTTTCCGAACAGGAACGCCATCTCGACTTCATCAAACAGATTAACTCGGCCGGTCGCGAGGAAGCCGCCCTCGATGAAATGGAACTCGCCTTCCGCATGCAAACCGAAGCGCCGGACCTTCTCGATATCGACAACGAATCGGAAGCAACGAGAAAACTCTACGGCATCGGCGAGGACCACACCGACGAGTTCGGGCGGGCTCTCCTCCTCGCGCGGCGCTTCGCCGAATCGGGGGTGCGCTACATCACCGTAAACCACGCGACCCCTCGCTACGGGAATCTCTGGGATCAGCATTCGGAGTTGGAGAAGGGCCATCGCGGCAATGCTCACGCCGTCGATAAACCAATCGCCGCTTTGCTCGACGATCTTAAAGTGAGAGGTTTGTTAGACGACACCCTCGTCATCTGCGGCAGCGAATTCGGCCGCACCCCGACCTTCGAATTTTTCGACGGCATCACCGGCCGCCATCAAAACGGACGCGACCACAATCCACACGGCTTCACGACCTGGTTCGCCGGCGCCGGCGTGAAGCCCGGCTACCACCACGGCATGACCGATGATTTCGGTTTTTACGCAGTGAAAGACAAAGTCGATATCCACGACTTTCACGCGACCTTACTGCATGCCATGGGTATTGATCACGAAGCGTTGACCTATTTCCACGGCGGTCGCGATTTCCGGCTCACGGATGTGTATGGGCGAGTCGTCGATGGAATATTTGCGTAGCCCTACTTCAATCACCGCAGTGCAACACGATTGGCGTTTTTGAAAACCAAATAACGCGGATAGCCATCCAGCACTAACGATGCGGCACTGCCCTCGAAACGTTGCCTTTCATTCCCCATCGGGTCGATCACGATCACTTCCGACGCGTCGCTCTCGAAATCCAATTGCCCTTTGTCGGTCAGAGAAAATGCGCTCACAATCCGGTCCTCACCTCTCGTGAACTCATGAGCGAAAACGCCCTCTTCCTCCAGCAGTACCGATTCGAACGAGGCAGCTTCCAGCACCGAGACAAGACCTGAAACCGCCCCGTAGGCAAAGC